>CAZOJS010000228.1:0-19887 GCA_964580175.1 uncultured Anaerolinea sp. | reverse complement strand
GACGAGGGCCCGGTGCAGGACCGGCGCCGCAGCCCGCTCGGCCGGCGTGAGATGGACGTTCCGCGACGACATCGCGAGACCATCGGGTTCACGGATGGTCGGGCAGGCGATGACGTCCGTCGGGATGGCCAGGTCGATGGCCATCCGCCGGATCACCGCGACCTGCTGGGCGTCCTTCTGCCCGAAGTAGGCTCGATCGGCTCGGACCAGGCCAAACAGGACGGCGACGACCGTGGCGACCCCGTCGAAGTGGCCGGGTCGCGCCGCGCCCTCGAGCGGTCTGGCGATGGCACCGACCGTGACGACCGAGTCGAAGCCGGGGGGGTAGACCTCGTCGGCCGTCGGGGCGAACACGACGTCGACCCCCTCCGACGTGCAGATTTCCACGTCGCGGAGCTCGTTGCGCGGGTACCGCGCCAGATCGGACGCGTCTCCGAACTGGCGCGGATTGACGAAGATGGACACGACGGTGGTGCGATTCTCGGCGCGTGCCCGCTGCATCAGGGCCCGGTGGCCGTCATGCAGCCAGCCCATGGTGGGTACAAGACCGATCCGTCGAGGACTGTCCGCGAGGGCGCCGCGCAGGGCCTCACGCGACCGAACAACCGTTGTGGCCAAGCGGTCAGAGATCGCGGTCGAGCGGGATGCCGGCCCCGAGGCGGTCGACCGAGGCGCCGGAACCGTCCGCCCGACCAGAGACCGCCCGATCGTCCGCCGTGCGCCCGAGCACCTCGTCCAGCGTCTGCTCGTCCATGCGCACGGTTTCGGCGGCTCCAGGAAACGTTCCCGCGACGACATCAGCAGCCCACGTCTGGGCGGCCGTCCGGATCGTTGCCCGTAGGTCCGCGTACGATCTGGCGTGACGCGGGGAGTAGTCACCGAGTCCCAGGAGATCGGTGATGACCTGGACCTGCCCGCTGCAGCCGGCACCCGCGCCGATCCCGATCGTGGGAATCCGGAGCCGCGACGTGATCGTGGCGGCAAGCTGCTCGGGCACAAGTTCGAGGACCATCGAGAAGGCCCCCGCCTCCTGGATGGCAATCGCGTCCGCGAGGAGCGCACGGGCCGTGTCCCGGCTCTTGCCCTGCACCCGGACCCTGCCGCCCATGCCGTGCTCCGACTGGGGCGTCCAGCCGATGTGGCCCATGACCGGAATGCCGGACCGAACCAGCGCCTCCACGGTTCGGGCCGAGCGAACGCCACCCTCGATCTTGACGGCTGTGGCGCCTGCCTCACGGAGGAATCGACCCGCGTTTTCCACAGCGTCGTCCGCCGTCGCATAGGACAAGAAGGGCATGTCACCGATCACCAGGGCCCGCTGGGAGCCGCGCACCACTGCCCCGGTGTGATGGAGCATCTCGGTCATTGTCACGCGGACGGTCGAGTCGTAGCCGAGGAGCACCTGGCCGAGCGAATCGCCGACGAGCAGCATGGGGATGCCGGCCTCGTCGAGGATCCGGGCCGTCGGGTAGTCGTAGGCGGTCAGCATCGGCAGACGATCGCCGTCCGCGTGCATGCGCAGGATGTCCGCCACGGTCAGGCGCCGGACGGATCCGCCGGGAGCGTTCATCGGGACGGCTCGCGCATGGGGGCAGTCTGCACCCCTCCGGCCCGAGCGTCCATCAACGCGGCCACCTGGTCGAGGAGGCGATCGGCCACCTCGCGCTTCGAAAGCAGCGGCAGCGCCTGCTCCCCGCCGTGGGCATCAAGGATGACCACCCGATTGGTATCGCCCCCGAATCCAGAATCCGGCTCCAGGATGTCGTTCGCGACGAGGAGGTCGACACCTTTGCGGCGGAGCTTGTCGGCGGCCCGCTCCAGGGAACCCGTCTCGGCCGCGAAACCGACCAGAACCGGACCGGGATCGAGCGGCGAGGGCCTCCGGGTTTCCTGGCCGTCGAGTCCGTGCACGATTCGGGCGACCTCAGCGAGAACATCCGGTGTCGGCTCGAGCTCGAGGGTCAGGCCGGTCTCCCGCCCGATCTTGCCGCCGGCGGGTCGTGCCGGCTTGAAGTCGCTGACCGCCGCGGCCATCACCAGCGCATCGAAGCGCCCAGCAAGCGGCGATTCGGGATCGTCGAACAGCACTTCGATCAGGGTGTTCCGGAGTTCGCCCGCCGTCTCAACCCGGAGAATTCGAGCCCGATCGTCGGGAAGCGGCACGCTGACGTTCGCCACGATGAGGGTCACGGCAGCCCCGCGGTCGAGCGCGGCGTCCGCGACGGCGACGCCCATCTTGCCGCTCGACCGATTGCCGATGAAGCGGACCGGATCGATCGGTTCGCGGGTGCCGCCGGCGGTGATCACGACATGCCGGCCGACCAGGTCCGCGTCGCGGACCGGCCCGGCGGTACTCGGCGGTCGAGCCGCCGTGTCGGGTTGTCGGACCGGGTGTCCGTCCGTTGCGGCGACCACCGCATCCACGATCGAGCCCAGCTCGGCGAGCCGTCCGACGCCCGACTGGCCCGAGGCAAGCGGGCCGGATTCGGGAGCGACCACGGTGTACCCGAAGTCCTCGTGGAGCCGGCGCACGTTTGCCCGGGTGGCCGGGTGCGTCCACATGTCGCCATCCATGGCCGGTGCCACGATGACGGGCGCCGAGGTCGCCAGGCAGGCAGCCGTCACGACATCACCGGCAAGGCCGTTGGCCATCGCCCCGAGCCAGTGCGCCGTCGCGGGCGCCACGACGATCGCGTCGGCCGAGTCGGCGACCACGATGTGGCCGATTCGTCCGTCGGGCAGGAGCTCCATGAGCTCCGTCTCGACCGGGTGTCGAGAAAGCGCTTCAAAGGTCAGTGGTCCCACGAAGCGGCTGGCCGAGGGAGACAACAGAACGATCACCTCGGCGCCTTCCCCGACGAGGAGCCGGAGCAACTCGACGGCCTTGTACGCGGCGATCGAGCCGGTCACACCGAGTGCCACGAGTCGGCCGGTGAGGCGGGCTCCGGCGACCGAATCACTCTCCAAATCGACGATGATGCTCACCGGGTGCCGACCGCCAGTGGCTCGCCATCGGCGACCTCGGCATGCAGGATCGCCAGGCCCTTCAGGGTCAGGTCCGGATCCACGGCGTCGACGCCGTCGATTCCGACGATCCAGGCGGCATTACTGAATCCCCCCGTCACGATCGTCCGGACCGCCTCGGGCGCCACGCCGGCCTCGGTTGCCAACTCTCGTCGAACTCGATCGATGAGCCCGCCGGTCAGCACCTGGTAACCGATCACGACGCCCGACTGCATGGCGGCAACCGTGTTGCGCCCGATCGCCCGGTCCGGGGCCCGCAGCTCGATCGCGGGCAACTGCGCCGTCCTCGTGACCAGTGTGTCGAGGCCGAGGCGGATCCCGGGGGCAATGGCGCCGCCGAGGAAGGCGCCATCGGGCGCGATCGCATCGATCGTGGTTGCGGTACCGAGGTCGGCGACTACCGCGGGCGTGCCGTACAGGCGCGCGGCGGCCAGCGCGTTGACCAGACGGTCCGCACCCACTTCCGCGGGTCGTTCCACGCGAACCGGGACTGGCACGTTTGCGGCGCCGGCCACCAGCAGCGCTCGATCGCGACTCACCGCCAGTGCCTCTACCTGGAGCGTGAGCGCGGGCACGACCGAGGCAAGGACCAGAGACCCCACGTCGTCTATCGCGACGCCGCCGCCGGCCAGGGCTGCGTCCAGCCGGACGGCGAACGCGACCGGCGTGGCCGTCGGAATGGTCGGAATCCGCGCCGTGCCCAGCAGAACACCGGCCCGGAACCATCCGAGCGTGACGTCCGTGTTGCCGATGTCCAGGGCGAGGAGCATGGCTGGATCATACCCGCGCCCGTCGCCGGAACCGCCGCAGCAGCCGCCTGCTCGACCTCGCCCCGGCTCGAAAGTGGACCGTCGCCCGGGGGTGCACCTGCGGTACCATCGGAAACGTTCCGTCCGCCCTCGTGCCAAACCGGAAGGAGCCTCCCGTGTCGATCGAGCCGCCGGCGAAATTCTTCGTCAACGATGGCGTCGTGTCCACGCGCGAGGACATGCTCAATCTGCTGCGGCCGCTGCTCAAGCAGACCGTCAGCTACCGTTACTTTCGGAACCGCGAGCTCGTTTCCCACGGCACCGGCTGGGTGGAGCGGATCGTCGTGGATCAGCCCGAAGTCTCGACGTTCTTCACCCCGATCGCGGTTACCCTGAATGTCGACTCGTTTGAGCACCTCGAGTTCCAGACGCGCCCGGATCAGTTCCTCATCTACACCCTGGTGCAGGGTGATGAGCGCGTGATCATCGAGTACGGGCCGACCGGCGAGGGCGCCGGGCACTCACCCTTGGAGCCGCGCCAACTGGAGTTCGATACGACGGGCTTCGTCCAGATGGAGCTCCTCGGCCTCGAGTCCGGCGAGGACTGATCGAGCGCCGGGCCTGGCGCGGGCGTCTTCCTCTGTCGATCCCCGCCTTCGATCGCATCCAAGGCGACCGGGTACCATCGCCCCGATGTTCGAACGGACCACCCTGACCGACGGGCCTCGAGTGATCAGCGCACACCTTCCGGGTTCCCGGTCGGTATCGGTGGCCGCCTACGTGCTCGCCGGGTCCCGCAGTGAAGCCGAAGGCCAGATCGGCGTCGCCCACTTCCTCGAGCATCTGACCTTCAAAGGCACGACCGCCTATCCCTCAACCCGGGCGCTCAGCGAGGCCATCGAGGGCGTCGGCGGTTCGTTCAACGCCGCCACCGACCGCGAATCGACCGTCTACTGGGCTCGTGTTCCGCGGCGTGAGGCGACGCGGGCGCTCAATGTCCTCGGGGAGCTCATCTGCCGGCCGGGCCTTGACGAAGCCGAGATCGACCGTGAGCGCGCCGTGATCGTCGAGGAGATCCGCGGGTATCTGGACGACCCGGCGGAGTACTGCCAGATCCTGTTCCAGCGAGCCATGTACGGGACGGGCCCCCTCGGGCGCGAGATCTGCGGCGACGAGGCCGACATTCGCGGTCTCGCACCGGCCGAGATCCGGGCCTTCTGGGCGGCCGGCTACCGCCCGGCGAACACCGTCGTGGCGATCGCCGGCGACATCTCGCACGGCGACGCGCTCGGCCTGGTGGATCGTTCCTTTGGACGCGGCAACGGGATCGCGTCCTCGTACGAGCCTGCCCCGACGCTTCCGGCCGGAGACCGCGTGCTCGTCGGCCGACGCGACACGACCCAGGCGCAACTCACCGTCGGTGTGCCCGCCCTCCACCGTGACCACCCCGATTCCTGGACGCTGTCCGTACTCAACGCCGCGCTCGGGGACGGCATGAGCAGTCGGCTGTACCTGTCGCTCGTGGACCGGGACGCACTGGCCTACGACGTCAGCTCCGGGCTCGTTGAATACGCCGACGCGGGGGCACTCGAGGTCAGCGCCGGCGTGGATCCGGATCAGATGCCCGCGGCACTCGACGCGATCCTGGTCGAGTTGGCGCGCCTGCGGGACACGCCCATCCCGGACGGTGAGCTGGCCAAGGCCAAGGCCTATCTCTCCGGGGGGCTGGAGCTGCGGATGGATGAGACCCGCCATCTCGCCTCCTGGGTCGGCGGCCAGGAAGCGCTCCATGACCGCGTGCTGACCCTGGACGAAGCGCTCGTGGCGGTCGCGGACGTGACGGCGGAGGCCATCCACCGGCTGGCCTCCGCCCTGTTCCAGGACGAGCTGCTCCGACTTGCGGTGGTTGCGCCGGGGCGTCACCGGCGCGGATTGGAAGCGCACCTTCGAATGCCCGCGGGATGAGTGCATCGTGACCCCGGCCGAAGCGGCCGAATTGGACGACCAGCACCTCGCCGCGGTCCATCTGCGCCTCGGTGCCTTGCTGCTGGCCAGGGCGGAACTCGAGTCACTGGCGATCCAGGATCGGCTCAAGCCGGCCGGGCTCGCCTACCTCGCCGAGGCGCGCTGGCGCACGAATGAGCTCGGCCTCGCCGCCGAGGCGGCGGCAGCGCATCTGGCGGCCGCGGGCGCCGAACCGATTGCCCGGGTGATCCTGGCAGAAGCCGCGGCCGCGGGCGGACGGTCCGAGGAGTCGCGCGCGCATGTCGCCGCGCTCGGTGCGCTGACCGCCGAAGCGCTGGCCGCGCTGTTCGCCGGGATGCCGCAGCGCGCAGTCTGGCCGTCCATGCTGGGCGGAATCCTCGACGCTGCCGCGGCCTTCGGTCCAGAGGAGACGCCGACCGTCCGCGAGCCTCGACGGGTCCGTCCACCTCGCACCACGCGCAAGCCCGCGCGGGCGGACGACGGCAGCGCGAACCGGCCGCTCTTCCCCGACGCCCGAGGCCTGTTGGGGCAGGCGCGGGACGAGATCCGCGGGGGCGATCCGGCATGGACTGCGTCCGCCCTCGATCGTCTGGCGCTGACCCTGCGCCTGGATCCAACGCTTGCCTCCGAGGTCGCCGAAATCGTCTCCGGCCGTCCGGAGCCGGCCGCCCTGCTGGTGCGCGGCGATGCGCTCCGAATCCTCGGGCGGATCCTGGAAGCCGAGGCTGCCTACGGCGCGGCAGCCAGTGCGCTCGATCGGCCTGCGAAGTCGATCCGGTAGCGATCCGGGCAACCGGGCCCGGTCCGGGGCGCCCGCCCTGCTATCGTTCCCCACGCTGAGCAACCCCGCACGATAGGACGCCGTCAGTGACCGAACGAACCCTCGTACTCATCAAGCCGGACGCCGTCCAGCGCCTTCTCGCCGGACGGATCCTTGCTCGCTATGAGGAGCGAGGGCTGCGCCTCGTCGGCGTCAAGCTCATGTCCGTCAATCGCGAACTGGCCGAGACGCATTACGCGGTTCACAGGGCGCGGCCGTTCTTCGCCGGTCTCGTGGACTTCATCACCAGCGGGCCAGTGATTGCCGCCGTGCTCGAGGGCCCAAAGGCGATCACGGTCGTCCGGACGATGAATGGTGCGACCCGCCCGGACGAGGCCGGCCCGGGAACGATTCGCGGGGACTTCGCGCTCGAGACGGCCCACAACCTCGTGCATGCCTCGGACAGCCCGGAGACCGCTGCGGCTGAGATCGGGTTGTGGTTCGCCGCTGGCGAACTATTCGACTACCAGCGCGACATCGACACCTGGGTGCTCGCCCCGGAGGGTTGATCACCTTGGCCTTCGGTGGCAAGCCGATCTGGTTGTATGCCGCGATCGCGCGGACTCCTACGGGCCGACGATCGCAGGCCCGCCGCCGCCATTAGTCGCGACGGCTCCGCCGACGGACGACCCGAGACCGCCAAGCGCGATCGACAGGCCGACGACCGCCACCAGGACCGCCGCGGCCGCAGCGAGCGGGTAACGATTCGCACGGACGACGGCCACGGCGGTCCGGGCCGGCGTGAGGTCATCCGCCCAGCCGTCAGTTCGCCCGCGGCCGAGCACGATCTCCGCGCCTGATGCGCCACGGACCGGTCCGGACATCACGCCGAACCCGATGGCCATGATCCGGCCCAGGAAGATGAGCGGCGCGAAAGCCGCAACGACGACAACCGCGGCGATCGGCCCCGGGAGGGCAAGCTGGATGAGGGTCGCCCGGGCGTCGAAATTGGCGACCCCGGGCAGGCCGATTGCACCGATGAGGACCAGCGCAAAGGCCAGTCCGAGCAGCGGCGCCCGGCGGGCCCAGCCGCGCAGCTCGGTGCGATCGCGGGTCCCGAAGGTCGCTCGGGCCACGAGGACCCAGGCGGCCAGACCGGCCTTGACGGCGACCGCGGCCAGAATCCAGTCGCGCGCAGCGTCGCCGGAGACTTGGCCGGCCGAGGCGAAGGCCAGGATCGCGACCCCGGCATCCTGGATGATGGCGTAGGCGAGGACGTGCTCGATGTCGTCATGCAGCCCGGCCGCGATGCCCGCGAGGATGATCGTCGCCGAGGCGACGAGGGCGATGACCAGTCGCTCGGTCTCAAGCGGGGCAGCGGACGGCGAAATGGTCACGTCGACCCAGCCCAGTGCGACCAGGCCGAAAGCGGCCGCGCCCCAACCGAGCATCGGGGGCACCGCCGATGTCGGCATCGCCTCGGCGTATCGAGCGGCCCAGATGTGCGACGGAATGGCGCCCGAGCGGATAACCACCGCGCCGACCATCGCCATCAGGGCCAGACCCATCGCCAGCTCGAGTGACGGATCGACATCCCCCAGTGGACCGACCGCCTCCAATGGTCCGGCGGGAGAGGCGCCCCAGGCGACGACCAGCAGGCTCAGGAATCCGGCGGCCACCAGGTAGCGGACCGAGCGGACCCCAAGGGCCAGGACCGATTCGCCCGCTGGTCGCGCCGCCGCCAGCGGCACAACCGCGACCAGAACTGCACCACCGGTCAGGATGGCGAACCCGATACCGGGGTCCGCGACGCCGAGGCCTGCTGCCCCAAACGCGAGCCCGATCAGGGATGGCCCCAGCACGAGCGGACGAACACCAATCAGACCATCGATGATCCCGAACAGGAGGGTCGTGGCGGCCCACGCCACGGTCAGCGTCCGCAAGCCATCCGACCCACCGATCGCGGAGCCGGCGAGCGGGATCTGGTCGGCCGCGTCGATCGAGGCGGCCGCAATCACGCAGGCCAGGGCGGTCGCAAGTCCGACCGCGAAGGCCAGTCGACGCCGGGTAACGAGCAGGGCCGTCACGAGACCACCGGGCAGGGCCAGGGCGATCAGCAGGAGGACGCTCATACCCGAATGCTTTCGTCATGGGTGGGGGCCGCAGACTCGTGCGAGCCCCGTCGCGACCGGTCGTCTGTGGCCGCCTGGGCGTCGAGACCGGACAGAACGGACCCGGCGATCGCAACCGCGATCAGAAGGGCGACACCGACGAGCTGTTCGAGGTCTCCCGGGGAACCCGCAACGCCGATACGGAACAGGAGCAGGCCCTGCATCAGGACCAGCGTTCCGACCGCGGTTCGCGCGCCATCGCGCGCCGACAGTGCCGTCACGAGCGCCACGACGATCGCGGCAAGCCCGGCGGCGGTGATCATGGCGTCCGGCGTGAGCATCGACACGAGGTCAGTAGCCAGCACTCCCGCACCGGTCGGCCGCAGTGCCTCGATTCGCACGGAGATGCTCACCGCCACGATCCAGGCGGTCACCGCGATCAGGCTCTCCGCCGGCCAGCCAAGACGAGATCCTCCCGTGGACCCGTCCGCGCGTCGTCCGGAGGAATCCTGCCGGCCGGAGGAACCAGCGGCCGCCGTCAGGGCTGCACGCAGGAGATAGGCGGCCAGCGCGGCGCCGACGACCCGGACGGCCAGCGTGGACAGGGGAGGCAGCGGATCGCTCAGGAATGAGGCCGCACCGAGCGTCAGGGCAAGGCCGACCAGAGCCAGGCGCGGCTCACGGGCCGAGATTGCCGCGACGGCACCGACGGTCACCGCGACGGCAAACACCGCGATGATCGGGTTCACGCAGGGCTGCTCATGGCGCCGGTGTCGCGAGCTCCGGGTGTTCCGGGACCGGGAGGATCCCCAGCTTGTCGAATGGCCAATATCGAAGCCAGGCGCGTCCAACCACCCTCGGGATGTCGATCGGCCCAAAGTTCCGAGAGTCCGCGGAGTCCTCGCGATGGTCGCCCATCACGAACATCTCACCGGCTGGAACCACCCAGCGCGTGGCGCCCCCGGGAGCCGGGTAGGTCTGCTGCTGGATGCCGTCCAGACTTGTGAAGATGTACGGCTCGTCGACTTCGATCCCATTCACGAAGAGCAAACCGTCGCGCAGTTCAATGGTATCGCCCGGGAGGCCGATCACCCGCTTGATGAACGGCACGTCGGAGCCCTGGCGCCAGCTGTCAGGTGGCTGGAAGACGATAATGTCGCCGTAGGAATAGGCGTCCCAGCGGGGCGACAACTTGTCCACCAGGACGTACTCCTCGGGGATCAGCGTGTTCTCCATCGACCCCTGTTGCACTTTGAAGGGCTGGGCGATGAAGGCTTGGATCCCGAAGAAGATGACGACGGTCAGGACGAGCGTCTCGAGGACCTCGACGAGGCAGCCTAGCGCGGGTCGGTGGGTCACAGGACCGGGAGTATAGGGGCTGTGCTATCGTCCCGCCCCGTGACCGGCAGTCCCGGGCGGAGGTGGCGATGCGCCGGTTGATCTCGCTTGTGAGCGTGTCCGTGGCACTCGTCGGCCTTGCCTTCGTGCTCGTCAACGCCACAACGGTCGACCGCCGGCCCCCGACCGTCAAGGCGATCACGCTGAGTGCCCCTGCCGGTGATGACCGGCTGGCCCAGACGCTGACGGCGATCGACATCGAATTCAGCGAACCGGTTCGTACGGCGACGGCCGAGGCCCGCTTCCGGATCGCCCCGGCCGTCGACGGGGCGTTTACCTGGAGCGGCTCGACGGCGATCTTCACGCCGTCGCGAAAGCTCCCTTCGAACACGACGTTCAGCATCTGGATCGAGCCCGGCGTGCAGGACCTCAAGGGTAACGCCGATCCGACCGGATTCGAGGCGTGGGGGTTCAGCACGGTTGGCCCCCCCGTCGTACTACGGACGATCCCGAGCGACGGTGCGACCGGCGCGCCGCTCAGCGGAAACATCGAGCTCGTGTTCGACCGCCTCATGGACACCGCGTCGGTCGAAACCGCCATCCGGATGGACCCGCCGGCTTCGATGACGGCGATCTGGCGGGGATCGGTGCTGACGATCGAATTCGAAACGGAGCTCCGGCCCTCGACGACCTATTCGCTGAGCGTTGGGCCCGAGGCCGCAGACACCGGCGGAAGCACGCTCGGAGTGCCGTTCATGACCAGCTTTGCGACCGCCGGATCCGGGCTCGAGATCGCAGCGGTCGTCCCGGCCGCCGGGGTGGCCGGCATCGGGATCGACACGCCCATCGCGATCCGGTTCAATGCAGCGATCGACGTCGAGACGGCCCGGACCGCCCTCCAGATCACGCCCGACGTGGACGGCGCGGTGCGGATGCTTCGTCTCGAAGGCGCCACGATCGACACCCAGACTGGCTCCCCGACGGCGCCGCCCGATACGCTGGTGTTCGTTCCATCGCAGCCGCTGGCCCCGCACACGACCTATACGCTCACCCTCGCCTCGACTGTTGCTCGCCTGGACGATCCGAGCGCGATTGCTTCTGGCAGGCGGTGGACCTTCACCACGGGTGCGCCGACGGTATCCGGGCAGAACCAGATCGCGTTTCTGGGCGCTCGCGGCGGCGTCCGCAACGTCTGGGTCATGAACCCGGACGGCACGAACCAGCGCCAGCTGACGATCGAGCTGCTACCCGTCAGCAGTTTCGACATCATGGCCGGCGGCGGGAACGTCGCCTTTGCCGCAGGCGGCGTAGTGAGCGTGATGGCCATCGACGGCTCCGGTTTGCGCCGGCTGACGCGGGACGATGGCCGCGCAGAATACGGGCCAGTATTCGCGCCGGGGCAGGCGCATCTGATCGTGGCGCGCCGCGATGTCGCCGGAGCCGACCAGGGGTTCTGGCTGGTTCCGCTTCCCGGGACGCCCGGTGACGAGCGTCAGTTGCTCGACCACGGGGCGCCGGAACCGGGATCTGCGGCGCTCGCTGGTGACGGAGTCTTGAGCGACCAAGCCCTGCCGGCCTGGATGCCCCGGATCGCGTTCGACCCGAGCGGTCGGGTGGCGCTCCTCGTGCTCTCCAGCGGCGAGGTCACCTTGATCGACCTGACCGAAGCCGATGAGCCACCCGGTCCGGGGCTCACGCCGGTGGCCCTGACGGCGAAGGCGCCACCGATATGGGTGCCGGCACGGGACGCGTTCGTCGTCGCCGGCCAACCTCGCGAGGGAGGCACGCCGGCCCTGTTCGCCGTGGATCTGCGCGGCCGCCTCTCGCGAATTGTCAACACCGATGGGGCGGTCGGCCCGGTCGCGCTCGCTCCGACTGGATCACTGGCCGTGGGCATGGATGGCCTGCCCGGCGGGCCGGCCATCCGTCTGATCAGCCTGGACGGCGGGGTGCGAGATCTGCCGTCGACCGTTGGGACCACGGAGCGTTGGCCGGCATACTCACCCGACGGGCTGAGTCTCCTCGTGGGCCGCACCCTGGTCGCGCAGCCCTCCGACTCGATCGGGATCTGGCGGGTGAACGCAGTCTCCGGGGTTTCCCGTCAATTGACGACGGACGGCGCGTATGCGAGGTGGATTCGCTGAGCCGTCGAAGCAACGTGACAGCGGCCAGGGTCGTCATCTCGCGAGGTCGTCCCACCCGCGAATCCGCGTTGGCAGGCGATTTGACCCGCTCGAACGGCGGTTGATACACTCGCGGCCATCCTGAAACGGCTCGTCCGGTCGCGCCCAGAGTTCCAGCGCCCGGGTCTGGAGTCGTTGCTTGCGTTCCGCACAGCCGCCCACTCGGGCGACGCGCGTCCATGGGCGGGCCGCGTTCTAGTCTGCACCTGGAGGATCTGCCAACCCGATGGACGCCAGTCAGCTGCAACTGATCATCCTGCCCGCCGGGGTGGTTGCCATCCTGTTCGCCCTGTGGCTTGCCCGCGACGTCCTGGCGCGCGACACCGGCACTCCCGCGATGGAAGACGTCGCGGGGATGATCTTCGAGGGCGCCGTCGCCTTCATCCGCCGTCAGTACACCACGATCGGAGTGCTGGCGGTGGTCGGAGCCGTCGTCATCGGCGGGGTCATTACGATCTTCGAGGGAGAGGACGTCGCCGACACGGCGATCTTTGGTCTCGACCTTGGGTGGCGCACTGGCCTGGCCTTCCTGGTCGGGGCCGCCTGTTCCATGGCGTCCGGGATCATCGGCATGTTTATCAGTGTCAAGTCCAACGTCCGGACCGCGGCCGCAGCCCGGCGCAGTCTCGTGGAAGCTGTCCAGGTCGCGATGCGCGGAGGGGCGGTATCCGGGTTCCTGGTGGTGGCCCTGTCGCTCCTCGGGGTGTACGGCATCTTCAGCCTGTTCGGTGGCCTCGGCGGCGGCCAGGCCACGCACGATGCACCCTTCCTGATCGTCGGGTTCGGCTTCGGGGCCTCGTTCGTCGCCCTGTTCGCCCAGCTCGGAGGCGGGATCTATACCAAGGCGGCCGACGTCGGTTCCGACCTGGTGGGCAAGGTCGAGGCCGGCATTCCGGAAGACGACCCACGTAACGCCGGCGTCATCGCGGACCTCGTCGGCGACAACGTCGGCGACTGCGCCGGTCGTGGCGCGGACCTGTTCGAATCCACGGCCGCCGAGAACATCGGGGCCATGATCCTCGGCGTCGGCGTCTACACCATCGCGCTCGCGGCCGGCTGGCCGAGTCCCGAGGCGTGGATCTTCTTCCCTCTCGTCATCCGGGCGTTCGGGCTCCTGTCCACGATCGTGGCCATCTTCTTCGTTCGCGGCCGCGAAGACGAGAACCCCATGAACATGCTCAACCGGGGCTACTGGGTCACCACGATCCTATCCGTGGGTGCCTTGTACCTCACCACGAACGTGATGTTGCAGACCAACGGCAACGCACCGTCCGGCCTTCCCGTCTGGCTCTACTTCTTCGGGGCCGGCGTCGTCGGCCTGGCCACCAGCGTCGCGTTCGTCTACATCACCCAGTACTACACAGCCGGCACGTTCCGGCCCGTGCGTGAGATCGCCGAGGCGTCCCGCACCGGCCCAGCGACCAACATCATCTCCGGCATGGCCGTCGGGTTCGAGACCACGTTAGTAACGGCTGTCACGATCGGTATCGCCCTGTTCGCCAGTCACTGGTTCGGCTCGCAGGCCGGCATCGTCAATGCCGATGGCAAGGATGTCGGCGGCATCTTCGGCACCGCGGTGGCAACCATGGCCATGCTCATGACGACCGCTTACATCCTGGCGATGGACACCTTCGGTCCGATCACGGACAACGCGGGCGGTATCGCCGAGTTCAGCCGGGCCGAGGCTGGTGCGCGTGAAATCACGGATCGCCTGGATGCAGTCGGGAACACGACGAAGGCCCTCACCAAGGGCTATGCGATCGCGTCCGCATCGCTGGCCGCATTTCTGCTCTTCAGCGCCTACATCGACAAGGTGAACCTGATCCAGACGAACCGTGGCGGTCCGCTCCTCGAATCGGTCAACCTGGCCAACGTCAACGTCTTCATCGCGGCCCTGATGGGCGCGATGCTCGTCTACTTCTTCTCGTCGTTGGCGATTCGGGCCGTCGGCACGACGGCGCAGGCGATCATCGTCGAGGTGCGTCGCCAGTTCCGGGAGATGCCCGGGATCATGGATTACAGCGTCCGGCCGGACTATGCCCGGGTGGTGGACATCACGACCAAGGCGGCCCTTCGCGAGATGATTCTTCCAGGCGCGGTGGCAGTCGCCACGCCGATCATCGTCGGGCTCCTGCTCGGCGCCGAAGCGGTCGCAGGGATGCTGATGGTCGGGACGATCGCGGGCGTCCTGCTCGCCACCGTCCTCAACAACGGCGGCGGGGCCTGGGACAACGCCAAGAAGTACATCGAGTCGGGCAACCTGAAGGATGCCGACGGCAACGTCCTCGGCAAGAAGACCGATGCCCATGCGGCCGCGGTCGTCGGAGACACCGTCGGTGACCCGTTCAAGGACACCGCGGGCCCGTCTCTCCACGTGCTCGTCAAGCTGCTGGCCACGATCACCCTCGTCCTGGCCCCGCTCTTCATCCGCTAGGTACTGTCAGTGCAGGGCGGCCGGGCACGGCTCGGCCGCCTCAAGGAGCCGGATGGATATCCTCATCCAGGCCATTGTCATGGGCCTTGTGCAGGGCCTGACTGAGTTCCTGCCCGTATCCAGCTCAGGCCACCTGATCATTGTTCCGGCCCTTCTGGGCTGGGACGATCCGTTCATCGAAAGCCTGTTGTTCAGTGTGCTGCTGCACCTGGCCACGCTGCTCGCGCTGCTGATCTACTTCCGGGCGGACTGGCTGCGGCTGGTCCCCGCATGGTTCGCGTCGATCCGGGACCGGTCCATCAACGGCGATCCCGATCGCAAGCTCTCCTGGTTGCTCCTCGTATCGACCATTCCGGCCGTCTTCGCCGCCCTCCTCCTCAACGATCTGATCGAAGGAGCGTTCCGGTCGGTCAGCCTGGTCGCGGTCACCCTCGTCGTCGGGGGCGTGATCCTGTGGCTGGCCGATCGGCTTGGAAGCCGGACCCGGTCGATCGGCGATCTCGGACTTGCCGACGCGATCGGGATTGGTGCGGCGCAGGCCCTCGCGCTCGTGCCCGGGATCAGTCGCTCGGGCATCTCGATCTCGGCCGGCCTGTTTGCCGGCCTTGATCGCGAATCGGCGGCCCGGTTCAGCTTCCTGATGGCCACGCCAATCACCGCGGGCGCCGGTCTGTTCGAGGTGCGCAAGGCGCTCGTCGGCGAGGCCGGCGTGGAGGTGCTGGCCGGTCCGCTCGTCGCCGGCATGCTCGCCTCGCTGATCGGCGGCCTCCTCGCGATTTCATTCCTGCTTCGCTTCCTGCGCTCCAATCCGACAACCATCTTCGTCGTCTACCGGCTGGCTCTGGCCGCGGTGGTAACGGTGGCCTGGCTCGGCCTGTGGGACCGCTAGGAGGGCCGTTGACATCGAAGTCATGAAGCAGCTCCGCCAGCGGGCGATCCGCGATCTCGTGGACCAGCGCCAGATCCGCACGCAGCAGGAGCTGGCGACGGCCCTCCGCGAGCGTGGATTCAGGACGACCCAGGCCACGATCAGCCGCGACGTGGCCGAGCTCGGACTGGTGAAGGCCGCCCGAGACGGGACGCAGGCTTACGCCCTGTCACCCCGGTTGATCGAGGCCGAGGTGTCCGGGGAAGATCGCCTTCGCCGCTTGCTGCATGACCTTCCCGCGGAGATCCGCGATGCAGGACTGATCCTCGTCGTCCGGACCCTGCCTGGTTCGGCTCATGCGATCGCCGCCGCCCTGGATCGAGCGAGATGGCCCGAGGTGGTCGGCTCCATCGCCGGGGACGACACCGTGTTCGTCGCAACCGCCGATCGGGCGGCGTTGAAGCGGGTCAGGCAGCGCTTGCTCAGACTCACGGCGACTGCCTGAGCCGACAGCCCGGACGGAGCGCCTTTGACACGCCTTCAGGGTCGCAGTAGGCTTCGTCGCCAGCCTCGAACTCCAGCTCGCGGGGACATCCCGGAACTGCTGGGGTTTCTTCATTATCCGAGCCCTCGCTGCTCCGCCAGCCGCCCCAGGCGGTGACCGCATCCCTACTCGGGAGCCAAAGTGAACAACAAGCCCACGTACATCTCCAAAGAGGGCCTCGAGAAGCTCCGTCGCGAGCTCGAAGAGACGGTTTCGGTGCGCCGACCGGAGGTCGCCGGCCGTATTCACGATGCCAAGGAGCACGGCGACCTGAGCGAGAACGCCGAGTACGAGGATGCCAAGAACGAGCAGGCATTCGTCGAGGGCAGGATCCAGACGCTCGAGGCACTGATCAAGAACGCCACCCTGATCGATGACCTCCACCATTCCAAGGACACCGTCGAGATCGGGTCCACCGTCACGGTGAATGGACCGGACGGCCGGGAGTCGTTCACGATCGTCGGTTCAACCGAGGCCCGCCCAACCGAGGGTCGGATCTCCAACGAGAGTCCCGTCGGGCGGGCCCTGCTCGGCCGCAAGAAGGGTGACAAGGTCACCGTCCGCGTCCCCGCGGGCGATATCGCGTACGCCGTCGTCTCGATCGCCTAGCCTTCGAGGTTGGTGGCGGCGGGCGAACCGCCGGAGGGACCGGCAGCGGAATTCGCAGCCGGCCTCAGGGCAACCACGAGGAGCAGTACCAGATGGACTGGGCCGACGAACTGGCCTCGCGTGTGTCCGGGCCGCAGGTCATCAATGATTCGAAGACCCCATCCGGGACGGTCCACGTGGGCAGCCTGCGCGGACCCGTGATCCTGGACGTGATCACCCGGGCGCTGCGCGCCGCCGGCCACCCCACGACGCTTCTGTACGGGATCGACGATCTCGACGCGATGGATGCCCAGGCGCTGCTGACGCCCGATGCGGTCGAGCGCTACATGGGCGTGCCCCTCGCGCACATTCCGGATCAGGCCGCCGACGGCCACGCCTCGTATGCGCGCCATCACGCCCAGACCTTCATCGACCTGTTCGCCGACCTCGGGATTCACCCGGATCGCTACTACTGGATGAGCGACATCTACCCGTCCGGGGCGATGGACGCGTTCATCCGGTCCGCCCTGGATCGCGCCCATGTGGTCCGCGACCTGTATCGGCGCGTCTCCAACGTCCAGCACCCCGACACCTGGCACCCGGTGCTGGTGATCTGTGAGCAGTGCGGCAAGGTGGGCACCACCATCGTCACCCAGTGGGATGGAGAGCGCGTGTTCTACGAGTGCCGCCAGAACCTCGTGACCTGGGCCCACGGCTGCGGCGCCTCCGGCTGGGTCGCACCGTTCGCTGGTCGCGCCAAGCTCCCCTGGAATCTCGAGTGGGCCGCCCAGTGGAGCCTCTTCGGTGTGACGATCGAGCCATGCGGCAAGGATCTCGCCACGGCCGGTGGCTCGCGCGATCGATCGGACGCCATCGCCCGGGAGGTCTTCGATCGCGAGCCGCCGATCAACGTGCCCTACGAGTTCCTGAACATCGGTGGGCGCAAGATGTCGACGTCCAAGGGGCGAGGTGCCGCGGCGCACGAAATCGTCGAGGTCATTCCGCCAGAGCAACTCCGGACGCTGTTCATCCGGCCGCGCCCGAACCATGCGATTGAGTTCGATCCGGTCGGCACCGACGCGATCCCGCGCCTGTTCGACGAGTTCGACAAGCTGGCCGACGCCACGGCCGGCCGCCCGGTCAAGGGCGACATGGGGCCTGGGTACGAGTCCGTGTTTCGGTACAGCCTTCGTGATCCCGACGCAGACGTCGCGGCCGAGGCGGCGGCCTACCGTCCGAACTTCGCCCACCTCGCGTTCCTGGCCCAGGTACCGAATGCCGACATCCCGGCCCTCATGGCTGACGAAAAGGGCGCGCCGTTCAGCGCTCGTGAGCGGACGATCCTTGACGAGCGGCTGAGTGCGGCCCGGGCGTGGCTCGAGTCCTACGCCCCGGATCGGGCACGGATGGCCGTCCGCGAGGCGCTCCCGGACGAGGCGGCCGTCCTGGACGACGCCCAGCGCGCGTTCCTGGCCTCACTGGCCGGTGACATGACAGGCCCCGATGGCGACGGACCCTCGGCGGTACCGGCGGGCGGGGACGCCTGGCAAGCGGCGATCTTCGCCACGGCCGCAGGCCTTGCCCTGTCGCCCGGCCGTGCGTTTGCCGCGCTCTACCTCGCCTTCCTCGGTCGGCCCAACGGCCCGCGTGCGGGCTGGCTCCTGGCCGGACTCGCACCGGCCTTCGTTGCGCAGCGACTGCGCGAAGCTGCCGCCGCAGGTGGGACGATGCTCGCGACAGGAGGTCCGGCATGAGCGTGGGCATAGCGCGGCTGCGGGAAGAACCGGACGCGATCCGGAAGGGCGCACTCGACAAAGGCGAGGATCCGTCGGTGGTTGAAGCCGCCCTGAAGGCGGACGCGCGACGCCGTACGCTGCAGGGCGAAGGCGACGCCCTCCGAGCCGAACGCAATACCGCCTCGAAGGCGATCGGGGAGTCCATCAAGGGTGGCGCTCGACCCGACGGGCCTGAGGTGGCCACGCTGCGTGCCCGCTCCACGAACATCGGGGAGCGGCTCGCGGCCATCGACGCCGAGCTGGCCGAGGTCGAGGCAACCGTGGAGGACCTGCTCCTCCGGATTCCGAACCCCGCCGAGATAGACATCCCGATCGGCGGGGAAGACGCCAACATCACGCTCCGGACGTGGGGTCAGCAGCTGCCGCATGACCAGCCGCTCGAGGGCGAGATCGGTGCCGATGCCCCCGCCGGTGGGGCGACCTGGGAGCGCCGGCCGCACTGGGAGATCGCCGAGCACCTCGGCATGATCGATCTGGCGCGCGGGGCAAAGATCGCCGGATCCGGCTTTCCCGTGTATGTGGGCACCGGTTCCGCCCTCCAGCGCGCCTTGATCATGTGGTTTCTGGACATCCACACCCGCGAAAACGGGTTCACCGAGGTCTGGCCGCCGATCGTGGTCAACCAGGCCTCGGCCCGCGGGACCGGACAGATCCCTGACAAGGAAGACCAGATGTACGTCGTCACCCGGGACGATCTCTACCTGGTCCCGACTGCCGAAGTGCCGGTCACGAACCTCCACCGGGACGAGATCCTGGACGCGGCGGATCTCCCGATCCGGTACGCCGCCTACACCCCGTGTTTCCGGCGCGAAGCCGGTGCGGCGGGCAAGGACACGCGCGGCATCCTTCGGGTCCACCAGTTCGACAAGGTCGAGATGGTGCTCTTCGAGCGGCCGGAATCCTCGGCGGAGGCCCTCGAATGGATGACGGGCGTCGCCGAGGACCTGCTCAAGCGGCTTGGCCTGACCTACCGCGTCCTGCTCATGGCAACCCGCGAGATGGGTTTCACCCAGGCGCGCAAATACGATCTCGAGGTCTGGGCACCGGGCGTGGAGCGCTGGCTCGAGGTCAGCTCATGCTCGAATTTCAAGGACTTCCAGGCGCGCCGCATGGCCATTCGATACCGGCCGGAGCCCGGCGCCAAGCCGGAGCTGGTCCACACGCTGAACGGTTCAGGCCTGGCCCTGGCGCGGATCGTCGCGGCGATCCTGGAGAACTATCAACGGCCGGACGGGTCGGTCGATGTTCCCGCGCCGCTGCAACCCTACATGGGGATCGACTGGATCCCGGTGCCGGCAGGTTGACGCCCGAGGTACCCGGGGGTTTGGCGATGGCGGCCGCCCGGAATCGGGTCGCGCTCGCTGCGGCCATCCGCTAGGCTCGCAGCATGACCTGCTCTACGTGCGGAACCGAGAACCGGCCGGGACGCAAGTTCTGCGCCTCCTGCGGTGCAGCGCTCGCCCTCGGGTGTCCAAGCTGCGGCGCCCCGAACGAGTCAGGCGAGCG
>CAZOJS010000227.1:0-5687 GCA_964580175.1 uncultured Anaerolinea sp. | reverse complement strand
AAGGAGCTGGCGGAACCGGGCGTTGGTGTCTTCCGCGGCGCCGAACCCGGCGAACATGCGCATCGTCCAGACCCGCGAGCGATAGGCGGTCGGATGGATACCTCGGGTGAACGGCGGATCACCCGGCAGGCCGATGTCTCGCTCGGCGTCGGCGTTCTCCCAGCGCCCCGGGGCAAGTGAATCGCCATGATGGTTCACGACGGTCGGGCCTCCGGGCCCGGTCGGTGCCCCACCAGGCATCGCGTCGAGGGACCAGGGGCCATAGACGGGCTCGAGCGGGATGTCGCCCATGGTCATGAACGGATCGGTTCTCTCGGGTGCCCGGGCACGGGCCGGGTCGAGGCGCTCGATCCGCCAGGCGGCTCTGCGGGCGGCCCAGCGTTCCGGCGGGACGGTCATCTCGGCGGCGACTCTAGCATGAGCTCATGGTGCCGCCGAGGCCGAGGTTGAGGCCGGGGAGGCACCGAAGGCCGACGAGGATGACGAGGCCGCCGCAACCGCGCTCGCCACCGCAAGCTCCACCAGCGCGTCGTGAGCCGTGCGCGACGCATCAGGAGCCACGGCCGTCGCCGCCAGCACGACGCGCACCAGCGGGCCATCCTGCCAGACGACGACGCTCTGGAGGGACAGCCCGTTGAGCGTGTCCAGCCTGAAGGTCTCGCCAACCCCTTCGAACACCGGCCGACTCGTCTCGATCTGCTCGGTCCGCTTCGCGGTCCGCGCCCCGATCTCATAGAACTCGGCGATCCAGCTGGCGGGAAGGTCGCGATCGAAGAGACCGAATATCGCGCTCGTGATCGCGTCGCCGCCTCCGCGATCCCAGGTTGCCCCGGCAAACCTGATGCCGGCCGCATCGTGGGCGATCAACGATCCGAGCGCACCTTCTGAGCAGTGGCGCCCCGAATCCAGGCTGGTCGGCGGGGCGTTGTCCAGCGTTGCCGGCAGGCGCGCCTCAAGCTCCGGGTACGCGCCCGGTGCGCGGCCGTCCGCGCCGCAGGAAGCGTCCGGATCAAAGCTCGGTGGGCTGCTGCCACCGCACGCACCCACGACCAAGGCGAGTCCAAGCGCAACCAGCGTCAGCACGCGGCTCGTTCCGGAAAGGCGACCGGTCGGGAATTGTGGGGCCATGCGGCCAGCCTAGCGCCACACACGGTGGAGCGCCGCAGCCGGCCATTGGCCACGGTACGGAGGTCCCGGGACTGGTGCGCAGACGCCAACGACCATCGGGCTGCACCACCAGGAACGAGCGACCCATTGCCGCTCAGGTTCGGTGCGGCGTACGTTGCCGTCACGCCGTAACGCGATGGCACGGGGCACTCGAGGTGTCGGCCACGAATGTTCGATCGGACGCTCGGGCCGACCTGGTCGGCAGCGAGGGATCCCGATCGACGTCACGAGCCGAGTAACCAAGGTCGGCAATTCGGCCTCGATCCCAGGTCTCGCGGCGCGGCGGGAATCATCACTCCCGCCGATCCATCGATCGCCTCCCGCGTCGTGCGAGGGGCGATCGTCCATGTTCAGCGGACGGGGGCAGGTCGTTGTCGCCGGACGACCCCTCGCCGATCCAGGTCGGCCTGCAGGGATCGCGCTGCCGCGACGAGCTCGGGATCATGCGAGATCGTCCGTGCCAGCCAGTCGATGTAGCTCGGCTCGAAGGCTGCGATTTCGCCGAGGGCGTGCCCGTGAAACTTCCCGAACTCGACGAGATACGTGGCCGCGTCCGCAATCGACGGGAGCGGTGCCGGACGGAACCGCGGGTCCCGGGCACGAGCGAGCGGACCTGTCGGCTGCGAGGCGCGCGGCGGCTCCGAGTCGATGCGTTCGCCGCGCGGTGGCTCCTGACCCGGCGGCCAGGACGCCGGCCCGGTTCGATTGTCTCGAGGCCGAAAGGTATCGGTAGTATCCAATCGGCTGGTGACCGGGCGGCTCGGCCGTTCCTTCGGCGGCCAGCTCGACCTGCGCGCTGGGGCCGCCCCGTCACCGGGCGCGGTGCCGCCGGGCGATCCGGCCTGGAGTTGCTCGTATGCGCGATTGATCTCCGCCATCTTGCGCGTTGCAGCTCGAGCCGCACTGGGATCCGCCCCCGCGACGTCGGGATGGTGGACGCGGGCGAGCTTCCGCCACGCGGCCTTGATGGCTGCCTGGGAGGCTCCGATCGCCACACCGAGGACCGCATGAGGATCTCTCTTTGACATCCCTCGAGTGTATCGGCCTGCGCGGTTTGACAGAAGTCGCCGGCGTGGCGTCCCCTGTACACGATGTCTTCGCTCGGTCTTGCTCGGCGAGCCGGCCTCGCCACGGCGCTCGCGGTCACTCCATTCGCCCTCGCCTGGCGATTCGCCCACGTCTACCGGCGCCGGGCGGGCTACCCGCGGCCAAAGGCACCGACCAGCGATCCGGCGCAGTTCGGGCTTCGCTTCGAGAACCGCGTCGTCGCGACCCCGGACGGACTGACACTTCCGGCATGGTGGATCCCGTCGTCCCAGGGCGAGCGGGCGCCGGCGGTCGTGCTCGTGCACGGCTGGGAATCTGCTCGCCACCGGACACTCCCGAACGCGCAATTCCTGCACGCCCTCGGGTACCACGTCCTGACCTTCGACGTCCGCGGCCATGGAGCGAACGAGGCGGAGACCCTGCCCGTGAGCACCGGTGAGTTCGGAATCGATGCGCTGGCCGCCGTCAGCTCGGTGCTGGCCGATCCCATCGTCAGCGGGGTCGCCCTGCTGGGCCACTCGATGGGCGCAGTCGGAGCCATCCTGGCGGCAGCGGCTGAGCCCCGCGTGGCAGCCGTGATCCTCACGGCCACCCCGGCGGATCCGTACCGGCTCACTCGCGAGACCTTTCGAATGGCCCGCCTCCCGATCCCGGACCCGATCGCCTATCCCCTGGCCTGGCTGACGACGCGCGTGTACCTCGAGCCCCGCGGCCATGTTGCCGCCGACATTTCCGCGTCAAGCGCGATTCGCCGGTACCCCGGTCCCGTCCTCGCCATCCACGGCACCGACGACCGCGTCGTGCCGTTCTCCCATCTGCAACGAATCGTCAGGGCCGCACAGGCGGTCCGCGCGACCGACCCCGCCGCGGCGCCGGTCAGTTCGCTCGTGATTCCCGGCGGCCAGCACAGTTGGCTCTACGAGTTCCCGGCCTATCGCGGCACGATCGCGCGCTTTCTCTCGGTCGCGTTCAACGGGCCGTTCGAGCCAGACGTCGCGGCGGCACTGGCCGAGACCGTGGACGCACGGCGTCCCGAGGAGCAGGAGCACGCGTTCTCGGCGCTGGGAAACGACGGGGCGGCGGCCTGAAGGTGGACGTTCGGACGGCGATCGCCGGCCTTCGGGTAGTCCGGAAGTTCCGAGCCCAGCCGCTCGAGCCGGAGCACCTCGAGGCGATTCTCAACGCGGGCCGACGAGCGAGCAGCTCCAAGAACCGGCAGCGCTGGGCGTTCATCGCGATCACGGACCGGGATCAGTTGCGTCGGCTCGCGTCGGTCGGGGCGTATGCAGGGCACCTCGCCGGTGCGGCGGCCGCCATCGCGCTCGTGACTCCCGACCCCCGTCGCCCACCGCAGTCACTGTCCCTGATGTGGGACCTCGGACTTGCGGCCCAGAACATGATCCTCGCCGCGTGGTCGCTCGGGATCGGCAGCTGTCCCGCAACGGTCTACGACGCCGCGCTCGTGACTGAGCTCCTCGCCCTTCCGGACGGGATGACCTGCGAGTACCTGCTCTCGCTCGGCTATCCCTTGGACCCGACCGACCTGACACGCCCGCTGGCCGCCGGCGGACGCCGCCCGCTCGACGAGATCGTGCACCGGGAGCGCTGGAGCCGATTCGAAGGTGCGGAAACGATCGTAGCCGCTCGCTCAGGTCCAGCGGAAGGCGGTCGGACACATAGGTAACGGCAGCCCGTGGGCGCGACCCCCGTCACGGTCGCGGCCCCCGTTACGGTCGCGACCCCCGTTACGGTCACGGCCCCCGTTACGGGCGCGACCCTCGTTACGGGCCTGACCCCAGCACGTCGCTCAAAGCCGCTTGCGCAGGTAGGCCGTCAGCGCTGAATCGTAGCCAAGCGATTCGTACAGGCGGCGTGCATCGGGTCGATGGTGGCCGGCGGTGACTTCGACGAATGCGGCGCCGACCTCGACGGCGATCCGCTCGGTCTCGGCGATCAATCGACGACCGACTCCACGGGCGCGCGCACCGGCATCCACGACCAGCGCGAGGATACGGATCGCGACATCGTCATGCTCGAACCGCGGGACTGTGTGGAGGGCAACGAACCCGATCACCACGCCGTCGGCATCGGCCACGATGACCCTGGAAGCATCGCCGCTGAAGCGCGCCAGGCGGGCCGAGATGACGGACGGGGCGACGGGATATCCCTCGTCGGTGAAGAGCGCCGCGATGCGTTCAGCATCATCGGCGGTAGCCGGGCGCAGAACGGGTCCGGGTCCATCGGTCATGGCCCGATGGTAGCGCCGATTCGGGCCGGCTCGCTCGTCATGACTACCGAAGCAGCAGGTCCGCGATGGGCTCGCCGACCACTTCGAACCCAAGTCGGGTGTAGAGACGGGCAGCCCGATCCCTGCCTGCGTCGGCCAGCAGGTGGACGAGATTCGTCCCCAGCGCGAGCGCCTCGGTGATCGCAACCGCGGTCAGCAACGAGGCGTAGCCGAGGCCGCGGTTGGCAGGCGGCGTCCCGATCGAGGACAGGTACGTGGCGTCGTCGATCGTGACCCGGCGGGCAGCCGCGACGGGTCGGTCTCCATCAAGCAGGAGCAGCGCGGCACCTCCTGGTCGTCGCGCCGCGGCCAGTGATTCGGCGGCCAGGGCGGGAATCCGATCGGTCTCCACATCGAACGCCTCGACCAGGACACGCGCGACGTCCATCGCCCGGGAAGCGGCCGCGGCGCCGACGTGCTCGACGCGAAGATTGGGCCGAGCAGCGAGCGTCCGGGAGAGGGCAACGGCCGGTCCGCTGTCCGTGAGCGCCATGGCTCGATCGTGGCCGACCGGCCGAAATCCGGCCTCGATCAATCGAGACGCTGTCTCGCCAGGTCTGCTTTCGATCGGCAGGGTCCGGACGTGCGGAAGTCGGCCGAGCGTCGAGAACAACGTGACGATCTCGTCGACACGGCGTTCGAACGCGACGGCCTCATCCGGCCACCCGGGAGCCATGACCCGGTTCCAGAACGGCTCGGCATCTGCCGGATCGTAGAGCAGGATCGCGTCGCCCAGGTCGCGGAGCTCGCGCCCCGCCCGAGCGTGTACGAGCGCCTCATGGGCCGCGAGGCGGCGCCCCAGGGCACTATCGATACGGAGAGGCGGCAGCACGCGAGCCGGGATCAGCGCGTCGGCGGGCGATGGAGGGCGAAGAGCGTGGCTCCTGAGGGAAGTTCGATCACGTCCGGTTCAGGCGTGCCCGCGGCCGCGAACCAGGCGCGATAGGTCGCCAGATCGTGCAATCCGGCGCCCATGAAGACCTCATCGAGGTGGACGCCGGCGATGAGCTCGCCGTGGATCGAGTGCAGTTCGTCCGTGTCGGTTGGCAGGAGCCAGTCCAGGACGATCAGCCAGCCGTCCGGATCCAGCGCCTCCCACGATGCCCGCAGCGACCCCGCCGGGTCGGGCAGGGCATGCAGCGCGTATTGGTAGTAGGCCAGATCGAACCGACCCGGCCGGGTGACC
>CAZOJS010000226.1:0-7925 GCA_964580175.1 uncultured Anaerolinea sp. | reverse complement strand
CCTCGGCGGGGACGCGGGTTGAGCGCACCGTACCGGTCCTTACCGGTGACGACCGAAGTCTGCCCGGCCTGCCGGTGACGCCTGACCCGACCCGCGCCTTCGCGCACGAGATGGCGGCCGCCCTTCGCGCCGGCGAGGTCAGTGCCCGAGAACTTGCCGAAGCGCACCTGGGCGCCGCCGAGCGCCAGAACCACGCGCTCAACGCGTGGTTGGTCATCGATCGCGAGGGCGCGCTTGCGCAGGCGGATGTCGCCGACGTTGGTCTGGCAGCGGCGCGACGCGACGGACCCGAGGCCCTGGACGCCCTGCCGGCCCTGTACGGCATCCCGATTGCCCTGAAGGATCTGATCAGCGTCGAGGGCGGCCAATGCACCGCCGGGTCCCGGATCCTCGAGGGTTACCGGGCTCCCTACGATGCGCACATCATCGAGCGCCTCCGCGCCGCCGGCGCGGTGTTCCTTGGCAAGACGAACATGGACGAATTCGCCATGGGCTCGTCCAACGAGTACTCCGCCTACGGACCGGTCAGCAATCCCTGGGACCTCGATACGGTCCCCGGCGGCAGCAGCGGCGGATCGGCGGCGGCCGTGGCCGCCCATCACGCACCGCTGTCGCTCGGCACGGATACGGGCGGCTCCATCCGCCAGCCCGCGGCGCTGTGCGGAATCGTCGGGATGAAGCCGACCTACGGGCGGGTCAGCCGCTACGGGATCGTTGCGTTCGCCTCGTCGCTGGATCAGATCGGACCGTTCGCTCGGGACGCGCGCGATGCGGCCGCGCTCCTGCACGCCATCGCCGGGCGAGATGCCCGCGATTCCACGTCCGCGCCGGTCCCGGTCGAGGACGAGCTCCTGCATCTTCCCGGGTCCGACGACGAGGCGGTCGCCTGGCTGCGCGGCAAGCGCTTCGGGTTGCCGCGCGAATACTTCGTGGCCGGCATGGATCCCGATGTCGAGCGACGGATCCGCGAGAGCGTCGCGTTCCTACAGGAAGCCGGCGCCTCGGTCGAGGAGGTCAGCCTCCCCCACACGGACTACGGCCTCGCGACGTACTACATCGTGGCTCCGGCCGAGGCGTCGGCCAACCTCGCCCGGTACGACGGGGTGCGCTACGGGCAGAGCCGCCGGCTCGACGGCGCGGACTTCATCGCGGATTACCTCGCGACCCGGGGCGAAGGTTTCGGGGCCGAGGTAAAGCGCCGGATCATGCTCGGAACGTACGCGCTGTCCGCCGGCTACTACGACGCGTTCTACCTGAAGGCCCAGAAGGTCCGAACGCTGATCAAGCGCGATTTCGACGAGGTCTTCGCCACCGGCATCGATGCACTCGTGGCGCCGACATCACCGTCGGTCGCCTTCCGGTTCGGTTCGAAGACGGCAGATCCGGTATCCATGTATCTGTCCGATGCCTGCACGCTGCCGGTGAACATGGCCGGTCTGCCCGGCGTGTCCATCCCATGCGGCTTGTCCGAGGGCCTCCCGGTGGGCCTGCAGTTGATTGGCCCGGCCTGGAGCGAGCTGCTGCTGTTCCGTGTGGCGCGGGCATTCGAGGGCCTGACGTCGGGCGCAGGCTGGCGCGACATGGAGCCGAGGGATCTGTCGTTGGCAGACGACATTGCGGGCCCCACTCCAGCTGAACGCGCGGCAGCGCTGGCCGTCGGTACCCAATGACCATAAGAGCCAGGCCGCCACTCGCTGGTCGCGCCCTCTCACAGCGCGTCCTTGCCGTCCCGCCATCCGGTATTCGCAAGTTCTTCGACATCCTGGCGACGATGGACGACGTCATCAGCCTGGGAGTGGGGGAGCCGGACTTCGACACGCCGCGCCACATCATCGAGGCAGGCGTGGAGTCGCTGCGTGAGGGCCGGACCCACTACACATCCAACTACGGCACGGTGGAGCTGCGTCGGGCCCTCAGCGCGCATCTCGACCGGCGATACGGCGTCCGGTACGACCCCACGACTGAGCTGCTCATCACCGTCGGGGCCTCCGAAGCGGTGGATCTGGCGCTCCGTGCGACCTGCGATCCCGGCGACGAGGTGATCCTCCACGAGCCGTCGTACGTCGCCTATGTCCCGGCCATCGTCTTCGCCGGGGGCACGGCCGTGCGCGTTCCCACTCGCTACGAGGACGACTTCGCGCTTGATCCTGCGGCGGTCGAGGCAGCGATCACGCCTCGGACCAAGGCACTCTTCCTCGGCTATCCGTGCAACCCGACCGGGGCGGTATTGACGCCCGAAATCCAGGACGCGCTGGCGGAGATCGCCGTCCGCCACGACCTGCTCGTGTACAGCGACGAGATCTACGATCGCCTGGCCTATGGTTCGTATATCCACCGGGCGTTCTCGTCGCTGCCCGGGATGCGCGAGCGGACCATCCTGATGGGCGGTTTCTCGAAGGCCTACGCGATGACCGGCTGGCGGGTCGGCTGGCTGGCCGCTCCGGCCGGAATCCTCGAGGGCATCGTCAAGGTCCACCAGTACGGGATCATGTCCGCCCCGACGGTCGCCCAGGACGCGGCGCTCGTTGCCCTCGTCGATGGCGAGGCGGACGTGGAGCGGATGCGCGCCGAATACGATCGCCGCCGCCGTCTCGTGGTCGACGGGTTCAACGCCATCGGCCTCGAGACCTTCGAGCCCAATGGCGCCTTCTACGCCTTCCCGCGCATCACCTCCACCGGCCTGGACTCCGAGACCTTCGCGCAGCGGTTGCTCGAGGAGGAACACGTGGCCGTAGTCCCCGGCGGGGCATTCGGACCGTCGGGCGAGGGCCACGTCCGCGCCTGTTACGCGACGTCGTACGAACAGCTCGAAGAGGCCCTCCGGCGGATCGGTCGGTTCGTCGAGCGGGTCCGGGCCGAGTAGCGGTGCCGCGGCCGTGACGCAGATGTCCCTGCCGCCCACCGGAACACGCCTCGAGCCGGGCACGACGTCGCTCTCGACGTTCGTGATGACCGACATCGAGGGCAGCACCCGGCTGTGGGAGGAGCACGGCGACGTCATGGGCGCCGCCCTTGCGATCCATGATCGGATCCTGCGCGACGCGGTCGAGGCGGTCGGCGGCAAGATCGTAAAGACAACCGGCGACGGCATGCTCGCCGCGTTCGACGGCCCGATCGCCGCCGTCCAGGCGGCGCTCGCCTCCCAGCGTGTGCTTCGTGATGCCACCTGGGGCGTGACCGGCCCGCTCAAGGTGCGGATGGCGATCCACGCTGGGAACGCCGAGGCGCGCGACGGCGACTACTTCGGGCCGGCCCTCAATCGCGTCGCCCGGATCCTCGCGATCGGCCACGGCGGCCAGGTGCTGGCCTCTGCCGTCGCGGCCGTGCTCGCCCGGGACGAGCTCCCGAGCGGTGCGGATCTCATCGATCTCGGATCGCACCGGCTCCGGGACCTCGACCGCCCGGAGCAGGTCTACCAGCTCGTCGCCGACGACCTGCCCAGGGCCTTCCCGGCCCTCCGGTCGCTCAGCACACGACGATCGAATCTACCCCTGGCGCTCACCTCGTTCGTCGGCCGCGAGAAGGAGCTGGGCGAGGTCGAGGGCCTCATCAGACGCCATCGCCTCGTGACCCTCATCGGAGTCGGCGGGACTGGCAAGACGCGCTTGATGCTCGAAGCGGCCGGGCTCATTGCCGAGGGGTTCCCGGACGGGACCTGGCTGGCGGAGCTCGCCCCGATCCGTGATCCTTCGCAGGTGGTCTCGGAGATCGCCCGGGCGCTCGGATCCCCGGAGGTCCCCGGCGTCCCGGCGATGGCGACCGTATCGTCGTTCCTCGCCGACAAGGAGCTCCTCCTGCTCCTCGACAATGCCGAGCACCTCGTCGACGAGGTCGCTGGCGTCGCCGATCGGCTGCTCGCGGTCGCGCCCCGCCTCCGGATCCTGACGACGAGCCGCGAGGCGCTCGCGGTCCCGGGCGAGGCCGTGCTCCAGCTCCTGTCACTGACCTGCCCGACCCCAGGGGCGGGACGCGTCGGGTCGCACCCGGCCAACGCGGCGGACCTTGACGCGGCCGCCGGGACCGAGGCGGTGCGGCTGTTCGCAGAGCGAGCGGGCACCGTCGATCCGGGGTTCAAGCTGAACGCCTCGAACATCAGCTCGGTCGCCGAGATCTGCCGCCGCCTCGACGGCATCCCCCTTGCCATCGAGCTCGCGGCCGCCCGCGTCGCGGCGATGTCCACCGAGGATATTGCCCTCGGGCTCGGCGACAGGTTCCGACTCCTGGCCGGTGGTCGTCGGACCGCCGTGCCGCGGCAGCAGACGCTCCACGCGCTCATCGATTGGAGCTGGGACCTCCTGAACGAGAGCGACCGACAACTGCTTCGTCGCCTGTCGATCTTCGCCGGCGGCTGGACGGTCGGGGCGGCGGCCCGGATCGTTGGCGACGACCCGGGCGAGGTCGGCCGGGCGGAGTTGATCGATCGCCTCACCAGGCTCGTCGATCGCTCGCTCGTGATCGTGGACCGCGGCCCGACGACGCGCTATCGGATGCTCGAGACCATCCGTCAGTACGCCCGGGAGAAGTTGATCGAGGCCGGCGAGGTCGCGGCGCTGGCGGACCGTCACTTCGCGGCGTTCGCCGACCTGGCGATCGCGGCTGAAGGACCGCTCCGTGGCCCGGCCATGGTGGATTGGCTCGACCGGCTGGACGCCGACGCGGAGAACCTCGGGGCTGCGCTCGAGTGGGGGCTTGAGGCGGCTCCCTGGTCGGCCGTCCGGATGACGACGGCCCTCCTCGCCTACTGGTCGGTCCGGGTCGCCCCGGAGGACGTTGAAGCACGGACGGTGGTGGCGATCGAGATCGCTCGTGCCCGGACCGTGGGCGTGGCCGATGCCCTGCCGGCCGATCAAGCTCTGGCCGCACGGCTGCTCGGCGGGGCCGCCTGGCAGTGGGCTGGCAGCGGCCGGGCGGCGATCGCCACGGAGTGGGCCGCGGACGCGATGGTCCTCGCCCAGGCCAGCTCGGACCCGGAGGCCCTCCTGTACGCCTACGGTGGGGTGGCCCTGGCCACAGCCTTCAGTGGCGGAGAGGGGATCGGGGTCGTGTTCGAGGAGGTCGCCGAACTCGCGGAGCAGACCGGAGCCTGGTGGTTCCTCGGACTGGCGGCCAGCTTCGCCGGCGCGTCGATTGCGGAGTTCGACCCGGAGGCCGCCGAAGTGCTCGGGGAACGAGGTGAGGCTGCGGCCCGACGGTCCGGAAGTCCGGTCGCCATCGCCGGAGCTGCCATGGCCCGGGGCAGGACGCTCGGGCGCGCGGGCCGAACCGACGAGGCCGTCGCGCGGTTCAACACCGCCATCGCCGGGTCGACCGAGCTCGGCGACGAGTGGTTCGCCCTTGCGGCCCGGAGTGACCTCGCCCATGCCCTCCGGCGCGGCGGCCGGCTCGCCGAGGCCGAGGCCCTCTACCGCGAGACGATTGGCGGCTGGGTCTACTTCGGGCATCGCGGCGCCATCGCCAACCAGCTCGAGAACATCGCCTACGTGGCCGTTGACGACGGCCGGCTCGAGCGAGCGGCCCGGCTCTTCGGAGCTGCGGAGGCGATGCGAGAGACATCGCAGCAGCCCATGGCGTTCGATGAGGTTCCGGAGCTCGAGCGGTACGTCAAGCGGCTGCGTGCGGCGATGCCGGGGCCCGACTTCGACGCCGCCTGGGCCACGGGTCGGGCACTCACAATGGCCGACGCGGTGGCGCTAGCGACCTCTGGCTGACACTCCGGCCGCGGCGCGCGCTGCGGGTCGCCCGGGGCCTGTGCGACACTGCGACCATGCCTCCATCCGCGGTCGTCGCAGCCTCCCTGGACCGCTACGAAGCCGTGATCGGTATCGAGGTCCACAGCCAGCTGAAGACCGCCTCGAAGATGTTCTGTGGCTGTTCGACGGCGTACGACGGAGCCGAACCAAACACCCACACCTGCCCGGTCTGCCTGGGCCTGCCCGGAGCCCTGCCCGTGATTAACCGGCGGGCCGTGGAACTCGTTCTCGCGACCGGCGCGGCGATCGAGGCGCAGACGCCCGAGGCGACCCGCTGGGATCGCAAGAACTACTTCTACCCGGACCTGCCCAAGGGCTACCAGATCAGCCAGTACGACCTGCCCCTCGCGGCCCTGGGGCGCCTCACGATCGACACGAGCGAGGGTCCATTCACCATCGCCATCACGCGTGCGCACCTCGAAGAGGACACCGCGAAGCTGGTCCATGCTCCGGGCCCGAACGGCGAACGCCTCAGCCTCGTGGACTTCAACCGCTCTGGGGCTCCGTTGATGGAGATCGTGACGGAACCGGACATTCGCACCGCCGAACAGGCGCGCCGGTACGCGGAGGAGCTCCAGCTGCTGCTGCGGGCGATCGGTGCGTCCGACGCGGACATGGAGCGTGGCCAGATGCGGGTCGAGGCGAATGTCTCGCTGCGACGCCGCGGGTCGGAGCCGTTCGGGACACGCGTCGAAGTCAAGAACATGAACTCGTTCCGATCGGTGGAGCGGGCGATCAACTACGAGATCGAGCGTCACGCCGCCATCCTCGACGCCGGAGACGAGCTCGTGATGGAGACGCGCGGCTGGTCGGACGAACGAGGCAAGACGTATCGGATGCGGGCCAAGGAGACGTCCGACGACTATCGCTACTTCCCCGAGCCCGACCTGCCGCCACTGCGCGTGGATCGGGTCTGGCTCGAGCAGATCCGCTCTCGCCTGCCGGAATTGCCGGCAGCCCGGCGCGCCCGCTACCGCGAGGACCTGGGACTCAGCATCTATGACGCCGGTGTGCTGGTCGCCGATCCAGACGCAAGCGGCCTGTTTGAAGCGACGCTGGCAGCCGATACGGCCCTCGATCCAAAGGCGGTCGCGAACTGGGTGACCGGCGAGTATCTCCGCCTCCGCAACGCGGCCGCCGCCGACGAGTCGCTGTCCCCGGATCCCGGCGAGCTTGGGACGCTGCTACGACTGGTCGCCGACGGGGCCATCTCGCGGGGCAGTGCCAAGGAGGTCTTCGAGACGCATCTCGCGACCGGCCAGCCGGTCGCAGTCCTCATCAGCGCCGGCGGGCTCCACCAGATTTCCGATGTCGACGCGCTCGGGGCGATCGTGGATGGCGTCATCGCAGCGAACCCGGGAGCCGCCGCGGATGTCCGGGCGGGGAAGGCCCAGGCGATCGGGTTCCTGGTCGGCCAGGTCATGAAGGAGACGCGCGGCCAGGCTAACGCAGCCGTTGTGCAGGCGGCGATCCGGGCCCGCCTCGGCGACGGAGGTGCCGGATAAATGGGTCCGCTCAACTTCATCCTGTGGGCCGGCGGAATCCTGTTGATCGTGCTGGGCATGCAGCGCGCCCGCAGGCCGTGGGCTCGCTATCAGGAGCTTCGCGAGCAGGACGCCAACGTCGAACGCTACGCGGCCTGGCGCGGCGGGGTCCGCGATGACGGGGCCACCGGTGCTTCGGTGGCGATGGCGATCCTGCGTCGCCAGGCCCGCAATGGGGCATTGATCGCCGGTGCAGGGTTTGTGCTCGTGCTCATCGGCTTCGCGGCCTCTGCCTGACGCGGCGGCCCTAGACTCATGTCCGCGGCCGCCGGCCGCGCCCTGCCCGAGCGGTCCAACGAGGGAATCGATGCGCGAGCGGACTGACGGACGAGGCTTTGCCACTCGCGCCATCCACGCGGGCGAGCGCCCGGATCCGGTCACGCGCGCCCACAAGCCCGCGATCTATGCGACCTCGACCTTCGCCTTCGATACGGCTGCCGAGAAGGAAGACGCGGTCGATCGGGCACTGGCCTGGGAGCCGGGTGTCCACTTCTATTCTCGGACGAGCAATCCGACCAATCGGGCCCTTGAGGAAAAGGTGGCGGCGATTGAAGGGGCCGAGGATTCGGTGGTCTCGTCGTCCGGCATGGCCGCGGTCTCGGCGACCCTGCTCGCGCACCTCGCCGCCGGC
>CAZOJS010000225.1:0-21421 GCA_964580175.1 uncultured Anaerolinea sp. | reverse complement strand
CGCGTGACGCTGGGCGACCTCGATCTGCTCATCGCTCATACGGGCGAGGGTATCGTCGTAGTGGACGATCGCTGCCCGCACATGGCGGCACCCCTCAGCCTGGGAGAGCTCGACGGATGTGTCGTGCAGTGCCCGCTCCATGAGGGCCGCTTCAACCTGTGCACCGGGGACCCTGTCCAGATGCCCACCACCGGCGGGCTCGATGCCGATGGCACCTACCACGCTCCCTGGACGCCGGGTGGACGCGAGGCGAAGGCGGACATCTCCGGCATCAAGGCCGACGCTCGCCGACTCACGCGTGTCCGCCGGTTTCGCTACTACCCGGTCCGGATCCTGAACGGCATGATCGAGGTGGCCATTCCGCAGGGTTGAGCCGGCCACGCGCCGTCCGCCGCGACTTCGGAGATCGGTCCGATCCTCAGCCCGCCGGCGGTGCCAGCCGGCGCCGGGACGAGCGCAGCACGATGCTGACAACCTCGGCCGGATCGTCGGTCACCGAGATCAGGTCGACGTCCTCAGGTCCGATCATGCCGTCCGCCACCAAACGTCCTCGCAGCCAGGCGAGCAGGCCGGAGAAGAATTCGGTCCCGACCAGGATGATCGGGAAGTGGCGGATCTTGCCGGTCTGGATGAGCGTGAGCGCCTCGAACAGCTCGTCCATCGTCCCGAACCCGCCGGGCAGGATGACGAACGCATCGGCGTACTTCACGAACATGGTCTTGCGGGCAAAGAAGTAGCGGAACTCCACCCCGAGATCCACGTACGAGTTGATGCTCTGCTCATGGGGCAGCTCGATGTTGCAGCCGACCGACATCCCGCCGCCCTCCTGGCAGCCTCGGTTCGCGGCCTCCATGACGCCCGGTCCACCGCCGGTAATGATCGCGTAACCCTCCAGCGCGAGCAGCCGGGCGATCTCCCGGGCCTGCTTGTAGATCGGGGAATCGGGTCCGATCCGCGCGGAGCCGAACACGGTGATCGCCGGGCCCAGGGTTGCCAGCGCGTCGAATCCTTCGACGAACTCGGCCAGGATGCGGAGTGCCCGCCACGGATCAGTGTTGAGAAACGCAGGCCGCTCCGAGCGCTCGAGGAGCTTTCGATCCTCGGTCATCATGGAGTCGCGGTCCATCTTGGAGGCGGCTTGCGGACCGAAGGTCAGGCGCCCGCTGCGACGGTGATCGCTGATGGGTTCGCCGGGATGGTCGCTGCTCGCCACGCTGAGATCCTCCGGACTGCCAAGTTCGAGGGCCAGGGTGCATCCTACGCTGATGAACGACCCACGCCCGACCGTCGATCCCGACGCCGTCCGCCGGCCGGGGCCACGTCGTCGTCGCTCATCGCTCCCGCCAGTGCTCGCGATCGCCGTTGGCCTGACCGGACTCGTCTGGATGCTCCAGGGCCTCGGCATCCTCAGCGCTGGCGAGAGCTTCATGATCGGCGACCCGCGGTGGGCGGTGATCGGGGCGGCTTTCATGACCCTCGGCCTTGTCCTCGCCGTCCGGGCGCGCCGGACGCGGGGTACCTGAGCGCGCGAAACGTCAGGCTGAAGTCAGGAGCGCCTTCCAGGCGGCCTCGTCGCGGCCGGCCGCACAGTCCCGTCCGATGCGCACCAACGGAAGTCGGAGCAGCCGCTGGTCCGCCAGCAGGCGCTCGACCAGCTCTGCGTCGGTCATCGAGACATAGCTGAGGCCGGCATCAAGCCAGGCGCGACCCCCGGTATCGGCAAGCCCGACGGCTCCGAGGCGTTCGACGAACCGCCGCAGTTCGCCCGGCGCGATCGGCTTGCGCCGGAGGTCGATGAACTGGACGCTCGCACGACGCTCCTTGAAGAATCGCAGCGCTGCCCGGGTAGCGGACGAATCCTCGCGACCGAAGACCTGGATGAGCGGGCCGCCCGGGTCAGGCGCCCTGTTCGGACTCACGGGGCCGGCACCAGCCCGTCGCGGTCGCCGCGCTCATCGGTGTCGCGGGGCTGAGCGGGGTCGCCGGCCTGATCGGGATCTCCCGGGTCGAGGACCACGATCGGGACGTGCTGGGCCGCCTCGGCCCGATACAGGCGAAATCCCGAATATACCTGCGCTGCATGCTCGAAGATCGTTTCATACTCGATTCCGTATACCTCGCGAGCAAGAGCGACATGGGTCCTACCCCGAACCTGGACCTCCACGCGCGGGGTGGCCTTGAGGTTCCGATACCACGCCGGGATCTCGCCGCTCCCGCCACGCGAGGCGATCACCGCCCAGGATCCTGCGTGCCCGGCCACGGAGAAGGCGAACAGTGCCACCGTCCGCGGCGCCCTCGATCGGCGTCCCGTCGTCGTCAACAGGACCACGTCGCAACCGAGGATCCGGCCGAGGAACCCCTGGCCGCGCAACCGCCGATACAGGAACGGGTGCAGGATCCGGTCGAATCGGGACACGGAGAATCGACCGATGAGGCGGTAGGCGACGATCGGCAGCGGCATCGGGCGAAGCGTAGCGGGTCGGCTACCATCAGCGACACAGGAGGTGCCCCGGTGTCGGTCTGGTTCACGGTCCAGCTGAGCGACAGCCCAGGTTCGCTGGCCCGCGTCGCGTCGGCGCTTGCCGAGCGGTCGGTCAACATCACCGGAATCGTCGGCGTCGCCGAGGATACCGACGGGGCGCTGATGCTCACGACGTCCGACCCGGCCGCGACCCGCTCAGCGTTTCAGGCGCTGGGTCTGGCGTACGAGGAGCACGACGCATCGGATGGGATGGACCCGCGCGACCTGACTGTCGCCGACGTTCACGCCCGCTGATCGCGCGACTGCGCTCAACCAGATGGCTCGCCGATCAACGCTCCCGGTCACCGTTGCTGCCCGCGCGATCGTCGATGACGGCTCGCAGGCCATCCCGGCGCTGATCGCCCGGCTCCAGGCAGCCGGCGGCGTGCTGCGCACCCTGTCGACGGTCCGTCGACTCGACGCCGGGCCGAACGATCCGGGCGATGGAACGAAGGCGGCGGACACCCAGCCTGTGGCAGACAGCACCGTTTCGGGGACCGTGGAGATCGAGATCGAGGTCGAGGGCCTCGACGAGGAGCGCCTCGTTCGGACGCTCCACGGGTCGCCGGGCGTCAAGACGCATCGCCTGACCAGATCGCTCGACCAGATCTTTGGCAAGCGAGTCATCGTCATCGGCGCGGGAGCGCAAGTGGGTCAGGTGGCCCTTGGAGCCGTCAGCGAGGCGGATCGCCACAATCTCCGCGGGGAGCGCATCTCGGTCGACACGATTGCCCTCGTCGGCGAGAAGGACATCGCCGCCGCCGTCCGCGCGGTTGCCGATCTGCCGCGCGCCCGCCTGCTCGTGCTTGCCGGCTCGATCATGGGCGGCGAGATCACCGTCGCAGCCCGTGAGCTCCGCGAGCAGGGCATTCCGATCATCTGTCTCAACATGGTCGGTTCGATCACCGACGTCGCCGACCTGGTCGTCAGTGACCCGGTCCAGGCGGGGACGATGGCCGTCATGGCGATCGCGGACACGGCCACGTTCGACCTTGCGCGCCAGCGCGGCCGTCGATACTGAGCGCGGACCCTCGCGCGATGCGGCTCGCTACCTGGAACATCAACTCCCTGAAGGCCCGGATGGAGTTCCTCGAGGCCTGGCTGGCCAGGGTTGCGCCCGATGTGGTGCTCCTGCAGGAGACCAAGCTGGCCGATGTCGATGCCCCGGTGATGCCCTTCAGGATGCTCGGCTACGACCTCGTCCACCACGGCGAGGGCCGCTGGAACGGAGTCGCGATCCTCACGCGGGTCGGTGCCGAGGAGATCGTCACGAACTTTGGCGACGGCCCGGTCCGGGACAGCTCGTCGGGCGCGACGGTCGCGGTTTCGGAGGAGGACTTCGATCCGTTCGGCGAGGCCCGAATGATCTCGGCCGTGTGTGGCGGGGTCCGGGTCGCGTCGCTCTACGCGCCGAATGGACGGGTGGTGGACTCGCCTTTCTACGCGGGCAAGCTCCGCTGGTTTGAGCGGCTGTCCCGCTGGCTCGCGGAAACCCGATCTCCCGGCGAGCCGTTGGTCCTGGGGGGCGACTACAACATCACGCCGGCGGACGAGGATGTCTGGGACGCGGCCGCGGTCCACGGCGGGACCCACGTCTCGGGGGCGGAGCGGGCGGCGCTGGCGCGGCTCCGGGCCTGGGGCCTCGAGGACGCCTTTCGGCGCGTCCAGCCGGCGCCGGGACGGTTCTCCTGGTGGGACTATCGCGCCGGCATGTTCCACCGCAACGAGGGCATGCGGATCGACCTCCTGTATGCGACGAAAGCCGTCGCCGACCGGGTCATCTGGGCCGACATCGACCGCGAGGCGCGCAAGGGCCCGCCGACGCCATCGGACCACGCGCCGGTCGTCCTGGATCTTGATGCGCCGGGCCGACCCTTCGATCCCGGCTGGACCGGGGCCATCGAGCGGATCGCCGCAAGGACGAAGCCGCGGTCCCGCGCCTGACGCCGTCCCCCCGGCGCTTCGAGGCGATGTTGGACTGAACGCCCGAGGACCAGCCTCAGGTCTGGTGGAGGCGCTCGAGGTCCGAAATCAGGATCGTGGCGCCGCCGTGGCGGACCGTCCGGGCCCGCCAATCCTCGAGGCGCTCGCGCAGGCTGATCGGGAGCTCCACGTCACGGGCATGTGAGCTGCGCTCGAACGAGGCCAGTGCGTCGTCGAGCTGATCGTCGTTGACCGCGAGGACAAAGGTTTCGTTGGCCTCTTCGAGGAATCCGCCCACGGACGGAATGCGCGTGAACCGGTGTCCGTGGGCGCGAAGGTCCTCGGACACGGCCAGGGCGTCGGTCGCCTGGACGAAGGCGGTCAACAGCTTCATTGCGCCAAAGTGTACCGGTGTCGGCCTCGCGCGCGGCGCCGCGGCGCGGGTTCAGTCGAGCGGCACGCGCTCGTGCCAGGTCGGGACATGGACCTCGAAGCCGAGCGCCTCGACCTTGGGCGCGAGCACCTGCTGCGCGTCCGGATCCCCATGGACGAGGAAGACGACCCGCGGAAACCCGGGCTGGCCGGCCTCCAGGCCCGCGCCGAACTGGCCGAGCCAGGCGAGCAGGGCCGGCTCGTCCGCGTGTGCCGAGAACCCGCTGATGGATCGAATCCGACAGCGGACCCGGCGGACCTGTCCGTCCAGCTTCACCGTCTCGGCCCCGGCCTGGAGACGACTGCCGAGGGTCTGACGGCCCTGATACCCGACGAACAGGATCGTGGCCGTCGGGTCGTCGATGAGCTCGCGCAGGTGCCCCACGACCCGGCCACCGGTCAGCATGCCGTTGGAGGCCACGACCAGGTACGGCCGAGCGGCCCGGGCGATCGCCTTGGACGCGTCCAGCTTGTTCGTGACCGTCTGGTTCGGATAATCGAGCGGCGTCTTGCTGGATCGGAACAGGGCGGCCGTCTCGTCGTCGTAGAGCTCGGTGTGCCGGCGATACACATCGGAGGCCTTCGAGGCCATCGGCGAATCAAGGTAGAGCGGCAGGAGCGGGATCTGGCCGGCGTCGATGAGCCGATCGAGCTCCCAGACAATTTCCTGGGTCCGTCCGATCGCGAACGACGGGATCAGCAGGACGCCGGCGCTCGCCTCGACCTCGCGGACCGCGTCGGCGAGGGTCCTGAGGGCCTCGGCCGCCGGCTCGTGTTCGCGACCGCCATAGGTGGATTCCACGCACACGTAGTCGGCCCTGGTCAGCACGGTCGGATCCCGGAGGATCGGTGCGCCCGGTCGCCCGAGGTCACCGGAGAACACGATGATCCGCTCGGGTCCGCCCTCGATCTCCTGCACGCGCAGCCGGATGATCGCCGAGCCCAGGATGTGTCCGGCGTCGAGAAACGTGGCGTGGATCCCCGGTGCCACCTCGATCTCGTCCTCGTAGCGGACGGTCCGGAACAGCGGCAGGACCGCGGCCGCCTCCCGCTCCGTGTAGAGCGGGGCGTCCAGATCGATCAGCAGATCCGGGTCTTCGGCCCGCAGTGCCGCCTCGGGGTCCGAAGCGGCCGATTCAGGATCTTCGGCCGGCTCGATGATCGTCTGGACGTGCTCGCCGGTCTTGACCGAGCCGGTCACGAAGCGAAGCGTGCCTCGGGGGACATGCGTGTCAGCGTCGAGGCCGACGCCGTGGGCGTCCTGCCCATCCGCATCGTCCTCTTCGTTCGCCAGATCGAGGGCGCCAACGTACCGCTGCGCCGCGTCCTCGTCCTCCGTGATCGCCGCATCGGGATGCCTGGCTTCCCAGCGAGAGCCGCGCTTGGCGAACTCCTCGTGGAGCCGGCCGCTGTCCAGCAGCACGAGTTCGGCCAGTTCCGCCGTGGCGGCGGTCAGGTGGATCGGCCCGCGAAACCCCATCTTGACGGCCAGTGGGAGGAGCCCGCAGTGGTCGAGATGCGCATGCGTGATCAGGATCGCGTGCAGCTCCGAGGCATCGAAACCCAGCGGGATTCGGTTGCGGATGGACTCGTTGGGCGCCCCCTGAAACATGCCGCAATCGATCAGGATGCTGGCCCGCTCCGTGGTCAGGTGAAATCGGGACCCGGTGACCGTGGCAGCGCCACCGAGGAAGTGCAGGTGCATCCGGCAAGTGTGCACGCGCGGATCGAGACTCGCCGGGCGCTACCATCCACGAGGTGCCCGACTTGAATCTCCGTCATCGCTCTGTGTCACGCGCGATGCTGCCACGCCTGCCGGGCCTCCTGATCGGGCTGCTGACCTTTGGCTTCGGGATCGCCCTGATGGCCCGGGCGGGGCTCGGGCTTGGGCCCTGGGAAGCCCTTCACGAGGGTCTCCAGTTCCGGACCGGCATCCCGATGGGAACCGTCTCGATCCTGCTCGGGCTGCCGATCCTGGCGTTGTGGTGGCCGCTCGGCGCGCGACCCGGGATCGGGACGCTGCTCAACGTCGCGTTGGTCGGCACGGCGACGAACCTCGGCAACGCGATCGTCCCGACGCAGACCATTCCGGCGGCCCAACTCGTCCAGATGGTCGCGGGCGTCCTGGTCATCGGGCTGGGGTCGGGGCTCTACCTCGCCGCGGATCTCGGGCCCGGCCCTCGCGATGGGCTGATGATGGGTGTGAACCATCGGTTCGGCTGGTCAATTCGTCGGTCGCGAACCGCCATCGAGATCAGCGTTCTGGGGATCGGCTGGTTGCTCGGCGGAACCATCGGTCTCGGGACCGTCGTCTTCGCGTTCGGGATCGGACCGGTCGTCCAGGTGATGCTCGGCGTGTTCGACCGCGAGGGCCGGGTATCGCGCCGTCGCGCCGTGCGGGCGCTGGACGGCAGCCCCGGCTCCGTGGGCGAGTAGCCGCCCCACGAGGAGCCGCCTCACTGGGGACGCGCCGTACGATGGCCCCATGCAGGCCGGAGACCCCTCGCAGTTCCCGCGCGTTGAGGCTTCCTACGCCGCCTATCTGGAGGCGTGGGGCGGATGGATGGTCGGACACCACCGAGGCGCGCCGCCGGAACGGGATGATGAGCTGGCGGCCGCCCTCGTCGCGGCGCGGACCGCCCTGGCCGAGCACTTGTCTGGTGCCCCCGGAGGCCGGCTGAGCCCGGCTGACCGGGATGCCCTGATCGCCATCCGCGCCTGTCTCCCGGACCTCGATGCGTGGGCGCAGCCGCTTGATGGGCGGGTCTTCGAGCCCCCCTCGAACTACGGCCCGGCTGGGATCGCCGAGCCTGCCGATCTCGGTCCCCTGCGTCGCAGCACCTTTGAAGCCTGGGGTGCGGCGATGGCGAACCTGTCCGTCGACGGCCACGTCCTGGATCGGCTGACCGCGACCACTCGCTTGGCACAGGAAGTAGATGGAGAGGCCCGACGGCGGATCTTCCTCGCCATGGAGCCCGCCTGGAACGTGGTCCATCCCGACGACGGCCCGGGGAGTCCGTACCGCCGGCTCCTGCCCGCATCGGTGGCACGGTGGGCAGCCGAGGGCTCCCCGATCGACGCGAATGCGGCCGCCCTGGGCATGGACCCAGGTGCCGTCGAGCCGACCATACGCGCCATGATGGCCGCCTTCCGGGCCATTGCCGTCGGACCCGATCTCGTTGAGCCATGGAATTACCGCCACCTGGTCGGCGGACTGGCCCGTCGCCTCGATCCCCTGATCCCGGTCGGCCGGTTGCGCGAGATCAACGATGCCCATCTCCGGGCCATCGGCGCCGACCCGGCCGCCCTGCGCATCCACTACGACATTCACCCGCATCCGGATCGACCGGTCATCCCCACCGCGTTCACCGTGACCGAGGATGTCGCGCGTCAGGGGTCGGATGGCACATGGACCGCGGCGACCCCGTGGGTCTTCGCGACCTACCTGGAGGGCGGAATCGGAAACCTCGAGGAGCTGCTCCATGAGAGCGGGCACGCCCTGCATTACGCGGCGCTGCGAGCCCGTCCGGCCCACTTCTCCTGGCCACCCGACCAGACGGCGTTCGTCGAGGCCGTGGCCGACGTCGTCGGCTGGTCCGCCCATGAACCGGCATTCCTGCGAGTACATCTCGGGGTCGAGGTCTCCACTCGCGAATCGATGGTGGCGCGGTACGGGAGCGTCATCCTCGATGCGGCCTGGACGCTGTTCGAGCTCGAGCTCCATCGGCACCCGGATCGCTCGCCAAATGACGTCTGGGCCGAGATCGCCGAACGCGATCTCGGGGTCAAGGGCCACCCGGAGTGGGCGTGGTGGGCCGGGCGCGGCCAGCTGATCGACGGTCCGGGCTACCTTGCCAACTACGTCCTCGGGGCGATCATGGTCGCCGCGGTCCGGGCGAGGATTCGCGAGCAGCGTGGTGATTGGTCCACCGGCGATCCCGGCTGGTACGAGTTCGTATCGGAACGGCTGCTTCGCTTCGCGGGTGCCCGTATGCCGCGCTCGATCCTGCTCGAGTTCCTGGGTGAGCCGATGACCGCCGAAGCCCTCCTTCGCGACATCGAGAGAGCCGGCTGAAGGCGCCGCAAGCCGGCTGACGGGTCCTGCGAGCCGGCGAAGGCTCAGCTCTCGCGCCGCCGCCCGACGATCACGGCCACGAGGAACGCCCCGCCACCGACCAGTGTGGCAAAACCGATCGCCCGGCCAGGTCGCCAAAGCCGCCTGACGCCGGCTCTTCGGGCGCGGTTCCCGGTCAGCCGATGGGCAGCGAGACCACGGCGTCGACGCCGATCGCCACGAACAGCAGCGTGAGGTAGCTGATCGAGTAGCGATATAGGCGGATCGCCTGGGCAGTTGACGCGTCGGGAGCCGATCCCTGCCGCCAGAGTACGAAGGCGCGCCACAGGAACATGCCCCCAAGCAGAACCGCCGCGGCGAAGTAGATCAGGCCCATCTGGGCCACGACGGCGAAGACGAGTGAGATCGCCACGAGCAGGACCGTGTACAGGGCGATCTGGCGGCTCGTCTCGGCGATGCCCCGCACGACCGGGAGCATCGGAACGCCGGCGGATGCGTAGTCGCCGCGGATGCGCAGCGCGAGCGCCCAGAAGTGCGGCGGCGTCCAGTAGAAGACGAGCAGGAAGAGCATCACGGCGGGCAGGCCGACCTCGCCCGTCACGGCCGCCCAGCCGATGACCGGCGGAAGCGCGCCGGCGGCCCCACCGATCACGATGTTCTGGGGGGTGCTCCGCTTGAGCATGATCGTGTAGACGAAGACATAGAAGGCGATGGCGAGAATCGTCAGGAACGTGGCCACCAGGTTGACGAACCAGGCCATCAGGCCGATCGAGATGAGGGCCAGCACGATCCCGAAGTTGAGCGCCTGTTCCGGGCTGATGTCGTGCGCCGGCAGCGGCCGACGCCGGGTCCGGACCATTCGCTCGTCGATGTCGCGGTCGAGGTACTGGTTGATCGCATTGGCGGCCCCGGCCGCGAGCGTGCCGCTGACCAGGGTCCAGGCAGTCAGCCACAGCCAGTCGAGCGGCTGGATCCCGGGCGTGTCGCGGGTGGCGAGCACCATCGCCGGGAGCGTCGTGACGAGCAGCAGCTCGATGATTCGCGGCTTGGTGAGCGCGACGTAGGCGCGGATGGTGGCCCGGGTGGAGCGCGCGGCGAGGCCGCTCGACGAGGCGGCGGCGGCCGCCGCAACGGCACTCCCGGGAGGGTCCGGTACGGGCTCTTCGACCTGCCGTACCGGTTCCAGGCGTGCCGTGTAGTAGGCGCTCGTGGCGAGGGCCACGGCACCACCCCACAGGATCGCCCCGATCGCGACATGGAGGGTCTGCGACCAGCCGGACAGGAGCGTCAGCACCTGCAGGCCGCCGATCACGATCTGCACGCCGTACAGGACGGCAAGGCCATTCGCCGTGGCAACGATCCGAGTGTTCCGGGGCTGCCGCCGCCGCGCCGCGATGACGATCCCGAGCAGGATCGCAAGAACGACGGCCGCGACGTACCGGTGGAGGGCCTGCGTCGTCCTCAACACGGCGACGTCCCTGGGGATCGTCGAATCAAACGGGAACAGGCCGCCGGACATCAGCGGCCAGTCCGTGAACACGAGTCCGGCGTTGAGCGCGGTCACGTTGGACCCGAACAGGAGAAGCACGAACGTCGTCACGGCGCCGAGGATGGCGAGCAAGGTGAACCGCTGACTTCCCCCGCGTCCGCTGAATCGAGCCGGATAGCGGGCTCTGACCAGGAGGAACACGAGCACCCCGACGAGGGCCATTGCCGCGGCGAGGTGAGCCGTGACGCTCTCGCCGGAGTTGCCCAGACGCACGGTTTCGCGGCCGAGATAGGCCTGGTAGAGGACCAGCGCGACCGCCGCGACCGACGGCCACAGGATCGAGGGGCGATCGCGATGGTCCCGGACCGCGACCGCGGCCAGCCCGACGATCAGGAAGCCGATCACCACCGCCACCGTCCGGTGGATCCACTCCAGCCAGACGTGGTAGTCCGCATCCAGGCCCGGCAGGAACTGGCCGGCAAAGCAGCCGGGCCAGGTCGGGCAGGCGACCCCGGACTCAGTGACCCTGACGATCACGCCGAGCGTGACGAGCACGAGCGTCGTGAGCACGGTCGCACCGGCGAGTCGCTGAAAACGGGTCACGAGGACTCCACAGGGAGGGATGGGCGGGGCGCGGCCATTCTACCCGCCGGTCTGATCCCGACCCGCGGTCACCCCCCGGCGGCCACTCCCGTGCTGCCCGGCGCGTGTAAGGGGGTGCCATCGGCGCATTGCGGGCAGCTCGCGACCCCTGGCTCGTACGTCGCGAGATCCATCACCCACAACGCTCGGAGTGGGTAGACCCGCCCGGTCGAGGGTGACGTGAGCGTCGGCATCCCGCCGCTGCGATCCACCAGGATCGCGCATTCGACGATCTCTCCACCCATGGCCTCCACGGCCGGGATCATCGCCAGGAGGGATCCGCCGGTGGTGAGGATGTCGTCCACCAGGAGCACCCGCTGGCCCGGTTCGATTCGAAATCCGCGCCGGAATTCCCGTTGGGCCGTCCCATCCGCTCGCCTGCTCTCCTCCGCGAAGATGGCCGGCGTCCCGAGCTGGCGGCCCGTCTCGAAGGCGAGGATGACGCCGCCCGTGGTGGGACCCGCAACGACGTCGACGTTGGCGGCGCCATCCGGGCCGACATGACGAGCGGCCCAGAAGGCGCACAGCTCGCTCGTCGCGGCTGGATCCGAGAGCACGGCGAACTTCTCGAGATACGCATCGGAATGACGACCGCTCTTGAGCAGGAAGTGGCCGTCGCGAAGGGCCCCCGAGGCGCGAAAGAGCGCCTCGGTCCGGCGCGCGATCTCGGCGCGGGTGGCGAGATCGACCGAGGACTTGAGCGTGGTCATACCAGTGCGAGTGTAGGGCGCCTCAGGGTCGGTATTCGACGCCCTTCGACGATGGTGCCGACGCGCGCTTCGGGAGCGCCGTCCCGATCAGGGGTTGGTGGGAGGCGTGGCCACGTGCGCGACAGACCGCGGCCAGCTCGTCCACCAGGCGGACCGGCAGCGTTGGATCCGCAAAGATCGCCGTGCCGACCTGGATAGCCACGGCGCCGACGGCCAGGAAATCCAGCACGTCGGACAGGTCCGTGATCCCGCCGATCGCAATGACCGGGATGTCCACGACCTGGCAGACCTCGTAGACCACCCGCAGCGCGATCGGCTTGATCGCCGGGCCCGACAGCCCGCCGTAGATGTTTCCAAGCAACGGCCGGTCGCGGGCCGGACCCACGGCAATCCCGGACAGGGTATTCACCGCGGTCAGCGCGTCCGCCCCGGCGTCCGCGATCGCCCGCGCGATGGGGCGGACATCCGCGACGCTCGGCGAGAGCTTGACGAGGAGCGGCAGGTCCGTTGCTCGCCGGACCGCGGCCGTGACGGCGGCCGCCGCGTCGGCGTCGATCGCGAACTGGAGGCCGCCGCGCCCGACGTTGGGGCAGGAGATGTTCAGCTCGATCCCGGCGATGCCGGGCACACCGTCCAGCCGCCGGGCAACCTCGACATAGTCGTCCACGGATTCGCCGGCCACGTTGACGATGACCGGCACCCGCCAGGACGCCCACGTCTGCGCGTACTTTTCGATGACCGCGTTGACGCCCGGATTCTGCAGCCCGATCGAATTCAGCATGCCGCCCGGCGTCTCGGTCACCCGCGGTGTCGGGTTCCCGATTCGGGGCCGCAGGGTTGTGCCCTTGCAGCAGATGCCACCGAGACGATCGACCTCCACGACCTCGCCGTACTCGATCCCATAGCCGAACGTCCCGGAAGCAACCAGGATCGGATTCGGAAGGATCAGGCCCCGCCCGAGATTGACCGACAGGTCGACCGCCCGCCCACCGAGCCCGTCGTCGACCGACGACGCCGCTTCCGCGGGCCACGATGCCGGCCGGGACTGGATTGCCGGCCGGGACCGAGCCGGGACGATCGCCGACTTGAACTTCCGAACGGTCGGCGTTCGACGCGTCGAGAGGGGGTTGCCTGTGGAAGTGACGACGCGGCGCTTGGCCTTCATCGACCCCATCCCCCTTCCCAGTCGAGCTCCTCGGACGAAAAGACGGGACCTTCCCGGCAGACCCGCTGCGGGACGCCGGTCGCGGCCATGACCACGCAGCCGAGACAGGCACCGACGGCACAACCCATGCGCTGCTCCATCGAGACCTGCAGGAACGCCTTGCGGCGAGCCAGGGGAGATCCAGCGGCGACGGGCTTGCCGCCTCCGCGCCGGCGGCCCAGCTTGGCGACGCCCAGGCGTGCCCGCCTCGTCGCGGCGAGCCGCGCGAGGGCTCGGAGCATTGGCTCGGGACCGCAGGCGAACGCCTGATCGGCCCACCCCTCGTAGTCCGGCATGAGCTCCGTGACATACCCGCGGTGGCCCATCGACCCATCGTCCGTGGCCACCACGTATTCGACCTCGTCCGGGAGGAGGGACGTCGGATACACCTCGCGCGCGCTCGCGGCCCCGAACAGGAGGGTCACCTGCTGCCCGTTGCGGATCCCCTCATCGGCCAGCGAGCGGACGCCGGCCATTCCGAGTCCGCCCGCGATCAGCAGGAGGTGCTGGCTGCGCGGGTCCACTTCGAACGGCCGGCCGAGCGGCCCGAGCATGTCGATGGTGTCGCCCGGGCGGAGATGGGTGAACCACTCCGTGCCGCGACCGATGGTCCGGAAGTGGATTGTGATCGTGCCGCTAGACGGATCGGCGGTATTGATCGAGAAGGGCCGGCGCAGCACGAGCCCGGACAGGTCACCGGTCCGAACGTGGACAAATTGGCCGGCTCGGGAGCCGATCGCCAGCGCCGGGGCGTGGTACGTCTGCAGCCACTGGCCAGGCAGGATCTCGCGGGCGTCGAGCAGTTCTGCGCCGACGAGGCGCACGTCAGCGGGTCCGGGGCGTGGCCGATCGGGAGCGCTTGAGAGCAGACACGCGGGTCACGCCTCGTCGTCACCTTCAGTTGCGCCATCACCCGCGGCACCCGGGAAGGCCTCGGCGACGGCGTCGGCGACGTCGCCGAAGACATCCGTCGGGTCGTAGAACCGGACGATCGTCTCCGGACCGTCCAGCTCGGTCCAGCCGCTGTCCCCTTCCTGGACCACCCTCCCGCGGAAGCCACCCAGGGCGAGCTCGAGATGCTCGTCGGTATCGTCCACCACGACGATGGTCCCGACTTTGCTCGTGAGCGCCGAAGCGGCGTTCTCGAACTGCTCGATCAGGCCGGCCTCCACGTGCTGGCTGCGTTCCTGGAAGTCGAGTGCGAGTCCGTACAGGGCGGCTGCGGCAGTGGATTCGTCATCAACGACCGGGACGTCCGGCTGGCCGGCGGCCCATCGATCGGCGGCCCCGGCATACGGATCGGCGCCCTCGATCCCCAGTCGCAGTCCGCCGGCTTCGTCTGAATCGCCATCCTCGGCGGCACCGTCCTCGGCCCACACACCGTTGCGCGCGGCGTCGGCAAAGGCCGCGAACAGGTCCGCCGGGTTGTACAGCTCGACCAGCTCGCCGCCGGTCTCGATGATCTCGGTTTCAGACTGCCACTCGCCGGTCCCCTCGTCGTAGCTGCGGGTCCGGCTCCGGAACGTCCCGTCCGGGGCGAGGGCAAGGTAGTCCGGATCGTCGTCGATCAGGACGAGACCGCCAAGCCCCGAGATTCGCTGCTTCTGGTCGCCCAGGAATCGCTCCAGCTGCTCGCCGGCACGAACCAGGAAATCAGATCGCTCCAGGGCAGCGTCGCGGGCCATCTCGGCGAGAAGTTCATTGCGCCGCAGGTCCATCAAGTCCTCCTACCCATGGAACTCGAGATCCGGGCCCATCCGCTCCCGGAGAAACATCGAGTGGTGGCGTTCAAAGATCCACTCTCCGGCACGATGGCCGAAGGCGCGGACGCTTTCATCCGCCTCCAGGCGGTCGAGGGTCGCGTAGTCGGGCAGGTCCAGCATGATCACGTTGTCGAAGTCCCAGCCGTAGGCGACGTTGAACCAGCCGACGAACTTGATCCCGTACTTGGCCTCGTATTCCTTGATCTGGCGCGGGAACAACGTCCTCATGAAGAACTTGAAGAACGGGTCGCGGCCGCGGCGGACGGAGAAGTAGGTCGCAAGCACGGGCACGGTTCGTGCGGGCCTCCAGTGGGTCGGGCACAGGATCGAGGGGCGCCGGGAGATTTGAGCCGGAGGCTATTCTCGCACGCCGCCGGTCGGCGGCTCGGCCGACTCGTCGTCGACTGGCCCGGCAGCTTCGGCGGCGGCTGCCCTTTGCGAGTCCTCCAGCTCCCCCACCGTCGGCGTGGCCGAGGCGAGCGGGCGGCGGCGGCCCGACGCTCGCCGATCGGCGGCGATGAGCCGGAGCAGGAAGATGACCGTCTGGCCGGCGAACAGCAGGAGGACCAGCACGGACACCAGGAGCCCCGCGCTCAGCCACGACGGCCAGCCCCACGCAACGCTCAGCGGGGTGAGCGCCAGGAACAGGATCAGGATCACGACCTGAAACCAGAAGCAGCCCAGGCCGGGACCACGCCCGGCGTCGAGCGGCGCGCCCTTGTACAGGACGTCCGGCGCGCTTGGTGGATGGTCCGGCGAACTCACCGAATGATGGTACCGGCGCGGCGCCAGATCGAGGGTCCGGCCGGCCTCACGCTCCCAGTTACGGCTCAACCGCCCGTGCCCGGCGCCACAGCTCGGCCGCGAGGAGCGCCGGGGCGAGGGGCTCGACGAGGGCTCGGACCAGCGGATCCAGCGCGTGGCCGGCCGCGAACTCGATGCTGAAGTCGGCATTCGCGGGGACGGAGGTTCCGATTGCGACGAGCCGGCCGCCTCGCTCGTGGATGACGTTGACGAGGTCGACGTCGTACGGGGTCCCGGCCAGCAGGATGGCCCGGTAGCCCGGCAGCGCCGTGTAGATCCCGACGTGGAGCCAGTCGCCGGTGTCCGTTGCGTCGGCACCGAGCCGCGGACACTCACGGAAGAGCAGCGCTGCCTGCTCGGCGGTCCCGAGGGCGCCCGCGTCGGCCAGGACATGGATGGTGGAGCCTGTGTCCAGGACATCGGCGGCCGCGTACAGCCAGCTGGAGCGCCGCGCCAGCAACTCCGTCGCGAAACCGGCGGCTTCGGCCAGCAGACGGTTGGCGCTGCTGACGGCCCCGATGGCCTCGCTCCAGCGAGTCAGCGCCGCGATGGTGGCCGCGTAGGTAACCGACGCGACGCCGCTCGCCTCGACCCCGGCCCCGAGTGGCATCGTCAGGTCGGCGGCGGCGGCCAGCGGCGAAGCAGGGTCATTCGTGATCGCGAGGACTTCGATGCCGGCCGCACGGCCTCGCGCGGCCGCGGCCACGACTTCAGGGGTTCGGCCGGAGTTCGAAATCGCCACCAGCAGGGTGCCCGGCGCGAGCGGCGCCGGCCGCTGGGTCGATGCGTGCTCCACGACCACGTCGAGGCCGGCCGCCCGCAGTGCCGGGGCCACGGCGAGGGCCGCGAACCGGGAGCTTCCGAGCCCGACGAGGACGACCCGCCGGGGCCGCGCGGTCACTAGAGAAGGCATCGAGAGCCCGCCCTGGGTGTCGGCCGCGTACGACCGGAGGAGCTCCGGGATGCGTTCGAGATCGGCGACCAGCAGCGCCGCGCGGTCGGTCACGTCAGACCTTGGGGTGGCTGGCCAGACCCGACCAACGCCCCGAGGCCACCAACCGGGGCGTACAGCCAGGCTGGCAGGTAAGTCGCCGCGTAGATGAACTCGGCAAGCTCCTTCTCCACCTCGAGCGCGCGCAGGAGCGTCGCGTCGGGCGCCCAGGCGGGGTCACCGAGACCGGCCGCGTAGCCGTCGACCAGGGCCGTGCGCGCCGCCTGAATCCAGCCGTCGAGCGCGGCCGCGCCCAACGCAGCCGTCGCGCCCAGCGTATCGGCCGCGCCCGACGCAGCCGTCGCGTCCGGCGAACCGCTCGCGCCATCCCATCGGCCCCCAGCCCGCCGCAGGCCGCTCCGGGCGACGTGATCGAGGGACCGCAACATCGCCGCGACGTCGCGCAGCGGAGTCGCGACGGAGCGACGATCGGCGGCATCGCGCGTCGGATCTCCCTCGAAATCGATCAGCAGGACTCCGTTTGGCGTGGGCAGAACTTGCCCGAGATGGAGGTCGCCGTGAATTCGCTGGAGCGTGAGGGGGCGGGCCGGATCCGCGAGCGCGCGAAGGGCCACCTCGATCATCGCTGTGTGGCGCTCCAACCAGCGGGCCAGATCCGGGTCCGTGGTGGCCACGGCCGCGATCGCCCCTCCGAGCGTGGCCCCGGCCGTCGCGAGCCACGACGCTCGGTCTTCGGGTGTCGCTCGGCGCCCCGCGAACGCCGGCCCCTCGACCCGAGCCAGGGCCGTATGGAGCCGCCCGGTCGCAATGCCGATCTCGCGGGGCATGGCGGTCGAGACCGGGCCGGCCGACCCACGCAACCACATCGCCAGGCCGTCTGCCAGGATTTCGAAGGCATCGGTGGTGTCGACCACGAACGCCTGCTCGATGGCGACGGACGTGGCCTCACCATCGGACAGAACCAGGTCCACGCTGCCGTGCCAGGACGGGACCGGCGCCGACTCGTCCGGGGCCAGCGCGCGCAGGATCTCGGCTTCCGGATTGAGGCCCGGCGTCAACCGCCGGTATAGCTTGAGGACGGACGCCTCATTCACGATGACGCTCGAATGCGACTGATCGCCCGACACCGCGCGGATCCGCAAATGCCGCGCGGGCGCGCCCCGACCTGGACCGGAGGCGGCCAGCTCATTCGTCCGTCCCGGGCGACCATCGAGCCGCCCACCGTGCGAGCCGGCTACGGAACCGCCGGCCTGGACGAGCCGGTGCAGGCCCTCCCAGGTCGCGGGTTCCTCGAGCGGCAGGGTCAGCAGGCTGGTTGTCCCATCGGCTCGGCCGGCTTCGACGATGACAACTCCCCCGCTGCGTCCCAGCGGGAACACTTCGCGGACTGCGACGCGGTCCACGCCCGCGCCGGCCAGACCGGACCAGCGCGCTCCTGCCAGACCGCGGACACCGAGTGCATCGACCGCGAGCCTGCCGCGCGCAAGGACATCGGAGGTGACCCGGGGATCGTCGCCGCCCACGTCAGTCGTCGACGACAAGGATTCCGTCGCCGTCGGCCCAGCCAACCTCCACCGCGTCGCCGACTCTGAGCTCGCCCATCTCCGCGGCGTCGAGCCGCGCGACAACGGAGGCTCCGTCGGGAAGGTCCACGACCACCTTCCGGCTGCCGCCGAGGTAGATCGTCGGGCTCATCGGCGTCAGGTCCTCAGGGAAGTTCAGGTCCCAGTTCGAGACCACGATCTTGCCGGACGGTTTCTCCGGCGCCTAGCTCGCGCCACCGCCACGCGCCGCGACCACGAGCGCCAGGACGCCGAGCATCACCACCGCCCGCCCACCAGATCCCATCGTCCTTCGTGCGTTCACAGATCCTCCTCCAAGTGGGCCGTTGCTGGTTCAGGCCGGAGCGACCGGCCGACCGGTCAGCGCTACGTGCTCGATGAGTTCGGCCGCCCGAGCGGTCCCGGACGTGCCCCGGATGCGAGCCGACATGGCCGCCATCCGCGTTCGAAGCGGCGCATCGCCTAGCAAGCGCTCCACCGCGCCGGTCAGTTCCTCGTCGCGGAAACCATACGTTGACAGGCGGACGCCGAAACCCGTTTCGTCCACCCGCTGGGCATTGTCAACCTGATCCCAGAACAGCGGCAAGACGATCATCGGTTTGCCGTGGTGGAACGCCTCGGTGACCGTGTTATTGCCGCCGTGGGTGATCACCAGATCGGCCTGGGGCAGGATGGCCGGCTGGGGCAGAAAACCGGCACCGGTCATGTTGTCGTGAAGCTGAATCTCGGCCTCGAGCGGACCCTTGGACACGATCACCCGGTGGCGCGTGGTCCCCATCACATCGACGAGTCGCCGCATGAGCTCGACATCGGCGGACCCGAGACTCCCGAGCGACAGGTAGATGAGCGCCCCATCGCCGGCACGCAGGTGCTCCGGAAGCTCCCAGGTCTCGCCGGTCGCGCGGACGCTCGAATCGAGCCGCTGCCATGTCGGCCCGAGCGGGCGCTGGCGTGGGTAGTCGGCCTCGGCCGGGAAGGAGTAGAGGTTCAACCACGGCGACTGATGGATGAACTCGGGCCCGAGGTTCGTCCAGGCGAGCGCGGGTGCGCCCCGATCCTGCACGAACGTGTTGAAGTCCTCCCACATCGTTCGATGCGTCCGCTCGACCTCGACACGGAACGCGGGCCATTCGGATCGGTCGGCGACCGGGTACCCGGACGACATCGGTGGCACGGCCGGATCCGGAATCTCGGCCGGGTTGCACGAGACGATCCGGACCCACGGAACCCCCGAGGCGGCCAGCGCCGGGAAGGCCACGACGTTGTCCTCGACGAGGACGTCCGGCCCGACCTCCTCGATGATCGCCCGGAGTCGATCGTCCACGTAGCTGGCGCCGTCGATCAGGGCCTGCCAGGTCGGTTGCATGAACTCGCCCAGCTGTTCGATGGTGGGCTTGCGAAAGATCGGCGAGGTGTCGCGGATGAAGTCGATCCAGAACTGACCTGGGGCCTCCTCGGTCACGGGCGGCGGCCCGAGCCGCATCAGGCGCTCTTCGAAGCCCTGGGCCTCGAGACGGCCCGCGAACGACTCCTCGATGATGAACAGGACGCGATGGCCGTTCCGCTGGAGCTCCTGGCCAATGCCGACGCAGTTGTTCGTGGGGCCGTATGCCCCCTCGGGAAAGAACACGATCGTTCGTCGATCTGCCAATCCGCCCGATGCCTCCCGATCGTTGGGTCGCCCCCCGTCGCAGGGTGCTCTGGAGTATGCCAAGTCTGGACACTCCGGGCACGCCAAGCCCGCCTGACCAGCCTCCCGTACCATCGGCCGGATGGCAGATTCCACCGGCAAACCCCGTCCGCCGATCCCGCCCGGATTCATCGATCGGTTCGCCTGGCACCCGGAGCCCGAGTTGCTCGGCATCCGTGACCCCGAGTTAGCGCGCGAGGCACTCCGAGCCGCCGGGGCCGCGACCTGGGAGGCCGGCCTGGATTACCTGTACGACCATGCGCTCGAGCGGGCAATGGGCGAGACGACGGCACTTGCGGAGCTACGCTCGAGTTACTTCGGGCCCACCGGCGAGCCGGGGCCGGCGCCGATGAACCCGACGCCGCTGGCCGTCCTGCTCGACGAGTTCCGCAGTCGAATCGCGCCGCACACGGCCAGTGCCTACCATCCCCGCTCGTTTGGCTACTTCACGCCGCCGCCCCTGATCGCCTCGATCGTCGGCGAGATGCTCAGCCAGTTCGCCCAGCAGGGCGTGGACATCTACCACGCCGGTCCGATCGCCGCGACGATGGAGGACGAGGTCGTTCGCTGGCTGTGTGATCTCCTCGGGTACGACCGCTCGAGTTTCGGGCTGCTCACGTCAGGCGGCACCATGGCCAACTTCATCGGCATGGCGCTCGTTCGGGACGCCCACGTCACGAACCTGCTGGGGCTGGATCGGCCGCCCCGCGGCGGGGCCCTCGAGGGACTCCGCGCCTACACCGGCGATCAGAGCCATTTCTCGATCGGACGGGCGCTCGATGAGCTCGGGTTTCCCCAGGAGACACTGGTCACGGTGCCCGCAGACTCGGACTTCCGATTGCGCGGTGACGCGGTCGCGGCGGCGGTCGCGGCGGACCGTGCGGCCGGTCTGACGCCGATCGCCATCGCCGCGGTCGCCGGGTCCACCAACACCGGGGCCGTTGATGCCATCGGCGAACTGGCGGACGTGGCCGCGCGCGAGGGACTCTGGCTGCACGTGGACGCGGCGTACGGAGCAGCCGCTCGTCTGTCGGCACGAGACGCCGGCCGCGTCGCGGACCTCGAGCGAGCGGACTCGGTGACGGTTGATCCTCACAAGTGGTTCTTCCAGGCCTATGACATCGGCGGGCTCATGGTCCGCCGCGGGGCCCTGCTTGAAGAGGTCTTTGGTGGACGCCGTCCGGAGTACTACCGGGCCGGCCACGGTTCGATGGCCGCGACGGGGGCCGTCGACCGGCACCACGCCGTCGACCCGCACGACGCGGGGCTGAACTTCTGGAAGCTCGGGTTCGAGGGGACCCGCCGCTGGCGGGCGCTCAAGCTGTGGTTCTCCTGGCGCCATGTCGGGACGTCCGGCTTCGGCCGGTTGATCGAGGCGAACAACGACCTCGCGGCGCACCTCGCCTCGGTGATTGCGGCGAGTGACGACTTCGAGGCACTCCCCGCCGTTCCGAACCTCTCGGTGGTCTGCTTCCGGCATCTCGTCGCCGGCCTCACTGGTACCGCGCTGGACGATCATCAGGATCGCCTGCAGCTGGCGCTCGAAGCATCGGGCGCGGGCTGGCTCACGACGACGCGGCTCCGCGGCGCGACATGGCTGCGGGCCGGAATCCTCAATACCCAGGCCACCGAGTCCGATGTCGAGGATCTCCTC
>CAZOJS010000224.1:0-4648 GCA_964580175.1 uncultured Anaerolinea sp. | reverse complement strand
ACGGCATGATTCAGGGCGATCACGGGGGACGGCGACCGGCGCGCCAATTCCCCATACAGCGCAGCGATCTGGTGCCAGTCGGTCGCCTGGGGCGTGGTCGCCTGATCGTGCAGTGCGGCAATCGCCGCCTGAAGCTGATAGGGCCCGGGCGCGCGCATCCGGAGGGCGCGATCCACGAGCGCACTTCCCTCTCCAATGGCAGCGGCGTCCCAGCGTGAGCGATCCTGATCGTCGAGGAGGACCAGTTCCCCAGCGGGCGATTCCCGCGCCTCTCGGCGGGCATCGTGGAGAAGCATGAGCGCGAGCAACCCGAGGGCCTCGGGCTCGTCCGGCATGAGGGCCACGAGCACGCGACCAAGGCGGATCGCCTCGGCGGACAACTCGCGGCGGACGAGCGATTCGCCGGTCGAGGCGCCGTAGCCTTCGTTGAAGACGAGATAGATCACCTGGAGCACGCCGCTCAGGCGCTCGGGCAAGAGGTGGTCCGGTGGAACGCGGTACGGGATTCCGGCGTCGCGGATCTTGCGCTTGGCTCGCACGAGGCGCTGCGCCAGCGTCGCTTCCGGGACGAGGAAGGCCCGTGCGATTTCCGGCGTCTGGAGGCCACCCAGCGTCCTCAGCGTCAGCGCGACCCGGGCATCGACGGGGAGCGCCGGATGGCAACACGTGAAGATGAGGCGGAGGCGATCATCCTGGATCGGCATCTCTTCCTCCACTTCTCCCGGTTCGCCTGCGGCGAGCTCTTCCTCGATGATCCGGGCGCGTCCCAGGGCCTCCGTCTTGTCGACGAGCCGTCTCGCCCGGCGAAGGCGATCGATGGCCCGATTGCGGGCTGTGGTGGTGATCCAGGCGCCCGGGTTCGGCGGCGTCCCCTCGACCGGCCAACGGTCCAGCGCCGTGACAAACGCGTCCTGGACCGATTCCTCGGCCAGATCGAAATCGCCCGTCGCCCGGATCAGCGTTGCCACAACGCGGCCGGACTCTTCGCGAAACAGGCGCGCAATGGCCTCGGTCGGGTCGAGCGGGTCGGTCAGATTGATCAGTCTCCGGCGCTATCACGGTCGGTTGCATAGTCGAAGATCGGGCGGACCTCGACGGTCCCGTGCCTCGCTGCCGGGATCTTCGCAGCCATTTCGATCGCTTCGTCGAGATCGGCGCATTCGAGCAGGTAGAACCCGCCGAGCGCCTCCTTCGTCTCCGCGAACGGCCCGTCGGTGACCGAGATCTCGCCGTTGCTGACGCGAACCGAGGTTGCGGTCGAGGTCGGCTCAAGGGCCTCGCCGGCCACGAACTGGTGTCGCTCCCGGGTCTCGCGCGTGAACGCGGTATAGGCCGCGAACTCGTTGGTCATGTCTTCCGCGCTCGGTTCGCTGCCTGGCGGCGTCTCGGCCTGGTAGATCAGGAGCAGGTATTGCATGCGTTCGTCTCCGTGGCTGCGGCTGGCGCCGCCTACCCTGACAACGTCCGGGCGGGCGGCGAATCGACATCGACCCCGCGCGCGGGCTCGAGCAGGTATCGCCCCGCCGACACGGGCACCGCGGGTTCGTCGGCGGCCCCAGCTGCGGCGCGCCGCGCGGCCGCGTCCTCCGCGATCAGCGGGATCAGCGCCTGAAGCCCGGCGTGGATGGAGGGCTCGAACAGCGGCAGCCCGAGCCTGAGGAACGCGCGGTCCTTGATGCTCTTCGGCCGGAGGATCCGGCTCGTGTGGCGGGTGCCCTCGGGAATGGGCTCGAACGTATCCGTCATCGTCAGCTTCGGTGCGCCGGGAACGGGCAGCTGAAACCGGATCGTGTAGTAGTCGTGTGGGCGCCAGTCAACGATCTCCTCCACGATCGCCTGCTTTCCGTGCATGCAGTGGTTGGTCGTCCCAGCCCCGCGACGGCCGCCCGCCGTCTCCTCGAAGACGATGTCCACGCCGTCCTGCCACTTGGGCCGCCGGGCCGGTGAGGTCACCCACTCCCAGGCGATCGACGGGGGGCCAGGCAGGATCGTCTCGACGGACCACGCCGCCTCGGTAGCCTCGACGAAGACGCGGACACGATCCATCTCGGCCTGCCAGGCAGCGTGGAGATCGCGGACCCAGCCCGAGACCTCGCCGACGTCGTAGGTCTCGGCGTGCGCGACCAGGCCCGCGCCAGCTGGATCGGACAGGCCCATCGCCGCGACGAGCGCCGCCGAGTAGAAGGCGTAGGCCTCCAGCCCCAGGCGCTCGACGACAGTGTTCTTGAGCAACCGATGGGCGACGATGACATCGGACCCGGCAAGCTCCTCATGGCCCATGATCCGCTGTCGAGCAATTTGACCCTGATGACCCACGACCTTGAGATCCAGGCTCGGGATCAGCAGACAGGCATTGCACTCACAGGTTGATGCCTGCCGGATGTCCCGGAGGCGGCGGCGGAAGGCGAAGTAACAGCCCTCGATCGAATCCTGCAACGTGGAACCATCGATCGTCTGGGCAGGCAGATAGACGAATGCCGCATCACCCTCGAGCTTGGCGAGCTTGAACATCGGCCGGAGTGCGCCGACGACCGTGGAGATGAGGTCGGCCAGGATGTCCTGCGAGTGGTCCAGCTCCGTGCCGGCGATGTAGCTCGTATAGCCGGAGATATCGGCAATGACAAGGCAGGCGGGTTCGAGACGATTGAGCATGGTTCCGTTCGTGCGGGCGTCGATCATCCCGGTTGGGATGACCGATGTCGAGGCGGTATCGTCTCATCGATGAAAGCGGAGCCTGAAGTGATCGTGATCGGCGGCCGCGAGGTCACGATCACCAACCCGACCAAGGTCTTCTTCGCCGAGGCCGGGGTCACGAAGCTAGATCTGGTCCAGTACTACCTGGCCGTCGCGGATGGGGCGCTGCGCGGGGTTCGAGGGCGTCCGATGGCGCTCAAGCGGTTCGTCAACGGGGCCACCGCCGAGGCGTTCTTCCAGAAGCGGGCGCCGGACAACCGGCCGGATTGGCTGCGCGTGGCCACGCTGTCCTTCCCGTCCGGGCGAACAGCCGACGAGATCGTGGTGGACGACGCCGCCGGCCTTGCCTGGATCGTGAATCTCGGCTGCATCGACCTCAATCCCCATCCGGTTCGAGCCGACGACCTCGACCATCCGGACGAGCTTCGGGTGGATCTGGACCCGGTGCCCGGGATCGAATGGGCGCAGATCCGGGATGTCGCGATGGTCGCCAAGGATGCCCTCGACGCCGTCGGGCTGGTCGGTTGGCCGAAGACATCCGGTTCGCGCGGCATCCACATCAACATCAGGATCACGCCCAAGTGGTCGTTTCCCGAGGTGCGGCGGGCGGCGCTTGCCCTCGCCCGTGACGTGGAGCGACGGGCGCCTGCCATCGCGACCTCCAAGTGGTGGAAGGAGGAGCGCCACGGCGTCTTCCTGGATTACAACCAGAACGCCAAGGATCGAACGGTGGCGTCGGCGTACTCCGTCCGCCCGCTGCCGGACGCTCGGGTGTCCACTCCGCTGACGTGGGACGAGCTCCCGACCTGCGAGGCGGAGGCGTTCACCATTCATACCGTTCCGGCGCGATTTGCGGCGATCGGCGATCCGGGCGCCGGCATCAACGAAGCCGTCGGGTCCCTGGAGGCGCTCCTGGACCTGTCGCGGCGCGACGAGGCCGAGGGCCTGGGCGATGCACCGTGGCCACCGAACTATCGGAAGCAGGAGGGCGAGCCCCCGCGGGTACAGCCGTCACGCCAGCGGCGGGCGACAACCGACTACGACACGCCGGAAGCGGAGGCTGAGCGAGAGAAGTCACGCGCGGCCATGGAGAAGCGGTTCGCCGCGGAATTCGAGCGGCGCGCTGCGGCGAAGGAGGCAGGCCAGGGCACCGCGCCGACGCCGACCGGCCGGCGTCGATCATCCGTCCCGCTGATCGAGATCTCCCGGGCGAAGTCGAAGGGCGAGGCCCTGGCCGGATTGGAGCGCTGGAAGACGCGCTGGCCGGTCGCGGCGGAGGCGCTCGAGGCCGCGGACGTATTGGTCGACGGGATGCGCGGCCGTTCGTCGCTCTGGTACCGGGTCCGGGTCAACCTCACCCACGTGGCCGAGGCGGATCGGCCCCCACAGGAAGCCCTGGATCCGGACTACGACCCGTGGGTCGAATACGAATGGCCGGATCGGGCCGGCCAATCGGAGCGGGCCTCGCGGAAGTCGCGGAAGTCGCTCAACCTCTCCGCGGCGGACGATCAGAAGCCCTGACCTAGGGACCCGTGTTCCACGCTGATCAGGAGATGATCAGGATCTCCCTGATCAGGCCGAGCTCGAACCGGTAGATCAGCGCGGCCCGGTCCTCATCGGGGCCGCCGGTCGCGAAGCCGGTGATCCGCTCTTCGTCGATGACAAAGTCGCCGAGGGCAATTCGGTTCGGACTGTCGTAGTGGAGGTTTGGGTGCCGCGCCATCGAGCTCGCGTATCGCGCCCGGACCGCGTCGGCACCATCTATCAGGATCGTCCCGTCGATCTGCTTCACGACGACGTCCGGGGCGTAGAAGCTCAGGCACCGATCGAGGTCGTGATCGTGATAGGCGTCGATCGCCGCCTGAACGATGTCCCTCGGTTCCATGGTGCGCTCCTCTCGTCCAGCCGAAATGCGCACCTTCGATTGCGCGGGCGGTCAGCTTAGGCCGAGGAT
>CAZOJS010000223.1:0-4231 GCA_964580175.1 uncultured Anaerolinea sp. | reverse complement strand
CGCCGGGTCGCTGGGCGTCGCGGGGATCGGGATGTTCGTGGTCCTCGTGTCGGGGATCCTGGCGGGCATCGCCCTCGATTCGTTCGCCAAGACATGGGTCTGGGTTGCGCTCGCCCTCTTTCTCGTGATCGGTGGCCTCATGACCCCGATCGGCGGTATCTACTTCAGCCGGATTCGCACGGGGATCGGCCAGCGCCCGCGAAACCTGAAGCCGGCCGACCCGGATCCCGTGCCCGTCTCCGACGCCGAGCTCGAGGCGCTGCTCGTGTCGAAGCGGCCAGAGGCACTGCTGCTCATTGGCGGTGGCGGCTTCCTGGTGATCGTGTGGCTGATGATGTTCCGGCCGTTCTGAGCCGGGGTCGCCCGTTGCGGCGCGTGACGCGTCAGCTCGTCGCGCCCGACAGGCGGAAGAGCTGGCGCTTCCCGGCCAGCCCCTTCAGCTCGTGCGTGCCGGCGTCGTCGAACACCAGGCCGGAACCGTCGACGAGGTCCATGACGGTCGCCGAGACGAGGATCTCGTCGGGTCCGGCGGCGGCCATGATCCGCGCTGCGGTGTGGACCGCGAGCCCGCGCAGGTCGTCCGGGGTGACCTCGACTTCGCCGCTGTGCACGCCGGCTCGAATCTGGAGATCGAGCGTCCGGGCCACCTCGCGGATCGAGTCCGCGGCGCGAACCGCACGTTCAGCGCCGTCGAACTGGGCGAGCACGCCGTCGCCGGTCGTCTTCACGAGCCGGCCGCGATGCCGGTCGATCGCCGCCGAGGCCTTCCGGTTGTGGTCCGCGATCACCTCGCGCCAGCGCGCCGCGCCCATCTCGCCGGCGAGATGGGTCGAATCGACGATGTCCGTGATCACGATCGACGCGAGGGTTCGCTCGGATACATCGCGTTGCTTGCCGTAGGTCCGCATCGCCTCGAAGTCGATCGACACCCACGGCTCGTCCCCGACGACCCACGCATCGTGGCCAGGTGGGATCTCGAAGACGTCGCCCGGACCGATCTCGAGCTCCGTGCCGTCCGCCATCATGATCCGAAGGCGCCCCGACAGGGTCACGCCGAGGTGGTGGTACTGGCAGGCGTCCGTGCCGGCGAGCGGGCGGACGTCCACCGACCAGCGCCAGCCTGGCTCGTACGTCATGCGGCCGACGACCGTGTCCTCGAGCACGACGACGTCCACGCGGCCCCTCGGAAAGGTCCGGACATCGCTGGGTTCGGCGAATCCCCGCCGCTGGAGACGCATTGGCAAGGGTCCTCACGGGTGGTGCGAGACGACGCGGCCACATGATGACCCCTCCCATGCATTCGTGTCCTCGTGAGCCCTAGACTCTGGGTCCGATGCGCATCGCCCACGTTCGCGAGCGGCACGCCCCGACCGGTGCCCCCTGGCGGCTGGCTGCCGCCCTCGGCGGCCCGGCCGCGACGAACCCCGAGCCCCGCCGGTGGATGGATCTCGAGATCGCGCGGCGACGGCTGGCCGCACGCGACCCGCGCCGTGTCCACAACAGCAGCCTGTTCAGGCAGCCGGTGACGACCCTCGACGACCACCTCGGACGCGGGCTCCGGGTGGAGTCGCTCGCGGAGCTGGTGGATGGATCCAGCGCCGCGACGGACCCGGACGACGACGCCGTCCTCGACGCTTCCGACCTCCGGTTCGGGCCGCCGATCCTGCGCCCGCCGGCCTTTCGCGACTTCTACGCCTTCGAGCAGCACGTCCGGACGATGTGGGAGCGGCGCGGTGGCGAGATTCCCGAGGCCTGGTACCGCATCCCGGTCTTCTACCTCTCGAACACGACCGAGATCCGCGGGCCGGGCGACCCGGTCTGGGCGCCCCGCGGCTCCGCAGAGCTGGACTTCGAGCTGGAGGTAGGTGCCCTCGTGGACACCCCGGCCTTCGACCTCGAGCCGGACCGTGCGGGGGAGGCGATCGGTGGCTACTTCGTGCTCAACGACTGGTCCGCCCGCGATCTCCAGCGCGAGGAGATGGCGGTGCGGATGGGCCCGGCGAAGGGCAAGGACTTCGCGACCTCCATCGGGCCCTGGCTGGTGACGCCGGACGAGCTGGCCGACGCCCGAACGGCCGGAGCAACGGGGCCGGACCTTGCGATGAGGGCATCCGTCCGTGGCACCGACGGCCGCGAGGTCGAGGTCTCCGCCGGGACGTGGGCGGCGTCGCACTTCTCGTTCGGCCAGATGCTCGGCCGAGCCTCGGCCGACGCCCACATCAGGCCCGGGGAGATCCTCGGCTCGGGCACCGTCGGGACCGGCTGTCTGCTCGAAGTGAAGGACGCGACGCTGGGACGGTGGCTCCAGCCCGGCGACGAGGTCACGCTCAGGATCGAGCGCCTCGGCATGCTCAAGGCGCCCATCGTCGCTCGACCCGGCCCGTAGACTTTCGCCCTGCCCAGGAGGCACATCGCCCCATGTATTACGTTCGCAATGGCAGCGTCCCGCCCCAGCGCCATACCCAGCACCGCCGGCCCGACGGCGGGCTCTATGCCGAGGAACTGTTCGGGGTCGAGGGCTTCTCCGGTCGCAGTTCGCTCCTGTATCACCTCGTGCCACCCACGATCACCCACAAGATCGAGCCGGTCCGGCGGGTCAAGGTCGAGGCGGCCGATGAGCCCGCCCACCGCCATCACCTGGTGAAGGCCTGGGATCTTCCCGTGCGCGGTGACGTCGTCAGCGGACGTGTCCCGCTGTTCTTCAACCATGACGTCGTGATGGGGATCGTGCGTCCGGCGGAGCCCATGGCCCCGGGCCGCTTCTATCGGAACGGCGCCGCCGACGAGATGCTCTATGTCCACGAAGGCACGGGCGTCTGCGACACGATCTTCGGGCCGCTCCGGTACGGCCCGGGCGACTATCTCGTCCTCCCGATCGGAACGACCTGGCGCCTCGATCCAGATCCTCGTTCGGAGCAGCGGATGCTCTGGCTGGAGTGTCCGTCCGAGATCGAGCCACCCAAGCGCTACCGCAACGACTACGGCCAGCTTCTCGAGCACTCGCCCTACTCCCAGCGCGACCTGCATGCGCCGGACGACGTGCCACCGCACGAGGAGACCGGGGAGTTCATCGTCGACGTCCGCTCGACCGACCGGATCACCGCGTACCACTACACGACGCACCCGTTCGATGTCATCGGCTGGGACGGCTATCTGTGGCCGTTCCGGTTCAACATTGCCGACTTCCAGCCGATCACCGGGCGGGTCCACCAGCCACCGCCGGTCCACCAGACCTTCCAGGCCCGGAACTTCGTGGTTTGCTCATTCGTGCCCCGGAAGTTCGACTATCACCCGCTCGCGATCCCGGCGCCCTACAACCACTCGAACATCAACAGCGACGAGATCATCTACTACGTCGCCGGCAACTTCATGAGCCGGCGCGGGGTTGAGGTCGGATCGTTCACGGCCCACCCCGCCGGAATCCCGCATGGTCCCCATCCCGGCACGGTCGAGGCATCGATCGGACGCGATGCGACTGAGGAGCTTGCGGTCATGGTGGATACGTTCCACCCGCTCTTCCTGACGAAGGAAGCGATGGCCCTCGACGAACCGCGCTATCCGTATTCGTGGCTGCCGCCCGACGCCGCCGAGGCGGCACGGGAAGCCTCCGAACTAGCCGAACGCGGCCCGGAGGCGTTCCCGGACTGAGCGGGAGAGCTCCTCGGCGATCACGCGAGGGCTGCAGTACATCGGATGCGACTCAGCCGGCCAGAGGATCTTCGAATCGAAGCCCTGGAAAGCGCGTGAAGTCGCGGTCCGTCGTCGCCAGGCGCGCACCGTGTTCGATCGTCAGGGCCGCAAGGAGGGCGTCCATTATCAGGGCGCCGCGGGCCTTCGCCGCCTCCGCGATCGACGCCAGTCCGGACCAGTGGCGCTCGCTCGTGTGCGCGAGCGAGACGTTCGGACGCGCCAGCCACGATTCAACGAGTTCGATAGCGCTTACCCGTCCGGCGCCCACAGGTCGCCATGGCGCATCATTGCGCGCATGACCGACACCGCTCGCACGGCCATTCGCCGTCGCATCCTCGCCGGAGAGACCCTGTTCGGCGCCTGGACCGACATGGCCTCGCCGGTCGCCACCGAGATCACTGGAAGCGCCGGCTACGACTGGCTCATTGCCGACCTCGAGCACGGCGTCGGGACCGAGGCCGACCTCGTCCCGGTGCTGCTGGCGACGGAGCTGACCGGCGCAGCCGCGTTCGTACGCCCGCAGTCCGGCGAACGGCTCCGG
>CAZOJS010000222.1:0-11234 GCA_964580175.1 uncultured Anaerolinea sp. | reverse complement strand
GGACGACGAGTCCGGCCAGCCAAACAGCACGCTGTCGTTGTGGCAGGTCCTATACGGCGGCTTCGCCGACGAGCGGGAGTTTTTCGTCGGGATGGTCGACCCGTCATTGCACACCGCGTGGGGCGGCATGGCCACTGATGGCACGCAGACGGCATGGGTGCGCATGAATCAGAACTGGGCGGAGTCCGCACCGTGGTACCTCGGTGGCGCCGGGACCTTCGCGCACGAGGTTGGCCACCTCATCGGACTCAAGCACGTCGCCTGCGCCGACTTCGACGACGACGGCGTCCCGGACGAGTTGAAGGGCGGCGCCACGGACCCGACCCATCCCCAGCAGGATCGATTTCCTACCTGTTCGCTGGCCGAGATTCGAGAGCACGGCTACTTCGGCTTCGACACGTATTCCGATGTCTTCGGCATGCCGGCCCCGGCGGTCATCTCGAATGATCCGGGCGACCCCGCCGTCAACGTCGCGCGACCCCTCCTCGGCTACTGGGGTCCGAAGTGGATCGACCCGTACCACTACTGCCGGATGCTGGTGTACTACGGCGTGCCGTGCGATCCCGCCACGATCGACGAGCCGTTCAATCCGCCGACCGGTCCCGAGGGCGAATTCTGGATCCCCACGGGCCACGGTGATCCGCCGCCGGATCCGGGAGTTCCGCTGCTGATCGCGGTGGGCAGCGTCAACGCCGACGCGGGTGCGGCCGAAGTCGATGCGTTGGTCACGGTGCTCGAACCCACGACGGACACGCTTGAGCGGCTTGACCGCCAGGGGATCGTCCCATCTGCGCTCGTGGGCCCGCGCCTGGTTGCCCGGGACGCTGGCGGTGGGGAGCGCTACGCCGTCGCGATCATCGATCGATCGTCCGTGGAGGTGTCCGGTCCATCCATCGACTTCAACCTCATCGTCCCGCTGGGACCCAACGTGGCCACGGTGAACGTCGAGACCGAGGCCGGCGAGGTCCTCGCCACGCTGCCCATCTCGCCAAATGCGCCGTCTGGCAAGTGGCTCGGGTTCCAGGGTGGGGGCCTCGTGGGTCCGATCCCCGAGATCGGCGATGAGGTCCTCGTGGGGTTCATCGGCTCGGACCCGGACGGCGATCCGCTAAGCGCGACCTTGCTGTACAGCCCGGACGGCGAGCGCTGGCAGGTCGTCGCCACCGGGATCACCGGTCAGCGGATCATTCGCGACGAGCTGCGCGACCTGCCGGGTTCGGACCACGGTCGCCTGCGCCTCGTCATCACCGACGGCACGCGCGCCACCATCGCCGAGGACGAACCGGTCGTCAGAGTCCCGAACCGCCCCCCGCAACCGTGGATCGTGGCACCGGTCACGGGAATCACCTACCCGTTGGGTGCCCCGGCCGTCCTGTCGGGCAGTGCCTCGGACCGCGAGGACGGCAGACTGCCGGACGCCAGCCTCCGCTGGAGCTCATCGCTCGACGGTCCGCTCGGCACGGGCGGCGAGGTTCGGACCCGGGACCTGTCGGCAGGAGCACACGTGATCTCCTTGACCGCCCGTGACTCGGCCGGAAGCGAGGCCTCGGCCACGCTCGAGCTCATCGTGGACGGCTCCGTCGTCGCGCCGGTCGCGTCCGCGGCGCTCGAGGCCACCGTGGCGGGGATCTTCGAGCGGCTCGGCGCCGGTCAGGATCCGGCCCCGACCCCCACCGCGGGGGAGCACCCGGACTTCATCTGGTTGCCGCTCCTGATCACGGCCCTGGCTGTGGCGCTCCTGGTCACTGCGGCCAGCCGTCGGCTCCGCATCCGCCGACCCCCGGGCGGCCAGGGACAGGACGTGGCGACCCTGATGGACTTCGAGTTTGATGGCCAGGCAACGGGCGGCCCGCGGCCGGTCGCCGTCCACGGGCAGAAGGATCAGGACCTGACGATCGAGAACGACACCGGGGGGTCCGCTCGCCAGGCAGGCGGCCTCCGGGACGACGGCGTGATCATCCTCGACGGCAGCGTCCCATCCAGTGCAGCGGACAGCGACATCACCATGAAGGGCTCGAAGATCAAGGAGAACTAGCCGGCTCCGTCTACTGGAGGACCGGGAGTTGGCGGCGGTTCGGCTGGATCGGGTCGAGGGACTCAGCCAGGAGTTCGGCGATGTCGATCGCGCGGACCTCGCCGCCGGCATTGCCATCAGCCGCCTCGAGACCGTCCTTCATCATGGTCATGCAGAACGGGCACTCGGTCGCCACCGTGCCGGCTCCCGTGGACAGCGCCTGATCCGTGCGCGCCGCGTTGATCCGCGTCCCGCGCGTCTCCTCCATCCACATCCGTCCCCCGCCGGCGCCGCAGCAGAACGTGTTCTTGCCGTTCTTCTCCATTTCCACCAGGTCGAGCCCGGGAACGGCCCCCAGGACATCGCGGGGTTCGGCCACGACATCGTTGTAACGAGCCATGTAGCAGGAGTCATGGAGGGTCACCGACCGTCGTGGCTTGGCCTCATCGTCCACCACACGGAGTCGTCCGTCGGCCAGCAGTTCCTTGAGGAATGCCGAGTGATGAACCACCCGGAAGTTGCCACCCAATTGGCCGTACTCGTTACCGATCGAGTTGAAGCAATGCGGGCAGGCCGTGACGATGGTCTTCTCGCCCATCCGGTATCGATTGAGCGTTTCGACGTTGCCGCTGGCCAGCATCTGGTAGACATAGTCGTTGCCCATTCGCCGGGCCGGGTCGCCGGTACAGGATTCCTCCTGTCCAAGCACGGCGAAGTTGAGTCCTGCGGCATCGAGGCAGGTCGCGAATGCTCGGGCCACCTTGCGGTTGCGCTCATCGAACGCGGCCGCGCAGCCGACCCAGTACAGAACATCGAGCTCGCCCAGCTTCCCGGCGGCGGCCACGTCGGCCACGATCGGGACCTCGAACGGCAGGGTCTTCGTCCAGTCCAGGCGCGACGCCGGCGGCTGGCCCCACGGATTGCCGACGCCCTCCATGTTCCGGAATGCGCCGTTGAGCTCGGGCGGGAAGCGCGAGTCCTCGAGGACCAGGTTCCGGCGCAGCCCGATGATCTTGTCGACGTGCTCGATCAGCACAGGGCAGGCCTCGACGCAGGCGCCGCAGGTCACACAGTCCCACACGGCATCGAACGGGATGGCGTTGTCCACGATGGGCGAGGCGAGCCGGGCGGCACCCACGGTGTCATCCAGGCCGTAGGTTTCCCGGACGATCGCCGAGTTCGGGATGAGCGGGAGCCCGTGCTCGGCCTCGACCGACATATCCCGGATACCCATGATGAAGTGCTTCGGATTGAGTGGCTTGCCCGTGTTCCATGCCGGGCAGGCCTGCTGGCAGCGGCCGCACTCGGTGCAGGTGAAGCCGTCGAGCATGTCCTTCCATCCGAGGTCGGCGAGCGTTCGCAGCCCAAACGTCGCGTCCTCCGCCTCGAGGTCCATCCTTGGCAGCTCGCCGCGGGGCTCGAGCTTGCGGAAGTAGATGTTGAAGAAGCTGGTCGCGATGTGGAGGTGCTTGCTGGCAGGCAGGTGGACCAGGAACGCGGCAACGATCACCTTGTGCGTCCACCACAGAATGCCGAACGCGGCCGCCAGCAGGCCCTCGTCCAGGCCCCGGAGCGGGGCGGCGAGGAACGACGCGATGAACGCCCCCGGCACCTCGCCGAAGGCCGCGATCTCGAAGACCTGGGCGAAGAACTCGGCGGCCACGAGCCCGCCGATCATGGCCAGGATCAGGAGGCCGTCGCGACTGTAGGTCAGGCGCTCCGGACGGGAAATGAGCCGTCGTTCGAACGCCCACAGGATGGATCCGAGGACGCCGACCGCAACGACGTTCTGCATCCCGGAGATCACGGCCCAGATCAGGCCGTCGAACGGGATGGTGAGGACCGTCTGGATGATTCCCCCGGTCACGGCGTTGGCCGTCCCGATGGTGAGCAGTACGAAGCCCCAGAAGATCCCGAAGTGCATGATCCCGGCCCGCGGGTCCTTGAACATCCGGGTCTGGATGAAGGCGTAGCGGATCAGGCCCAGCGTGCGCGCGGGGATGTCGCTGAACGGCCTGGGCCCCGGCGCCCGGGCCGCCGCGAACACGCGCAGGTGGCGCGCCATCGCCAGGGCGAAGAAGCCCGCGGCACCCCAGAACACGGCGAACACGAGCGGGTAGGCGGGGACCTCGGCGAAGACGGGGAACATCAGGGGTTCTCCTCCTTCGTTCGATCGTACGCGACGGGAACGGCCCGGCGCCCGGCATCGTGGTCATGTGGACCGGCGAGGGTCTCGACGGCGTGCGCCAGCAGGGCCTCTACGGCGGCGAGCGATTCGAGCGCGGCGTTCGGGCTCCCCGGCAGATTCACGACCAGCGTCCGCCCGACGGTTCCGGCCACCGCCCGTGACAGGTCGGCCAGCGGCGTGACGGCCCGCCCGGCGGCTCGCATGGCTTCGGCCAGCCCGGGGACTTCGAGGCTCAGCACGGACCTGGTCGCCTGCGGGGTCACGTCCCGTGGCGTGAGACCCGTACCACCCGTCGTCAGTACGATGGCATGGCTGCGGGCACCGTCAGCGATGGCGGTGGCGATCGCCGCAAGCTCGTCTGGCACGACGGCGCGGGTGACTTCGCCGCCGAGTTCCGAGATCCTGCCGGCGAGCACCGCCCCTGAACGGTCCTCCCGGACACCCGCGGCGACCCCATCGCTCACGGTCAGGACCAGGACGCGCGTGCCTGCCGCCAAGGGATTGCTGGTCACGCCCGATGAGTCCATCAGCCCTTGCGGATGCGTCCGGCGGATCGGTCACCCGGCCGGCGCCCGGGCCGGGATGCGCTGGAACCCGACCCCGCAGACCCGCCGGGCCCGGCGGGTCTGCCCGTCCCGGCCCCACCGCCCGCATCGCGCCGCCAGTCGCCGCTCTTCCCGCCCGTCTTGGATACGAGCCGGACCCCCTGGATCTCGACGCCGCGCTCCACACCCTTGACCATGTCGTACACGGTCAGCGCCGCGACGGAGGCGGCTGTAAGGGCCTCCATTTCCACGCCGGTTGGTCCGGTCGTTGCGGCTTCGGCACGAATCCGGAGGCCGCCGGCCGCCCGGTCGGGCTGGATGGACACGACCAGGTCCGTCAGCGCGATCGGATGGCAGAGCGGGATCAGTTCGGATGTCCGCTTCCCGGCCATGACTCCGGCCAGTTCCGCGACCCCGAGGACGTCGCCCTTCGCCGTGCCGCCGTCGATCACGAGGGACAGGGTTTCCGGGGCCAGGGTCACGAAGGCCTCGGCTACGGCACGCCTGGCGGTGGCGGGCTTGTCGGTCACATCGACCATCCGCGGGCGACCCATGCGGTCGACATGGGTCAGCCGTCGTCGTTCGGCGCGCGGAGCGGGGCCTCGGTCCATGGTTCCTCCTGTCGCAGCGATGATGCCCCACCCGCGGGCATTCCGGTGGCTCAGGCCCGGTCCAGCCACCAGAGGTCCACCTCGGCGCCGGCCGGATGGGTCGAGACATCCTCTGGAATGACCGCCAGGGCTTCCGCGGCCGCGAGGGCAGACAGGACGTGGCTCCCCTGCCCTCCCGGCCCGCCGGCAAGGTGGGCCGCGAGTCGTCCCAATCCATCGCGGACGGGCTTCCCGTCGTCGTCCCGGACGACGGTCACGCGGAGGTAGGCGCGGCGTCCCGAGCTCTTCGACGCTTCGTCGAGCAACACCGCCCGGTCGGTGGGTCTGCTGGTTCGCGCGTGACCGGCGAGCCGACGGAGTGCCGGCCGAACGAACAGCTCGAACGTGACAAACGTCGAGACCGGGTTGCCCGGCAGGCCAAACAGCAGGACCGGGGATCCGCCGCCCGGACGCGGTGCCGTGCCAAAGACGAACGGCTTGCCCGGCTGGACGGCGACCCGCCAGAGTTCGATCCGCCCGATTTCGGCGAACGCCGCCCGAACATGATCGAACGGACCGACCGAGACACCGCCCGAGACGATGATCGCGTCCGGACCCTCGGCGAGGCCGGCACAGAGGCGGGCTCGGAGATCCTCCAGCCGATCCTTCGCGATCCCCAGGTAGCGCGGATCGCCCCCGGCATCCGCGACGTAGGCCTGCAGGGCCGGGCCGTTGGCATCGGGGATGCCCGAATGGCCGATCGCGCTGCCGGGCTCCCGGACCTCGTCACCCGTCGCCATCACCCCCACGATCGGGCGCCTGCGCACGGACAGCCCGTCATGGCCGGTACCGGCGGCAATCGCCACCGCCGCCGGAGTCACGGGGCTGCCTGCCTGAAGGACGACCGTCCCGGCGGCCAGATCACTCGCGCGGCGGCGTACGGATCCCGCGGCCGGCACGGCCTCGTGGACGAGGATCGCCGCGGGGGGTGTGCCGGCGGCGTCGCGTCCGCGCGGTCCGATCGGTGTCCCGTCTGCTCCGGCCGGTGTCGTCAGCTCTACCGGCACGACCGCATCGGCACCGGGCGGGATGCGGGCGCCGGTTGCAATCCGGACCGCCGTGCCGCGGGTCACGGTCAGATCCGGCGCCGCTCCTGCCGCCACCTCACCGATCACGCTGAGCCACACCGGCGCGGGCCCTGTGGCGGCGGTGACATCGGCGTGCCGCAGCGCGTACCCGTCCATGGCGCTGTTATCCCAGGGCGGCAGGTCCGTGGTCGAGCGCACCGCTTCAGCGGTCACGCGGCCGAGCGCCTTGCTGAGATGCACCCACTCGGGCTCCGTTGGCCCCTGGATGGCCGCGAGGACGGCGGCGAGCGCCGCCTCCGCGGGCAGCAGCGGGTCCGCAGCGTGCTCGTCCCTCATTCGGCGTCGGGTCGCCCGGCGATCGTGGCGCCAGCCGTTCGATCGCGCACGATGCCACCGATCGATCGACGCGTGAGCACACCGACAAGGCGGCCGTCGTCGATCACGGGGACGCCATCGAGGCCGGATCGATGGAGCCTCTCCACGCCGTCGACGAGTCGGTCCGTCGAGGCGAGGATCACCATTCGGGGCGCCCGAGCCATGGCCCCGGCGACCGTGGTGGTGCCCCAGGCGCCCCGACGGAGGCGTTTCACTTCACGGACCCCGAGGATTCCGACGACCGCCCCGCCTTCGAGCACGGCGATCGCGGTCGTCGGTACCTCTCCGTCCAGTAACTGCCCGCCGACGGTATCGACGGTCAGGTTCGGGTTGATCGTGGTCGGCTCGCGCTCCATCGCATCGCCCACGACCAGGTCCCCGATCAGGACATCGACCTTCTGGCGCTCGCGGATCGCCCGGCTCGACAGGATCAGGAACCAGCCGCTCAGGGCCACCATGCCCCCATTGGTCACTTCGCCGGTCAGGAGGATGCCTCCGCCGATCGCCATGACCGTCAAGCCCGTAACGCGACCCGACGTCGCCGCGGCCGTCCAGCCGCGGGCCGGGGAACCGGTCCGACGCCAGGCAATGGCTCGCACGATCCGACCCCCATCGAGTGGATAGCCGGGGATCAGATTGACGAGGCCGATCAGGAGATTCAGCGATGCCAGTACGGCGAGTATCTGGCCGATGGCCACGCCGATCTCGGCCGCGCTGCTGCCGATCAGCACGGCTGCGCCTCCCAGGGCCAGCCCGAGGACCAGGCTCACGACCGGACCGCTCAGCGCGATGGCCAGATCGTCGGCGGCTACAGGCGAAGCCGGGTCCGCCGGCGTCGTACCGCCGAAGAACGAGATCACGATCGCATCGATGGCGATCCCGCGACGTCGGGCGGTCAAGGCATGGGCAAGGTCGTGCAGCGCGGCGCTGACCAGGAATGCGATCCCGACGACTCCGCCCAGAATCCACTGGACCGGCGTGGCGAGCGACGGGACCGCGGTGCCGATCTGGATCACGGCCAGCGCCGCCACGAGCGCGACGATGAAGATCCAGCCGAGTTGCAGGCGGACCTCGATGCCGCCGATTCGCGCGACGGGAATCCCGATCATCGGGCCACGACCACCGGCATGTGCGCGGCCAGCCGCCGGTCGTCTCCCAGACGTCGGGACGCGATGAGCACTGCCACGATGGCCAAGTTCAGCGCGACCGCGCCGACCCCGATTGCGGTCTCCATCCAGAAGACCTCCGGAAAGAGCTGGACCAGGCGGTCGGTTCGCGGGTCGAAGGTATAGCTGCCCGCCGAGAAGAACAGCCGATGGAACACCTCGAACGCCGCCTCGAAAGCCACGAGCGCAATGACGCCCGCGGCCACGAGCAGCGCCGCCAGGCCTGCGGCTCCGGCGCGGGTCGCGATCCACCATGAGCGGCGACTCCAACGGGCTGACCTGCTGGCGGCGACCCAGCCCGCGGCGATGACGACGAGACTGACGGCGGCCGCGACGTAGAAGCCGGTGAACACGCCTCGGACATCGCGCATGTGGTTCCGCTCTCCTTCGGTCAGGACCGGGACCCCGTCGATGCTGACGTCGAACTGGGGCGGACCCACGACCAGGTCCCGCAGGATCGCCTCTGTCGCCAGGCGCAGGTCGTCCGGCGGCAGACCCGTCCAGGCCGCGGCGTCCGCGCGGCCCTGCTCAAACGCGACGAAGGCCGGGGTCAGGAACGGGCTGACGGCGACGGCGAGCAGGGCCAGGGCCGTGGCGCCGGCAACGATAATTGAGGCAACGGCGAGGAGCACACGCATGTCGGTGCATGGTACCGCCGGGCAGCGCCGATCCCGGAAACGGGCTACTCGTCTTCGAGCGTGCGGGCCTGCTCCCACCAGCTCTCGAGGCCGAGCTCGGACGGCGGTTCGAGGTTCAGCTCCTTCGCTCCACGGGCGATCCGACGGCGGAACTCGTCCAGGTCAACCTGGAGGATGTCCCGCAGGCCCTCGAAGCCGGACTGGCTGAGGAGCATGTGTTCCTGCGCCCCGAAGCCGGCCAGGTTGAGCATCAGCGCCTCGTCCCGCCAGGTCAGCACGTCGTTGGTGCTGGCGTCAACCTGATCAGCGAGCGTCTGTCGACGGGTCGAGGTTTCGCTGACTTCGAGCAGCAGGCCCGTGGTGAAGATCCCCTGCCGATCGAGGCGGTCCAGGTGCACGGGCTCGATGCGGGTCAGTTCGGTGATCGGCGGCAAGTGCGGTCTTCCTCCATACGCTTGCGGTTGGGTCGATGATGCCACGCCCGGCGCACGAGGTTCCGGCAAACCCGACTCAACCGCCAATCGCGCAGGCCCTGCTAGGCTCCGGCCCGTGATTCCACCTGAAGAGTCCAAGGATCCGGTCGAGCCCGTCGTGCCCGTCGCGCCCGGTGGTCCCGCCGAGGCCGCTGAGCCCCTAGAGCCCGATCAGGCCGCTGAGCCCGCGGATCCCGTCGAGGCCCCAGTTCGAGCCCGCCAGCTTCGGTGGGTTTGGATCGATGCGATCTTCCCCGGCGCCGGGCACCTGGCAGCGGGCCGTCGACGCCTGGCCGTGCTGTTCGCCGTCCCCGTCCTCATCGCGCTGTTCAGCCTTGGGATCCTGGCCGTCACGACCTCACTCGCGCGTCTCGCCGCGGAGGCCGTCAATGCCCTCGGTCTGATCCTCGTCATCCAGGCGATCGTGCTCGTCTGGCGGCTTCTCGCCGTCGGCGCGGGCATAGCAGCCGTCGGGAAGCGCCAGCCTCGGGCCCGCCACGGCCTGGCCGTTGGACTGTTGCTCACCGCGGTGATCGCCCCACAGGCGTATCTCGGCTATGTGACCAACGTCGCGCGAGAAGAGGTGGACCGCGTGTTCACCGGGGAGACCGAGGGGGCATGGGAACCGCCGTCGACCCCGCAACCGACCCTTGCACCATCGGCGACCTCGACGCCACCTCCGAGCACCTCCCCGGATTCGGGCGTCCAGCGGGTCAATGTCCTGCTCATCGGCATCGACAGTGGGGTCGGCCGGAATACGGCCAACACGGACACGATGATCGTGGCCAGCCTCGATCCGGTCACCGAAACCGTCTCGATGATCTCGCTCCCGCGGGACATGGTCGACGTTCCGCTTCCGGACGGAACCGTCTACAAGCCGAAGCTGAACGGCCTCGATTCCGATGCACGCCATCATCCCGCTTCGTTTCCAGGGTCTGACGGGTCAGGTCACGACGTGCTGATGGCCGCCGCCGGCACGCTCCTGAACCTGCAGATCGACTACTACGCCGCGGTCAGCCTCGGCGGGTTCGTGAGGGTCATCGATGCCCTCGGTGGCGTCGACGTCAGCGTGACCCGCAACCTGTGCGATCCGGGATACACCGAGTACGGGTTTGAGAGCGGTTTCTCGATCGCGGCCGGCCTGCGCCATCTCAACGGCCTCGAGGCGCTGGCCTACGCGCGGGTCCGGAAGACCGCAGGCGAATCCGATTTCACGCGCGCCGCCCGGCAGCAGGAGGTGCTCTCGGGTTTGCGCGACGCCATCGTCAAGCGCGGGTACCTGAGCGACCCGGTAGAGCTGCTCCAAGCACTTGGACGATCCATGCAGACGAACGTCCCGCGCGAACTCCTGCCGGACCTCGCCGAGATCATGGCCCGCGTGGATCGGGGACACACGTATCGGGCGGTGATCAAGTCGCCGCTCGTCAAATCCGGCTTCGATGCGCGCGGCTCGATCCAGATCCCCGACGTGCCCGGGATCCAACTCCTTGCGGCGGGCTTGTTTCCGCCCACCGGGACCGCGCCGAACGTCGACTATGCAGCCCCGCCACCGGCGACCAGCGGCAGCGGCTCCGGCACAGGCAACTGCGTCCAGCCGGCGAGGCCGACGCCGGTCCCGACGTCCGAACCGGTCCCGACCGCGTCACCCACGGAGTCGGCCACTCCGGATCCGTCGGCCACGCTTCTGCCGACGCCAGAGCCGTCACCATCGCCGTCGGCGGTCCCGCCGAGTCCGAGCCCGAGCCCGAGCCCGAGCCCGAGTTGAAGTTCCGGCAGAGAGGAACTGGTCGGCGAGGTGACATCTCAACCGAGGACCACCAGTCCCCCGCCCTCACAGACTCGCGACGCGCAGCTATGGAGCCCAGTCGACCGTGCCGGTCCAGAGGATGTTCCGCCTGTAGTCGTGCTCCTGCGAGAACCCGACGATGACAAGACGGTCGAGCTGCGCCGGGTCTTGCAGCAGCGCGATCACCCACATTCCGGGTAGCTGGACGGGCTGCCGCCAGGCGTCCTCGCCGGGACCCGCCAACCAGATGAGGCCCGTCGGAACATCCGCTACAGACGTCTGGCCGGCCAAGACGGCACCGTGCCCCGCTTCGTGCCGTCGCTCGCCCACAGCTCCTGGCCCCGGATTCCGTCGTCGGCCGGGAAGAGTAG
>CAZOJS010000221.1:0-11021 GCA_964580175.1 uncultured Anaerolinea sp. | reverse complement strand
CGGCTGGGCGCCCAGCTCCGGACCGGGTCCGACCTCGACTCGACCTCGGTCAGCCTCTCCGCGCTCAAGGCCAACCTCGTGCGCGAAGGTCCCGGCGCCACCGAGGTACCACGGTGCGGACTTCGCCCAGTTCGGACTCATGCGCACCCACGCCGTCTGGGTGCCGTCAGTGGCCATGCCGCCCCACGCCGTGCGCAGCGACGGATCCACCATGCCGACGAAGAACTCCCGCTCATCGGCGAAGCCGCCGTACAGGACCTGCCACAACGACAGCGTGCTGTTTGGCTGGCCGGACTCGTCGTCCGAATTCTTGCAGCCGTCGATGAAGGCCGGGGCTCCGTCGGGCGGGGCGGGAAGCACCCCGGTTGTCGGTCCGTAGGCATTGGCCGTGCCGTCGGCGTGCGGGTAGAAGTGATCGATCTCGTAGATCCAATCCTGCACGAACACCGTCGCGCGATCCGGGGTTGCCCAGGCATCAATCGGGAGGTCGATGTCCGGATCCTCCATCAGCGGGCGCCAATCGGCGAGCTTCACGAGGCCGCCGGTCGCCTCCAGCGCGACCGTTTGACAGTCGCCGAGATCCCACTCGTCGCCGAGCTCGTGGTCGAGGGGCTCGACCGGCTGCGACGCGAAGTCGACGGTCATGTCGGCGATCGGGTGATATCGCCACATGCCCGCGATGATCCGGGTGAGGTTCAGGTCGTGGGCCTGTCCGAGGAACGGCCCTAGCCCCGGTGCGTCGTACTCGCGAACCTCGTCCGTCGGGTGGAACGAGCGGTGGAGATGGACCGGGACAAGATGCAGCGCCACCGGGTCTGCCTCGTGAAACGTCACGGTGACCGAGCGAAGGTTGTCCTGCCACTCCGGCTCCTTGGACCACGGATAGGCGGCGTGGTGGCTGTAGACGAAGGCCTGCAGCTTGACCGTCCCGTGGAGCCATGACGCCGGGAGGCGGAAGTACAGGGAGTCGTCGAGCTCGGTCCGCTCGCCGCCCCCGGCGCGCGCCGTGATCGGCCCGTTCTCGGGCCAGATCCAACCGATCTGGAGGCCGTCCCGACGAGCTTCCAGCGCTCCGTATGTGTGCGCCAGCTCGAGCGCGCCGTCCACGTCCAGATAGACCCTGGCGTAGGTCCGCCGCTCGGCCACGAGTGGCATCAGGTTGGTCAGGTTCTGGATGCCCTGCGTGACCTCGATTCCCCGGATCTCCAGGTCCGGAAACGGGCCGGGTGACGCGGCGAGGCCGTCCGGCGGCGGCGGGGCAGCGGTGACCGCCACGATGGCGGGGGGTTTCGGCGCGGCCGTCGGTGCCACCAGTGGGAACGAGGGCGGCGGATTGGTGGGCGACGGCGCCGGCGTTGGGGCCGGCGACGGGCTCGGAGGCGGGGTGGGCGCCGGGGTGACTGCGGGCGTCGGCGGCTGGGACGGAGTCGGCCTCGGTGTTGGCCTCGGTGTTGGCGTCGGTGCTGGCGCTGCCGTCGCCGTCGGCGACGCCGTGGGAGCCGGGGTGACGGGTGGCCCAACGACGACGGCAGCTTCATCGAAGCTGCCCGGCGCGCAGGAGGATCCCTGGCAGGCGCGGACCCGGTGGTCGCCGAGCGCGGCGCCCCCAGGGATCTTGAAGGCGAGCGTCGCGATGCCTGAGGCATCCGCCTGGTCCGTTCCGAGCAGGGTCGTCCCGTCCCACCAGAAGGTGACCAGCTCGTACAGCGCGTTGCCACTCGCACTGGCATTCAGCGTGTCTCCGGGCAAGCCTCGATTTGGCGTGACCAGCAGACTCGGTGCCGCGGCGACGGGGCCCGCCGCCCAGAGGGTCGCGGCGACAACCGCGACCACGAGCCCGCCCCGGAGAGGACCAGGGGATCGCATCTAGCCCGGCAGATCCCCGCCGCAACTGGCGCAGGTCGTGTCGGTCCAGACATTGGACATGGCGCACTTCGGACAGCGCTTGACCCCCTCGGTCGAAGCGGCGAACTGACTCTCCGGTGGGGATTTCTGTCGCCGGAGGATCGACCAACTGGCCGCGACGCCGATCAGCGCGGCGCCGATCAGAGCCAGAATCATGGGCTGGTCCATCGTCATACCCCCAACAACACGCCGATCCGCATCCCCACGGTGGATCAGTGTGTCTGGGGGCAGAGTACCCCCGCCGTCACGCATTCGCGATCAGGGTTCGGCTGTACGATGCGCTCGGTGACCACCTTGAATTCCTCTGCCCGGCTGACCGATGAGCAGGTGCTGCTGCGCGACACCGTTCGTCGACTGGCCGAGGAACGGATCGCGCCGCGCGCCGCCGAGATCGATCGGACGGCCGAATTTCCGGAAGACATTCGCCAGCTCCTCGCGGCGCAGGACGTCCTCGGTCTCCCCTTTCCGGTTGAGCACTGTGGCATCGGGGGCGATCTCCTGACCGTGTGTCTGGCGATCGAGCAGATCGCCCGCTCGTGTGCGACCAGCAGCCTCATCCTGATCATCCAGGAGCTTGGAGCCCTGCCGCTCCTGCTGGCCGGATCCCCGGAGCAGCAGGCCCGCTGGTTCCCGGATCTGGCCTCGGGCAGGAAGCTCGCCGCGTTCGCCCTGACGGAACCCGAGGCCGGTTCGGACGCCGCGTCCATTCGGACGCGTGCCGTCAAGGACGGTGATACGTACGTCCTGTCCGGCGCCAAGCGGTTCATCACGAACGGCAGCGTCGCCGGGCTGATCACCGTCTTCGCGGTCACGGACCCGGACGCGCCGAAGTCTCGGCGGCTTTCGTGTTTTGTCGTGGAGGTTCCGACCGCGGGATTTCGCGTGGAGCGACTTGAGCACAAACTCGGCATTCGGGGCAGCCCCACGGCTGAGCTTTCGTTCGACGGGGTCCGGGTACCGGAGGCCAATCGGATCGGCCCCGAGGGAGACGGGTTCGCCATCGCGATGGGCACGCTGGATCGGTCCCGACCGGGGGTCGCGGCGCAGGCCGTCGGGATCGCCCAGGGGGCGCTCGACGTGGCGACGAACTATGCCCGGGAACGGCACCAGTTCGGCCAGCGGATCGGCGACTTCCAGATGATCGCGGCAATGCTCGCCGACATGGATTCACAGACCGAGGCTGCCCGCCAGCTCCTGTACACGGCCTGCGTCGAGATCGACGCCGGTGGACCCGACGTCGCCCGCTGGTCAGCCATGTGTAAACTCATTGCCGGCGACACGGCGATGCGGGTCACGACGGATGCGGTCCAAGTCCTGGGCGGCTACGGGTACATCGACGAGTACCCCGTCGAGCGGATGATGCGCGACGCCAAGATCACCCAGATCTACGAGGGGACCCAGCAGGTCCAGCGCCTCGTGATCGCCCGTGCGCTCCTCGGACGACCGGACGCCTGACGCGTTCCTGCAATGCAGCGGAGGCCGATCATCTCGTGCACATCGTCGTCCTGACCAAGCCCGTCCCGGATCCTGCCGCCGCCTCCGAGCGACTCGGCCCGGACCACTGGCTCGATCGGGCAGCCTCTCCGACCGTCGTGAATGCCAACGACGAGTACGCCCTCGAGGCGGCCCTCAAGCTCGCCGAATCGCTGGGTGGCGAGGTAACCCTGCTGACGATGGCGCCGGCCGGGGCGACCGACACGATGCGCAAGGCCCTGGCGATGGGCGCCACCCGAGGCGTCCTGGTGACCGATCCCGCCCTGGCCGGATCCGACGTGCGATCCACGATGCGCCTGCTGGCCGCCGCGCTCGGCGACCTGACCTTCGATCTCGTGCTGGCCGGTGCCGACACCTCGGACGGGGGAGGGGGCGTGGTGCCCGCGGGGATCGCCGCCCTGCGCGGCCTCCCGTATCTCAGCAATGCGGCCCGGATCGAGCCGAATCCGGACACCGGCCGCGTCCTCGTCCGGCGGATCACGCCGACTGGGTACGACGTGCTCGACGCACCGATGCCGGCGCTGATCGTGTGCACCCAGGCGCTCGGCGAGCCGCGCTACCCGTCCCTCAAGGGGATCATGGCGGCACGCTCAAAGGAGATCGTGGCGCGTTCAGTGGGGGACCTTGGTCAGGACCCGGCTGCGATCGGGGGAGCGGTGGCATCGACGGTCGTGCTTGCCACGGAGCGACCGCCGGCGCGCGGCGCAACCATCGTCGTGCGCGGGAGCGCTGAGGAAGGCGCGGCAGCGATTGTCGAATTCCTCGCATCGCGGAGGATCATCTGATGGCCGCGATCTGGGTGATCGCGGAGCCGAACAACGATGGCTCGCTGGCGCGGATCTCTGCGGAGGCCGCGACATTGGCGCGAACGCTCGCCGAGGCCAGTGGGCGCGAGGCTTTCGGGCTCGTCGTCGCCCCAGATCCGCAAGCGGCGGCCAGCGAACTCGCGGGATATCTACCACGCGTCGTGACGATCGCCGACAAGGACGCGGCGGGCCACGCCTGGTCCGTGATCGCCGCGGAGCGGGCGGTCTCGGTGATCGGCGGCGATCCCACAGCCGTCGTCCTGCTGGGCGCCGGTCCGGATGGGCGCGACGTGGCCGGCACCCTTTCGGCGCTGACGACGCTCGGGATCCTGGTCAACGCGACGGGCGTCACCTGGACGGACTCGGGCCCGGCCGTTCTGATGAGCGTATTCGGCGGCAAGTTGCTGACGACATCGGGGTTCCACGATCCCGGCGGGATCATCACCCTCCGCCCGAATTCCGTTGAGGCGAGCCCGGCCGACAAGCAGGGGACCATTGAAGCCGTTGCCCCGTCCGGTCCAACCGCCCTCCCACGGGTGAAGATCGTCCAGCAGGTCGCGGAAGCCGGCGCGGCTGCGCCGATCGAAGAGGCCCGGATCATCGTCTCGGGCGGGCGCGGGGTCGGGGGACCAGACGGCTTCAAGCTGGTGAACGAACTGGCCGCGGCGCTCGGCGGTGCGGTCGGGGCGACCCGCGCCGCGGTGGATGCCGGGTGGATTCCCTACGCCCAGCAGATCGGGCAGACCGGCAAGATCGTCAAGCCGCAGCTCTACCTGGCTCTTGGCATTTCCGGGGCGATCCAGCACAAAGTCGGGATGCAGACGGCCGAGACGATCGTCGCCGTCAACCGCGATCCGGACGCGCCGATCGCGGAATTCGCGGATCTGGTGGTGGTGGGCGACCTGTTCGCGGTTGTGCCCGCAATCGTGGTGGCATTGCGCGACCGCGCGGGATAGCCTTTCAGCAGCGCAGCTTGCGGTCAGGGGGAGCGATTGGAGACTGCTCAGGGCGTCGCCCTCGTCGCGTTCGTCCTGCTCGCTGGACTTGTCGCGCTGGCGGCGAGACGCGCGGGGTCCGCGCTCAACCGAACGCGCGTCGCGGAATCGTTCCGGAGCGGGACGGCCGATCTGAATCGGCGGGTCGGGCAGAGCCTCGGCGACATCGCCGGGTCGATCGACCCGGTCCGGCGACGCGAATCCGAGCCCGCGCTGATCCGCGACCAGCTCATCGCCGCCATGGACGCGATGCAGCGGTATGGGGCGGAACTGCAGCGTCTCGACGGGCCCGCGAGCGTGAGCGGCCATCGGGAGGGCATGGCCCACGAGCTCGAGCGGGCCGAGCGGGCGCTCGATCTCGTCGCTCACGGTTGCGAGCTGGCGGGTACCGGGCATCGCCTCGAGCGTGGCCCGGAGGCCGACACGTCCATCAAGCGCGGCTATCTCAACCTCATTCACGCCCGGGAATCATTCGCCGAGCATGCGGCCGCGGCGATTCGCCAGGCGGAGGAAGCCTCGCCGGTCAGGCGTCTCGGACAGCGCGATCGCTGACCGGAGTTTGCCCCGAACCACACACCATGTAGTGGTATCCTCGATGTACACCACAACCCCTAGTGGTGCCGAGGAGGTTGCATGCGCTGCCCGCAGTGTGGCGAGCGAGAGACGCGGGTGGTCGATTCCCGGGATCTTGAAGATGCCGCCACGATCCGGCGGCGGCGCGAGTGCGGCGGGTGCAGTCTCCGGTTCACGACCTATGAGCGGATCGAGGCGCCGCGCCTCGTGGTCCTGAAGCGCGACGGTGTTCGACAGGAATTCGACCGAGACAAGCTCGTGTCGGGCCTCCGCAAGGCGCTCACCCGGCGACCGGTTGCGGTGTCCGCCCCGGAGGAGATCGCCGACGGGATTGAAGCGGCCCTGCGGGCTGAGGGGATGACCGAGGTTCCTTCGTCGCGCATCGGCCAGCTGGCGATGGCGAGCCTTCGCGAGGTGGACCACATCGCGTACATTCGATTTGCCAGTGTCTACCAGAGCTTCGATGACCTCGAGGATCTCAAGCGCGAGGTGGACACCCTGTACGCCCAGTGGAGTCCGAAGGAGACGGCGAAGTGAGCGTCCTTTCGGATCGGGACATCCGAGCGGCCCTGGAGTCGGGCTCGGTCGCGATCCGGCCCCACGATCTGGCCGACGTCCAGCCGTCCTCGGTGGACCTGCATCTCGATCGAAGCTTCCGGGTCTTCCGCAACAACCGATATGCCTACATCGACGTTCGCCAGGCGCAGCCGGACCTCACGGAATTGCTCACGGTGGAGAATGACGAGCCGTTCATCCTGCACCCGGGCGAGTTCGTCCTCGGACAGACCCTCGAGTGGGTGGAGCTGCCCAACGACCTCGTTGCCCGATTAGAGGGCAAGTCCTCGCTCGGCAGGCTTGGGCTCTTGATCCACTCGACGGCGGGCTACGTCGATCCGGGCTGGAAGGGCAACCTGACCCTCGAGCTGTCGAACGTGGCCAACCTGCCCATCGCCCTCTACTTCGGGATGAAGATCGGGCAGATCAGCTTCTTCCGGATGTCCAGCCCAGTGGACCGACCGTACGGCAGCCCCGAGCTCGGATCGAAGTACCAGGGCCAGTCGGAACCGACCGCGTCGGCCTTCCACCGCGACTTCGGCGCCGCCCGCAAGGGCTGACCGAGCGTGGGCCTCAACGACGCCGTTCACTGGTCGGGCGATCTCGGGGGCGGAACGCGCGTCGCGCTCATCCAGGCCGGCACGTTCCGTTCCGATGCCGGGGCACTGTTCGGTCCGGTGCCGCGGCTCCTGTGGGAGCGCTGGGCCGCCGCTGAGATCGACCATGAGCACCGGCTCCTGCAGGCCCTCAACTGCCTCCTGATCGAGACGCCCGCGGGGCGGGTCCTCGTGGAGACCGGAATCGGGGAGCGCGTCTCGGACAAGGTCAGACAGATGCGTGAATACGAGGGCACGCCGGTCGCGCCGGCGCTTGAACAGGCTGGTTTCGATCCCGCGTCGGTGGATGTCGTGGCCATGAGCCACCTCCACTTCGACCATGCGGGCGGGCTCCTTCGCGCCGACGGCGAGCGGGCATTTCCCCGGGCGAGGATCGTGGCCCAGCGCGCCGAGTGGGAGATCGCGCTGGACGACAACAGCCGCATCGTCGCGTCCTATGACCAGCCGGAAATCCGGCTCGTACGCGAGTGGGGCGAGGCGGGCTGGGCAGACGGGGAAGTGGAACTGTTGCCCGGCGTCTCCGTGGTGCCGACGGGCGGTCACTCGAAGGGCCACCAGGCGATCGTGGTCCGGGGCGGAGGCCCCGCGGGTCAGACCCTGGCGTTCTTCGGCGACCTGTGCATGCGGCCGTGGAGCGCGAACCCGCGCTGGATCACAGCCTTCGACGACTTCCCGCTTGACTCCGTGGAGGTCAAGGCTGATCTCTTTGCCCGGGCCGCCACAGACAACTGGATCGTGGCGCTCTCGCACGAGCCGCTCCAGCCGGTCGGACGCCTCGTGAGGGACCGTGACCGATATCGGTACGAGCCGACCTGACTCGATCTGACTTGCCCCTGATCGGGCTGGTTGACCAGAATCGCCGCGTGCGAGCGTGGCCGTCCACGACTTCCGTCGATTTCGGACTCGGCCGAGCGTGGCTGAGCCCGGCTTCACGAACCAGCGCGATCCGCCGGTGGGGCTTCCTCGACGTTACGTCGATCGGATGACGTCCGCGAAGCGGCGCGCGTCGGGCCGGTCCACGGATCGACCAAGCGACGAAGGAACCGCGGGCTCAGCCGTCGTCGATCGTCGAATGGCGCAGCAATGGACCAATCGGCGGCTGAGGCGCCGGATTCCGGAGTACCGGGGTCTCCCGGGCCTCGCCCCTTCGTCGGATGGTCGAATGCCGGACCGTCGGGACCCGGCCGCCTGCCTTTGGCTGGCTGTAGGCCGCGTCGACGTCACCGTGCCTCGCCGGGGATCGCACCCTAGGAACCACCGGGAGGCAGGATGGCCTCGATGAGGCGCGTCGCGCCGGCCTCATCAAGCGGTCCGTTCACCACGGCACGAATGACCCCGTCGGGATCGATGAAGAACTGGGTCGGCAGGGCGAAGACTCGATAGGTGCGGAAGACCGCGGCACTCACATCGGCGCCGATCGCGTACCCCAGGCCATATTTGGCGGCATAGGCCCGACCGTCATCGATGGTCTGCTGGACCTGGACGGCGATCAGGCTGAGCCCGCGGTCCCGGTACCGCTCGTCCATCGACCGAAGCGTCGGCGTCTCGGCCTGGCAGGGCGGACACCAGCTGGCCCAGAAGTTGAGCCACACGCCGCGGCCCCGTACGTCCGCGAGCTGGAGCGGTCGGCCGTCCAGATCGGTGAGCGTGAAGGGGGACCCATCGTCGCGGGTTCCATTGAGCTCCGGAGCCAGCTGGCCTACCTGGAGGCCCGGGATCGGGGAGCGGAGCAGGTAGGCCGAGGCCACCGGATTCGGCAATCCCGGACCGGTTGATCCGAGCGGCGCGGTGGCAACCGTCATGAGGACTGCGGTGACAACGACTGCCCCGAGTGCGGCCGCTACCTGGCGGAGGCTGAATGGCCCGATCCCGCCCCGCCGGCGCGGCCGTGGCTCCTCCTCGATGTCAGGTCCCGGGGCGGCGGTTTCGCTCACGCTCGCCCTAGATGGCCGTGTTGAACGGGACGAACCGGGCGAGCAACGCCAGCCAGTTCATGATCATCGCCACGCCGATCAGGGCGACCAGCAATCCGCCCGCGAATGACATCGCCTGCCCGTGGCGGAGGAGCGGCCGGATCACGGCCGGTGACCGATCGTAGGCTGCCGCGATCGCGACAAACGGGAGACCGAGGCCGGCCGTATAGGCCAGGAGAAGGACCGCTCCCTGCCCGCCGCTACCGCTTGTGGCTGCCATCGTCAGGATTCCGCCAAGGATGACGCCGATGCACGGGGTCCAACCGACGGCGAAGATCGCCCCGAGCCCGAACGAAGCCAACCAGCCACCACGAGCGCTGACGATCCGCCCGCCGAGTCGATCTCCGAGCCGTGGTCCGGACGCGCCAGCGGGGCCACCGGCACTCGCCAGTGACGTCGTGCCGGTCGCGGCCGCCAGTGAGCCGGCCGCTCCGATATCGAGCGGTCGCCAGCTCCGGTTGAGGGCCGGGATCCGCAGGATTCCAGCGAGGTTGAGGCCGAGCAGGATCAGGATCACGCCACCGATCTGGCGAAGGAGCGGCAGGTACTCCACGAGCGGGCCGGCCAGATACGTCGCAGTGATCCCGAGGAGCGTGAAGACGGCGCCGAACCCGGCCACGTAGGCAAGTGCGTGGCGAATAGTCAGCCAGCGGGTGACCTGTGCGCTTGCCCGCCCGACGACGGCGACGGCCGTCAGTTGGCCCAAATAGGCCGGCACCAATGGGAGGACGCAGGGCGAAACAAAGCTCAGGATGCCGGCGCCGAAGGCAATCGCGATCGTCAGGTCGGTGGTCATGTCAGGTGATTGGTGCCGATTCGGGCGCGACCGCCGGGGCCGCGTCGAGGACGTCGGCGAGGAGTCGCCGTAGGCGCGCCACGCTGGTCGCGAGCTCCAGTCGCCCGGGCCCGAGCTCGATGACCGGGATTCGATCGAACAGCTGGCGGTGCAGGTCCAAATCGGCGTCGATGTCGCGCTCGACGACCAGCGGCACGGGCATCCCGCGCACCTGGCGGTCGGCCAGCAGGAGATCCACCGCCCGACGCGCCTCGTCACACAGCCCGCAGCCTGGGCGCGTGTAGAGGATGAGGTCGGGGAGGGGAGTGGTCACGGTCGGCATCCTACAACCGGGCGGGGAAGCGGACCGCCGGCTCGGTCGGCGCATGTCCGTCGGGTACGATGACCGCACGCCCCCGTAGCTCAGTGGATAGAGCGCAGCCGTCCTAAGGCTGGCGTCGGCGGTTCGAATCCGTCCGGGGGCGCCAGAACAGCGCAGCAGGCGCTTCGCGCAAACCTCCGAGCGAACACCCGATATCCGCCATCGAGGAGTCGATCTTGGCGACCGGCGACGGACAAACAGCGTTCGACCTGATCCCCAAGGTCGAGCTGCACTGTCATGTCGAAGGCACGGTCCGTCCATCGACGGTCGTGGAGCTCGCCCGAAAGGCCGGGCGGCCGCTGCCCTCGGAGGACCCGAGCCTGCTCTACAAGTACGACTCACTCGACTCGTTCCTGGCTGTCTTCTGGCTTGTCCAGGAGACCCTGATCGAACGTGCGGACTGGGCTCGGATCGCCTACGAATCGCTCATCGACGGGGCGGCCCACGGGCTCCGATATCGAGAGATGTTCTTCACTCCCGCTCGACACCTTGCAGCGGGCCAGGATCTCGACGGGATCATTGCCGGGCTGACCGAGGGGATCGCCAGCGCCGAGGTTGCCACGGGCGCCCGGTGCATGCTTATCGCCGATATCGACCGAGCGTATGGTCCCGAAGCCGGCCTCGACCTCGTCGCACAACTTGGTGAACTTCGACGCTCGGGCCGAGCGGAACGGGTCATCGGCATCGGCGCCGATTCGACAGAGCTTGGCGTAGATCTGCGTTCGTTCGCCCCGGCGTTCCAGGCAGCAGCGCGGCTGGGGCTGAGACGAACCTGTCACGCGGGCGAGGCCGTGGGCGCCGGACCCGACAACATCCGGATCGCACTGGACGTCCTGGGGGCAGAGCGGATCGATCATGGAGTCGCTATCGCGGAGGACCCGGAGCTGGTCCGTCGGGTGGCCGGGGAGGGTATCCCGCTCACGGTCTGCCCGACCAGCAACGTCGT
>CAZOJS010000220.1:0-4150 GCA_964580175.1 uncultured Anaerolinea sp. | reverse complement strand
TGGATCCGGCGCCGTAAGCATTGACGCACGGCGTCACGCTCGAACAGGCCGTGGTCCCGCACGGCACCGTCGGCGGGCATGGACACGGGCCGCTAAACGCATACGCACTGCCCTTCACCCCGTCCACCACCGCCACGATGTCCAAGGCGTTGATGTCCGCGTTCAGCTCGGGAAGGTTGGGCTGTAGCTGAGAGATCGCTTTCACGAGAGCGCCGGTCACGTTCTTGAACTTGTTGACCAACTGGGCGATGTCGGTCACGTTGGGCTGCGTCGAGCCGTCCGGCGGGTTGAACGGCGCTTCCACGTCGCCGGAACGGCGCGTGTACATCGTCACCGGGGCGGACACGTTGGCGCAACCCGCTTCCGCACCCTTGCACGACGCTCCGTACGCTTGGACGCTGTATTCCGAACTGGGAACGATCTCCGCGCCGATCACGGTGATATCGCCTTGTGTCTCCCAGGCCGTGTAGTACGGCGTACATTGTAGCTTGGACGCACGGTAGTTTCCGGTCGCCGGACTGTCCTGGGCCTCAAGGAAGGTCCCGGCCTTACCGACCCAGCGTGCGCAGCCGTTGTCTTCGACGGCGGCCGTGCAAACGCCGGGGCTGGGGCAGTCGGCGGGGACCGTACAAGTCAGACCGTTCCTCGTACCCCCGACACATTTCATCGGCGCGCACGTGGCAGACTCATACCCACTGAAGTTCGGCGGGGGGAACTGCGGCAAGTTTGCCGGAACCGGGTCTTGAAGGTTAATCATCGTCACCTTGATGGCGACCTGCGGGGCCGCGCCCGTCGCGGTTTGAGGGGGGGGCACCGTCATGCTGAACCGCAGCGTGCGAGTGGTTGCCTTGGGGTTGATGTTCGGCCACGCGTCACATATTCCAACCGGCGTTCCCGGCGGGCAATCCGCATCGGTGTCGCAAGACTGGTTCAAATTTGCGCCGGCATTACACGACTTTGTCGGCGCCCACGCCGGAACTCCCGGCGGCGGCGGAACGATTTTGTAGATGATACCCGTTGTACCGCTGGGGCCGAGTACGTCCGACGCAGCGACGTAAATCTCGCCGTCGGCATCGCGTCCGAATCCTTTCACGAACTTGCCTAAGGGCGCTCCGTTGGGAGCGATGAAAAACTCCTTGCGGACGAACGCTTCGGGGCCGGTGAGATCAAAGTAGTACAGTCGTCCACTGGGCGAGAAGAAATCGGAGGCGTCGTCGCCATAGACGTACTTGCCTTGGAGTTGCGGGTACGCCGCACCGCGATAAACGTAGCCGCCGATGATGGCCGTGCCGCCCTCCGCGTGGGTGTATTCACTGATGGGACCAATCAGGCCCGGGCCGCCGCAGCCGGGAAGCGGCGTACAGGGCGGGACAAAGCAGTGGGCCCCTTCCTCGATGGCCCAGCCGTAGTTGCCGCCGATCACGACGGAATCGACTTCTTCGTAGATGTCCTGGCCGCCGTCGCCGACATAGAGGCTGTCGTCGCCGCCGAGGCCGTCGTCGAAGGAAAACTTGTAGGGGTTGCGGAAGCCGTAAGCGTAGATTTCATCCAGCCCCGCGACACCGACGAAGGGGTTGAGCGACGGGATGCCGTAGAGTCCGCCCGGACCGTCGGAGCCGTCCACGTCGATGCGGATCATCTTCCCCAACTTCGCCTCGATGTTCTGCCCGTTGCCGCCCGGACCGTGGGAGGGCGGAGAGTCGCACAGGCCGTCGTGCGCACCGCCGCCGTCGCCGGTAGAAATGTAAAGCATGCCATCGGGTCCGAAGGCAATGTGTCCGGCGTTGTGGTTCCATTGCGGCTTATCCCAACGGAAGATAATGACTTCGGAACCTGCATTGGCGACGTTGCTGGTCAGCGGATCGCCCATCATGGTGTACCGCGCCACGACTTCTTCATGGCAAACGCCGGGTGGTATGTCGAGATCGCAAGGTTCCAGGCCGGTGCTTGTGCGCGGTTTGCTGTAGCGGACGTAGAACTTTCCGTTGGTTTCAAAGTTCGGGTGGAAGGCGAGTCCAAGCAGGCCGCGTTCATCGAAGAGCGGGAACCCGCCGCCGAAATCAATGCCCAGCGGGGGCATCAGGGCGCTAATATCGAGCATCGGATCCTTCAAAAGGATCCCGCTGGCGTCGATCACGCGGATTTGACCGGGCTGGTCTTGAATGAAAAGCCTTCCGGTTCCATCGCCGGCGTCGGTGATCCCCAGCGGAGACGCCAACGTGAGGATGGCCGCGGTTGGGCTTGCACCGGCGACGAGTTCCAGTGCGATCTGAAGGGGTGGCGGAGGCGGTGGGAGGCACGGCGGATCAATGTTCCCGCACGTCGAGCTATTCCCGCCATAGCGATCACCCCCGCCTTCGCAGGCGCTCTGCGTTTGAGCCGCGGTACAAACCCCGGTCGAGTCGTCGCAGCATGCGCCGGTCGGCCCCGTACACGGCGGATTGATCGTCGCACAGGTCGATCCGTCGCCGCCATAACGGTCACCGCCGCCTTCACATGCCGTTTGCGTCACGCCGTTCATGCACACGCCGGTACCGTCGTCGCAGCAGGCGCCCGTCGGCGTCGGCGGCCCCGTGACCGTGAAGGTAGTAGCCGCGTTGTTGGTGAAGACCGCGGCGCCTGCGGTCACGACATACTGCGCCGCATTGTTCGTGCTGAGAGCACTCGCCGTACCCGTGAACTGCAGCGCTTGAAGGGTCGCCGATGGAAGCGATCCGGCAAAGGGTGGGTTAGCGTTCCCATCCGCATCGTTGCCTCCAACCCCCGTTGGAACCACCGAGCCTGACCCCGTATAGCCCGCGCCGCCCCAGCTTAGCCGCCAATAAATGACGCCCGTACAAGGCGTCACGGCATCCTGGCGAAACGTAAGCGTGCCGGCGGCGAAGTGGCTGGGGGGAATGAGGTTCGTCATGGTGAAGTCAGGCACGGCCGTGGGAGTCGTGCTACTCGGGAAGTTTGCGCTGGCGATCAGCACTCGCGTGCTCAAAGTGACATCCGTTTCCATGTCGACAATGAGAATCGGGCTCATCCCCGCCGCATTTTCCAAGCAAACTTGCGCTTGCGACACGAACTGCTGGCTAACGCTGCGCATTCGGAGTTGAATCGCCTGGGCAGTGCTGTCCCCGTTGACCCCCCCGATCACCTGTTCGATCTGCATCAAGTGAAACGTGCCGAAGGCCGGCACCGCTCCGACGACCGCCGCCACCAAACCGATCACCCCGCCGATCCTTGCGTGACTGCTCATTTCCGTTTCCTTTCAGGTAGAACGAGATTTGTCCCCACTGATGTTCCCCACGCCGCCACCATGCGGCCCCGACCACGGACAGCCCAGCCCGGCCTGCCCTGTTGTGAGCGGGAGCAACGAGCCTACCAAGAACACCGCCCCTATACAAGACCTGCCAAGCGGGATATTATTCTTTTTTTCGCCCTATTTGTCGCAACAGCGAAAGGCGATAAAATAAACCGTGAATGTTTCTGACCGCTTACGAAGAGAGGTGACCATGCCCAAGCAAGCAAAACCGATCCCGGATGGATATCACGCCATAACGCCTCACCTGGTGGTGCGTGAAGCGGCCAAGGCGATTGAGTTCTACAAGAAAGCCTTCGGGGCGGAGGAAATCGCCCGAATGCCGGGACCGGATGGCAAATTCATCATGCACGCGCAGCTAAAGATCGGCGACTCGATCGTCATGCTCGGCGACGAGTTTCCGCAGATGCAGCGATGGGTTTCGCCGCAGCAACTCAAGGGCACGTCCATCGCTCTTCACCTGTACGTTAAGGACGTGGACCAGGCCTTCAAGCGCGCGGTTGATGCCGGGGCGACGGTGTCGATGCCGGTGATGGACACCTTCTGGGGTGATCGCTATGGCAGAGTGACCGACCCGTTCGGCCACGAGTGGTCTCTAGCGACGCACAAACAGGACCTAACGCTCGAAGAAATCGCCAAAGGCGCCCAGGCCTTCTTCGCCAACATCGGCCAGGGACACAAAAAGTAACCCGCCGTTCAGAGCACCAGGCGCTAGCCTGGTGACAAGGAATGTCCGCGGGCTTGCGCCGCGCGGTTCTTCTATGAAAGCCCGTGCTGTGTCAATGAGGTTGCACGCGCAATCCTCTTTTCTTTTGAGGCGGTTCGGCCGGGGTTCCGATCGTC
>CAZOJS010000219.1:0-6473 GCA_964580175.1 uncultured Anaerolinea sp. | reverse complement strand
CAACGGCAGCACCAGGCCAGCCACTCCATCAACCCCGGCCAACGCTTCCGCGATCGCGGCGTTCATCGCTGCCAGGTGGGCGTTGGCCTCGGTGACGTCCTTGCCGCTGGCAGCGGCCTCTGCGATCAGGTTGGCGAGACGGCCGGAAGTGGTCTGGAGCTTTGCTCCGGCCATGTCGACCATGTCCGCGCCCTGCACGAGCCACACCTGGCGGGTGACGAGCGCATAGATCCGGAACTCGGTGAAGATCTTCTGGATGTCCTCCCGCAGCTCCGCCACCGTCGTGTCGGCCGCGATCTCGAGACGGAGGGCGCGCAGGCCCGTCGCGGAGTTGTCGAGGATGGCGTTGAGCGCGGCCGCGTGCACGTCGGTGAGGGCGCGCGACTCGTCCACGGCATTGCCGAGGCGCTCGATCGTGTCCAGGCGGCGGTCGATCTCGCAGAACCCGAAGACCTTGAGATTGCCGATGGAGGCATCGCTGAGGTCCCTGCTCAGCTTGTCGCGACAGTGGCCCCGATCGGGGCGCTCGGGCTCGGTCTGGCCGAGCCCGCTCGGGCCGTTCGCGCCGGATGGCGCGGAGATGGCGAGGGCCGGCGTCGCGACCAGGAGGGTCGCGAGCAGGATGGCGGTCAGTGGACCGGCGAGGCGTGCTAGACGGTGGTTCATTGCGGACTCCCCTGATACACGGCGGCCAGTCCGGACGCCTGTCGGGAGAGTGCGGTTCGGGAGCAGCGCGAACCACGGCGGCGGCCCACAGCTTTGTCAGCGCTGAGTAAGGCGACTGCACCGGACCCGGGCAGACCGGAATCCGGTGCGCCAGCGAGACCCATCGCCTCGGTACGGCGCGCTGCCCAGATGCCACGCCGCCTGGCGGTACACTCGCTCCGTCGGCCCAAGGTCGGCGAGGAACGTGGCCCTTGTCCCGGTGGCTGTAGCACGGAGGCTTTGAACACTTGCCGAAGTCGTATCCACGCCTGACCCAACCTCTCGTCCGGGAGACGAAGGGCGGCGAGCTCCGTCCCGCAACCTGGGACGAGGCGCTCGATCGGACCGTCGGGGCGTTTCGCGCGATCGGGGCCCGGCGGGCCGCCGATGCGCCGGCGCCGTTCGGGATCTTCAGTTGCAGCAAGGCGACCAACGAGGTCAACTACGCCGCGCAGAAGTTCTCGCGAGTGGTCCTGGGCAGCAACAACATCGATAGCTGCAACCGCACCTGACACGCCCCGTCTGTCGCCGGTCTGGCGACCGTCTTCGGCGCTGGTGGAGGAACCAGCTCATATCGTGAGGTCGAGGAGACCGATCTGATCCTTCTCTGGGGCAGCAATGCCCGGGAGACGCATCCGATCTTCTTCCATCACCTGCTGCGCGGCGTCCGCAACGGCGCCCGCCTGTTCGCGATCGACCCGCGGCGGACGAGTTCGGCGGAGTGGGCGGACAGCTGGCTCGGCCTGGACGTCGGCAGTGACATCGCCCTGGCCAACGCCGTCGGACGCGAGATCATCAACGCTGGGCTGGCGAACACCGAGTTCATCGGACGGGCGACCTTCGACTTCGAGGCCTATCGCGAGGGCGTTGAGTCGTACACGCTGGAGTACGCCGAGCGCGAGACCGGCGTCCCTGCAGATGCCATCCGCGAGCTCGCCCATGCCTACGCAACAGCGCCGCGCGCGATGATCTGCTGGACGCTCGGGATCACCGAGCACCACAACGCCGTCGACAACGTCCTGGCGCTGATCAACCTGGCGTTGCTCACCGGGCATGTCGGACGGTACGGGAGCGGTCTCAACCCGCTGCGCGGCCAGAACAACGTGCAGGGTGGCGGCGACATGGGCGCCTTGCCGGATCGTCTGCCCGGGTTCCAGCATGTTGAGCAGGCGACACTTCGCGCGAAGTTCGATGCGGCGTGGGGCGTGCCGGTGCCGGCCAAGAAGGGCTGGCACCTGTCCGAGATGTTCGATGCCATCGAGCGCGGAGAGCTCAACGCGGCCTACGTCATCGGCGAGAACCCGGTCCAGTCCGAGGCGGACCAGGCGCGGACGCGCTCGCTCGTCGCCTCACTGGAGTTCATGGTCGTCCAGGACCTGTTCCTGACCGCGACCGCCGAGATGGCCGATGTCGTCCTCCCGGCGGCCGCGGCGTGGGCGGAGTCGGAGGGGACGGTGACCAACTCCGAGCGGCGCGTCCAGCGGGTCCGCAAGGCCCTCGATCCTCCGGGTGAGGCGCGCGACGATCTGTGGATCATCTTCGAGCTCGCGCGTCGGATGGGTCACGACTGGGGTGACGCCTCGGCGGAACGCATCTGGAACGAGCTTCGGACCCTCTCACCGGTGCACGCCGGGATGAGCTATGGGCGGCTCGAGTCCGAAGGCGGGCTCCAATGGCCGTGCTGGGATGAGACGCACCCCGGCGAGCTGTTCCTCCACTCCCGCCTCTGGGAGGACCCGGTACCGGGCAGTCGCGTTCCGTTCGTGCCCGTCGACCACGATCCCCCGGTAGACCGCCTGGACGACGACTATCCGATCCGGCTCACCACGGGACGCCGCCTCGACAGCTACAACACCGGCGTCCAGACCGGGTCATTCACGTCGCCGTTGCGGCGCGGCGAAACGCTCGACATGTCGCCTGAGGACCTTGCCCGGTTCGATCTTGTTGAGGGTGAGCGCGTTCGGGTCAGCTCGCGGCGTGGCCAGATCGAGGTGCCCGTTCGCATCGACGATGGCCTCCGGCCGGGCCTTACCTTCATGACCTTGCACTTTCAGGACGATGTCGCGACCAACCTCCTCACGATCGATGCGACGGATCCGAAGTCCGGCACCGCCGAATTCAAGGCGACGGCGATCCGGATCGAGAAGCTCGGCGTACCCGTCGAGACTTGAGGCTGCCGACGTCCGCGATTGACATGGCCGGAAGCCAGCCCGTTCAGGCGGGCCGAACCACCGGCAGGCCGAGCGCTCTCGCCGCGTCGGCCAGACGATCGTCGTAGGTCACGAAGGCGTTGACAGAAGGCAGCAACGCCACCGCAGATGCGATGTGGATTGCATCAAGACTCCGGAGTGAAATCGGGCCAGTCGACGAAGCGGTGCGCGCAATGTCTGCGTCCAGCTCGATGACCTCGACGGACCGGAGGACGACTTCCAGGTGGGCTGGGTCGTGCCGGAATCGCCGAACGGCTCGGTGTGTCTCGATCAATCCGACCCGGCTGCACAGGACACGCTCGTTCTCGATATACCAACGCCGCATCGCGAGGGATTCTGGTTCATCGAGGATCAGCTTGGTCAGCGCCGACGCGTCGACGTACGCAGCGCTCATCGGTACTCTTCGTCACGCATCTCGAGAAGGACGTCGGTGAGCGTCCGGCCGCTGGGATGCGGCATGGACGGCGGCGGCGGGATCAATCTGTGGTCGAACGTTGCTGGCGTCACCCGGCCGTCCGCGATCATCTGGTCGATGATCGAGAGTCTGGGCGCCGGGTTCGGGCCAAGACGCGCGACCGGCTGGCCGTGCTCTGTCACCTCGAGCGTCTCACCCGCCTTGACTCGATCCAGGTAGACGGACAGGTTCTGGCGCAGTTCGCGCACGCCAACGCGCGCCGGGCAGCCGTCCGCTTCGCTCATGTAGCACATGGTAGCACAATCTTCCCTTGCGCCCGGCCGGTACCATCTCCACGTTGCCGTGACCGCGGCGGTAGCGTCCTTCTTCCTCCCGCTGCGTGGGATGCACAACCGGCTCGTCGAGGAGAAGCGGCGCCTGCAGGCCGAGGTCGGCCGGCGGATCTCGACGACGCTGGCCTCGATCCAGGCCGCGGTCGATGCCGTGGATGCCACCGCGATGGAGGCCGGCAACAAGTCGCTCTCCGTCCTCGTCGCCTCTCGCGACGTGGTCAACCGAGTTCCGACCTGGCCCTGGAGCGCGGGCGCGCTGACCGGTTTCGCCTCGGCGATCGCCCTGCCGATCGTGCTGTTCCTGGTGCAGCGGGTGCTCGCCCAGGTCGTCTGACGCTGGACCGTCAAGTCATTGACGGTGCGGCCCGGCCGATGCACGATGGTTGCTCGCGCCAAAGGCCGGAGGATCCAGCCGCGCGCACTCGAGGAGGAGCACGATGCCCCACTTCCTGTTCCGTGCCCACTACACCCAGGCGGGCATCCAGGGCGTCCTCAAGGAGGGCGCCGCGGGCCGCCTCAAGGCCGTGTCCGAACTCGCCGCGAGCGTCGGTGGTCGGGTCGAAGCGGCCTATTGGGCGTTCGGCGAGGACGACTTCATCATGATCGCCGAGCTCCCGAGCAACGCCGCGGCCGCGGCGGCGGCGACACGGGTCTCTGCGAGCGGCATCGGCGGCATCACGACCACGGTCCTGCTGACCGCGGCCGACGTGGACGAGGCTCGCGGAATCGGCGTCACCTACCGCCCGCCGGGCGCCTGAATTCGACGCGCCGCGGTCGGCTCCTCGGTCGATCCACCCAGAGCGATTCGTCTGAGGGGGCCGGCCAGCCCACGAAACACCGATCGAGCGTACCCTTATGTCGTTGTCGCAATGCGCGATGACGCTTCGCGTGGTCGACCTGCTTCTCGAACGGGCCGTGCGCCGCAGATCGGTTCGAGAAGACAGAAGGGGTCAATGTGACCACAGGAAACGTCAAGAAGGTTGTTGCCGACCGCGGCTTTGGCTTCATCGCAGCCGAGGACGGGAAGGAATACTTCTTCCATCGCGACTCACTCGTTGCACCGCTCAGCTTCGACCGCCTCAACGGCGGCGAGACGGTGACATTCGACGTCCAGGCGAGCCCCAAGGGCCCGCGTGCGACGAACGTGCAGGCCGCCGACCAGGCCTAACCGCCTCGAACGCAGCTACTCGGCCCCCGGTTCGTCCGGGGGCCGTTTCGATTCCAGGGCGCTTGGCGCTGGGCGCTGGGAGCTTGGCGCTGGTAGCGTTCGGCTCGTCCTCGCGGGGCAGGGCGACCATCCCGAGGCTACACTCGGGGTAATGGACCTCCACGTTGTCGGGCCGCTCGCTTCGCCCGTCGAGCGGGCGGCCGTGGACGCCGTGCTTGGACCGCCGGACTCGGGCTGGTCCGGCGGCGTGCGCGATGCGCGGACGGACGGTCACGTGGCCCGCGGAGGGCACGCGGCGCGCGGTCGTCGCGACCTCCTGCTGCCCGCGCTGCATGCGCTCCAGGATCGCGTCGGGCGGATCACGCAGCCGGGCCTGAACTACGTCTGCCGGCGACTGTCCGTCCCGCCGGCCGAGACATACGGCGTGGCGACCTTCTACTCCCTGTTCGCGACCTCCCCGCGACCGCCGGCCGTCGCGCACCTGTGCGACGACATTGCCTGCCGTCTGGCGGGGGCCGAGGAGGTTGCCGCGGACCTCGACCGGGCCCTGGGTCCCAGCGGCGCGCCTGCTCGCGACGGCCGGATGTCGTGGCTGCGAAGCCCGTGCCTCGGCCTGTGCGAGCGAGGGCCTGCCGCCCTGTTCACGATTGCCGGCGAGTCGCCACGGCGGGAGGCAGCTGCGCCCGTGGACGCAGCGACGATCGTCCGGCGGCTCGAAGCCGACGCGGCGAGGTCCGGTGGCGCCAACGTTGACGTTGTCGCGTCCGTCCCGCAGGCCGGCGATCCCGGACTGCGCCTCCTCTCGCGGGTCGGCGTCGCCGATCCCACATCGCTCGTCGCCTACCGCACCCACGGCGGGTACCGGGCCCTGGTCAACGCCATGGCGATGGGCGCCCAAGCCACGATCCGCGAGGTGACCGAGGCGAAGCTCGTCGGCCGCGGCGGCGCCGCTTTTCCCACCGGACGAAAGTGGGCCGCGGTCGCGACCCAGGCGGCCCAACCGCATTACGTCGTGTGCAACGCCGACGAATCCGAACCGGGCACCTTCAAGGATCGCGTGCTGATGGAGGCCGACCCGTTCGCGGTAGTCGAGTCGATGACGATCGAGGCCTTTGCGACCGGCGCATCGAGGGGATACCTCTACATCCGCGGAGAGTACCCGCTCGCTGAGGAGCGCCTGACCGGGGCCATCGAGCAGGCGCGCGCGGCCGGCCTGCTGGGTGCCGATGTCGCCGGGTCTGGCTGGGCCTTCGACATCGAGCTCCGGCGCGGTGCCGGCGCGTACATCTGCGGCGAGGAGACGGCCCTGTTCGAGTCCATCGAGGGCAAGCGTGGCGAGCCGCGCAACAAGCCGCCATTCCCCGTTGAGGTGGGCCTGTTCGGCAAACCAACCGCGGTCAACAACGTCGAGACCCTGGTCAACGTCCTCCTCATCCTCGGCGACGGCGACTGTGTCGGTGGTGGCGCGCGCTTTGCAGCCACCGGCACGGACGGATCCACCGGCCCAAAGCTGTTCTGTCTGTCCGGCCACGTTGGCCGGCCGGGGGTCTATGAGGTGCCGTTCGGGACGACGCTTCGCGAGCTCCTTGCGCTCGGCGGCGGCGTACCCGGCGGGCGCGCGATCCGGGCGATCCTGCTCGGCG
>CAZOJS010000218.1:0-13828 GCA_964580175.1 uncultured Anaerolinea sp. | reverse complement strand
TCCGGGATGTCGGCGTGGAGCTGGGCCCCATCGTTGGTCCAGGTCATCGTGATCCAGGCGTCTTCGGCGCGCATTGGCGGCTGGTAGTTGCTATCGATCGCGAAGAGATGCGGCTTGAGGTCGACGAGGAGCTCCTCGGCCTTGGCAAGCTCCGCCTCGTCCACCGAGTTGAATGAGAACCCGTGATAGACGAGCGCGTTGCCGATGGACGTGAGCTGGTAGTCGTGAATCATCGCCTTGCCGGTGTAATCGGTCCGGGCAAGGTCGAAGAAGTCCTTCCACGACGCCATCGGCTTGGTGACGTGCTTCTTGTTGTAGGTGAAGCCGGTCGTTCCCCAGTTCTTGTTGAAGCCGTAGAGCGTCTTGGAGCCGGCCGGGTACTCGGCGTTTGTGAGCAGGTTCTGATCGTAGCGCGAGGTATTGAGGTTGGGGAGCTTGGCCATGTCGAGCGCCTCGACGAGGCCCTTCGACCCGTAGGTCTCGAACGTATAGTTGGTCGGCACGAGGACGTCCCAGCCGGTTCCACCGATGAGGAGCTTGGCCAGCATCTCCTCGTTGGAGCCGAGCGGGTTGAGTTCGACATTGACGCCGGTCAGCTCGGTAAAGATCTCGATGGTTCGCGGGTCGTGGTAGTTCGGCCACGTCGTGATGTAGAGCGTCTCGCCGAGGTCGACGCCACTGGGCGGGGACCAGTCGGCCGCGGTCGGCTCGCCGGCACCGGCCGCGCCGGATGGGATCGCGGATGCGCCCGGCGTACACGCCGCAATGATGGCCGCGGCCATACCAAGGCCGCTTACCTTCAGGAACGTCCTCCGGTCGATGCGGCCCAGCCGAAAGTCGTCGTACAGCGTCTGGAATTGCGCTCGGTCCATGGTTTCCTCCCTATGCGCCGGGTATTCCCGGCGTCAATGCCTCGCAGCGTCGGCCGTAATTCGTCCGGCTACCTCCTTTGTTCGCGCTATGCCACGAGCACGAGGTTGGCGTCGTCCGGCCAGCGAACCACCACTGGCTCGCCCGGGCCGACGCTCCCGGTGTCCGCCCGACCGTGGTGCGACCGTCGTGCAACCAGCTGCCCCAGGTCCGTGTCGAGGCGGTATTCCGTCTGATCACCGAGGTAGGTCTCCTGGCGAATCCGCCCGCTGACCGACGTCCAGCCGGCCCCCTCAGTCGAGGTGCCGGAGGCAAGCTCCAGCCGTTCGGGCCGGATCGCGATGATCATGGCGTCGCCGAGCACCGGGAGGGCGCTCGGGTCTGTCAGGCGCCCGTGCAGACGAAGTCCGGAATCTGTCTCGACGGACGCCGTGCGGCCGGGGACGTCCAGCGCGACGAGGCGACCCGCAATCGAGTTCGACTGGCCGATGAACCCGGCGACGAACCTGTTGACAGGGCGCTCGTACAGCTGCTCGGGCGAGCCCTGCTGCTGGATTCGGCCGTCGCGCATGACCACGATGACGTCGCTCATCGTGAGCGCCTCTTCCTGATCGTGGGTCACGTACACGAAGGTGATCCCCACCTCCTGCTGCAGGCTCTTGAGCTCCAGCTGCATTTCCTTGCGGAGCTTCAGGTCGAGTGCGCCGAGCGGCTCATCGAGGAGCAGGACCGTCGGTCTGTTGACGAGCGCGCGGGCCAGCGCGACACGCTGCTGCTGGCCGCCGGACAGCTCCCAGGTTCGGCGATGGTCGTAGCCCGAGAGGCGAACCAGGTCGAGCGCTTCGGCGACGCGACGACGCTCCTCGTCCTTGGTCGAACCGACCTGCCGCAGGCCATAGCCCACGTTGCGGGCGACGTCCATGTGGGGAAAGAGCGCGTAGTGCTGGAAGACCGTGTTGACGTTCCGGCGGTACGGCGGGACACCGGCGACCGGAACGCCGGCAATGAGGATCTCGCCGGCGGTCGGCTGCTCGAACCCGGCGATCATGCGGAGCGTCGTGGTCTTGCCGCAGCCGCTCGGACCGAGCAGGGAGTAGAAGGAGCCCTGGGTGATCCGGAGAGAGACGTTGTCGACCGCGATGACCGAACCGAATCGCTTGGTGAGGTCGATCAGCTCGACGTCGACACTCGTTTCCGTAGTGGTGCTCGCTGGGGACGACGGCACGCAGGCCCTCATGGATTCGGCGTCGCAGGGCTCAACCCGCGCAGCCTCGCATGGTACGGGCCGGGGTTCCTCATCGCAACGCCCGCTTGCCATGACCCTGCTGCTTCATCCCAACCGACGAACACTTGGGCGACAGCCCGCATTGGTACGATCCGGGCCATGTACTTCGTGATCCTTGCGGGTGGTGGCGGCACGCGCCTGTGGCCGCTCAGCCGGCCGGAGACGCCCAAGCCGTTCCTTCCGCTGCTCGGAACGCAGTCGCTCCTGCAACAGACGGTGGGACGCGTGGCCGGCCATGCGGCCTTCGGGGTCGAGCCGGTCGACATCACCGTGGTGACCGACCGCCGCTACGCCGCCCTGGTGCGGACCCAGTGCCCGGGCGTTCGCGTGATCGCCGAGCCCACCGGCCGCAATACGGCCGCCGCAATTGCGCTGGCCGCACTGATGATCGATCGCCCGGACGATGACGTGATGTGCGTGCTCCCGGCCGATCACCGGATCGCGCCGGACCGCGAGGGCGTTTTTCGGGGCGTTCTCTCCGGCGCCGCCCGGCTCGCCCAGGGTGCGTTTGGCGTCGAGTCACCCCTCGTGACCCTCGGGGTCCAGGTGGATCGCTCCGCCACCGAGTACGGCTACCTGCTGCCGGTCGCCGACGGCGGCGTCGACGCGAACGGCCTGCGCGCCTATCCCCTGCGAGCCTTCGAGGAGAAGCCGATCAAGGAGCGAGCCGCCGAGCTGCGGCTCGAGCCCGGGGTAGCCTGGAACGCGGGCATCTTCCTGTGGCGCCGCCGGGCGATCCGGGACGCGCTCGAGCGCTATACCGGGCTCGTGACGCTGCTGGACCCGGTTGCGGCCAACGAGTCGGCTCTGGCCAGCGCCTATGACCAGATTCGCTCGATCTCGATCGATCGTGCCGTCATGGAAAGCGCCGCCAGCGACAAACGGGTTGTCATGGCCGCGATGGACGTCGGCTGGAGTGACCTCGGCTCGTGGTCAGCGCTCCTCGCTGCCCTTGGCGCAAACGTTGCCGGGCGGGTCGTCCAGCCGAACGAACCGGCCGAGGCCGGACCGGACGATCTCGTCGTCGAACGGCGCGACGGCCGTCTCGCCCTCGACGGGGGCCCTCGCGGTATCCTCGCGCCGACGCCCGTCGCGCTGCTGCTCGGCGCCGCTCGCGAGCGCGGGGTGGTGGAGGAGCTCGTCGATCGAGTGACCCGCTGGGAGGACCAACTGTGACCGACCCATCCGCGCCGAACCGGATCATCTTCGGTACGGATGGCTGGCGGGCGCGGATCGCCGACGATTTCACGTTCGATGCGGTCCGCCGCTGCGCCGACGGCGTGGCCCGCTACGTCGTCGGGCGGGGCGAGCAGGCGCGAGGCGTGGTGATTGCCTACGACCGCCGGTTCGGATCCGAGCACTTCGCGCTGGCCGCCGCGGAGGTCCTCCTCGCCAACGACATCCCCGTGGCGTATTCCTCCACGGCCGTGCCGACCCAGATGAGTTCGTATGAAGTGGTTGAGCGCGGTGCGTCCGCCGGGATCGTGATCACGGCCAGCCACAACCCGTGGACCGACAACGGGTTTAAGGTGAAGTCCCCGACCGGATCGGCGGCCGGGCCGGACATGCTCAAGGTGATCGAGGCGGGGATTGCGGCCAACGGCGGGATCGAACTGCCGCGCCGGCCGATCGCCGACGCCGAGGCCGCCGGCCTGTTCGAGCGATTCGACCCGTTCGACGGCTACGAGCGCTACCTCCGCCGGACGGTGGACGTGGACGCTCTGAAGGCCGCCGAGGCGAACGTGCTCGTGGAGCCGATGTGGGGCGCGGGAGCCGGCTGGATCAGCCGGCTGCTTGGTGGCGGCCGGATCCGGGTGACCGAGATCCATCAGGAACGAAATCCCTATTTCGGCGGCGTCAACCCGGAGCCGATCCGACCGCACGTTGACGAGGCGCTCGGGCTGCTCGCCGGCGGCGGGTACGACATGGGCCTCCTGCTGGACGGCGATGCGGACCGGGCCGGCGCGGCCGACGAGCGCGGCACCTTCATCCATCAGCTCGAGGTGACCGGCCTGCTGATGTATTACCTCGCCGAGCATCGTGGGCTGCGTGCTCCGGTCGCCATCTCCGTCAACAACACCTCGATGGCCGCGCGACTTGGGAAGCACTTCGGAATCGAGGTGTACGAAACGTCCGTCGGGTTCAAATACATCGGCCCCAAGATGATCGAGACGGGCGCGATGATGGGCGCGGAGGAGAGCGGCGGCTTCGGGTTCGGGATGCACCTTCCCGAGCGCGACGGGATTTACGCGGACCTCCTCCTGCTGGACCTGTTCCTGCGCGAGCGAGCGCGCGGGCAATGGCCGGTTTCCAGGATGCTCGAGCACTTCCACGACATCGCCGGCCCGTCCTTCTACCGGCGGATCGACGTCCACATCGAGCGCGCCGAGTACGAGGGCGTCAAGCACCACGTTCTCGTCGGCCTGCGGGACGAGCCTCCCACCGAGCTGGCCGGACAGTCGGTCACGAACACCCAGGCGCTCTCGACGAACGACGGGGTGAAGTTCTTCGTTGCGGACGGCAGCTGGCTGCTCATCAGGGCGTCCGGCACCGAGCCGCTGCTGCGCATCTACACGGAGGCGACCTCGGCGGATCTCCGCGAGGCGATGCTCGTGTCCGGCCAGCAGCTGGTCCGCGGTAGCTGACGATGGGACCGGTACGGAGCGGGCAGGACACGGCGGCGCGTCGGGTCGAGAAACCGTGGGGGCACGAGCTCATCTGGGCCCAGACGGACCGGTACGCCGGCAAGATCCTGGTCATCGAGACCGGACGCCGACTGTCGTATCAGCGCCACGAGATCAAGGACGAGTGGATCCGGGTGCTTGCCGGCCGGCTGCTCCTGACGCTCGAGAACGATCTGGGGGCGGATGAAGATCATGAGCTCGGCCCGGATGACGACGCGCATATCGCGACCGGCCGACGGCATCGCTTCGCGGCGATCGAGCGGTGCGAGCTGATCGAGGTGTCAACCCCGGAGCTGGAGGACGTGATCCGCCTTGCCGATGACTTCGGACGCGAGGGAACGTCCGCGCCCTGACGAAATTCACGGCGCCGAAGCCCGGTCGCGGGTGTAGTCTTTGGCGGCGACCGCCACGCCTGGTCGACGGTGCAATGACCGGACGGCGGTTCGCCAGCAGCCCCCTCGGGGGCCGGAGGGTCTGGCCAGATGCACAGCTCCCTGATCGGCAAGGTCGAGAAGGCCAATCGTTACGCCCGAGAGCTCGATCGAATCTCCATCGATCGCCTTGCGCTCACCTTCCGGGGCGACAACGACACACACCAGGTCAGTCTCGACGCCGGCCAGTGGCATTGCACCTGTCACTACTTCGAGAGCTGGGGTGCCTGCGTGCACCTGCTCACCCTCCAGAAGGTCTTTGGCGTGATGCTGCCCGAGGGGGCGCAGGTCTCGATCTTCGGGTCGACCGCGGTGCCGATCACCTGACCTGGGGAGGCCGGCTCCGCGCCGCCTCCATGGCTTATGAGAAACGACCCGCCCGGCTTGGGCGGGTCGTTCGGTGTTCAGCGGTGGTTCGGCGTGATGCCGGGGGCGTCGCTCAGCGCACGCTGACTGCCCAATAGGTGAGTCCCTCGCCGCGACCGTCGGCGCGGAACAGGCGGACCTGCAGGACCCACTGCCCGATCGGGAACGGCCCGATGCCGACCGTCTGACCGGGCCCAGGCCCGGCGATGCCGGTGCCGGAAACACTCCGCTGGCCCGATCCAGTCGTGTCGTCGGCAGCGGCGATGACGGCCGACCAATCTCCAATCGCTGCGCCGTCGGCGAATCGAGTGGTCAGGGTCTCGCCGGCAACCAGCGTGACCGACGGGACCGTGGCGAACGGCTGCCACGGCGCGTCACTGCCGCGACCGTCGAGCGTGTAGCTCCCGAGCTTGCCGACGACCGATCCAGCCGGAGTGCTGATCTCGGCCACCGGGAGCGACGCAGGTCCGGGAACTTCGCTCGGAACCTGGCCCTCGGTCGGAGCCAGGTTCTCGGTCGGAGCCGGGTCCTCGGTCGGGAGCGGAGTCGGCAGTGTTGTCGCCCTCGCCGGCGGCGGCGGACCCGTCGGCACGGTCGACGATCCTCCGCCCCCGCATCCGCTGAGCCAGCCGATCGCCAGCAATCCGAGCCCCCATGACGTCACGAGGGCCCGAGTCGCGCGGCCACGCCGAGGCTTCACCGATCACCCGGCATCAGGACCTGTCCGCTGGAGCAGCCGCTGCCGGAACATCCGGTCATGGTGACCTTGACCACGCTCGATCTCGATGTCACGGCACCGTCCCCGGCCGCCGGGACGAACTGGGCGCTCCATTCGTAGGTGGCCGTCGGAGAGACGGTGAGCACGTAGGACCCCTCCAGGGATCCGCTCTGGACCATCGCCCCGAGGCTGGTCCAGGCGCTCGTGCCTACGGCTCGTCGCTGGAGCAGGACCGTTCGGCCGCTGACAGGGTCGTTGGCGAGCGCCCGGTTGGCTGACGCCGTGGTCGTGCGGAGGGTTGCCGTGAAGCGGACCGACTCGCCCAGCCTGAGGCTGGTGGGGTATGGGCTGATGGCCACGGTCGTTGGAATGGCCAGACAGGACGAGAAGAGATCGCGCGGCGTGCGCCGGTCGTACTCGAGCTGGAGACGCGCCACGTCACATCGCCCGAACGCGTGGATCAGCCAGCCCGTGTTGGGTCGAGTCCGGCTGGCCGTCTGGACCACGGCGTCGAGGTAGTCGGAGCCGTCGGCGAGATTGGCGTGATGGCCGAGCGCCTCCACGTGCCCAAACTCATCGAGGGCGACCGTCTCCGCGTCGAAGCACCCGTTGGCGATCACGCTGAGTCCCTCACACCAGCGGAGCGTTCCCCAGTCGAACGCGAAGCCGTGGGCACGGAACCACATCTTGAAGCTGGAGGGCGTCGCGGAGCGATCGAAGCAGGCAATCCCGGCGGACGTGCAACCGGTGGGTTCCCCATACGCGATGAGGCTCGCTGAACCGGTTCCGACCCGGGCGAACGTCGCGGCGCGAGCGGCACGGGTGAGACTCGCATCCGAAGCGGCCCTGTCGATCGCGCCGGCCATCCAGGACGGCGGTGCCTGACCGGTACGCCACTGGTAGTTCACAGCCTGGTCCTGTGCCCACAACGCGCCCCCCATGAGTGGATCGGGTGCATGCGCCAACGTGTTGCCGGCGGCAATGGCCACGGCCGTCGCCCCGACGATGAGCGAGCGCCCGAGGCGCGCTCCCAAGATGCCGATCATGGCCTGACCTCCCGTTCGATCCCGGCGGGCGAGTTGATGTCGAAGGTCGCCGGCGGGTTGCCGGCGCGATTGATTCCCACTTCGCTGGGGATTGCCTCGATGCCCGACGTCCCCGAGCCGTCCTGAAGCACGGTGTCCGGTTCGAGTACGCCGAGCGACCGGCGCTCGCCGGTTTCGGGATCGATGGCGATGGCCGTCAGGCTGCCCTCGGCCGTTCGAACGGCGACGACGACGCGCCCGTCTCGTGAGACGGCGGCGCCCACGGCCGAATGCTCGATGGCCCAGGAACGTCGTGTTGCGAGGTCCCAGGCGAGGATGTCGCAGGGGAGTCCCGCGCAACCATCCCGGGTGACCAGTCGGTCGCCGGCGAAGCCGACCAGTGGTCCGTGCGCCTGGTCAATGGATGTCATCGCGCCGCCAACCAGGTCCAGGACGCGCGTCACGCAGGAGTGTGGATCGCAGGACTGGACGGCCAGTCGGCGTCCATCGGCAGACAGCCGGAGGTCGGTTGCCCAGACGCGCTCGATTCCGGCCGCTTGAAGTACCTCGCCCGGCACGGGGGCCAGGAGCAGCGCAGGCTTCGAACCATCAAGTGGAAGGGACCAGATCCCGAGATCGCTTCGGGTGGCGCCGTCCAGCAAGTGCGCAATGACGTCGCTCCCACCCGCGTTCAGGATTGCCCGGCGGGGAACCGAGCCGTCGACCGGCAATGTCTGGGCGCAGCGCCGGTTCGGATCAATGACCCGCACGCTCGAACGCGTGCCGTCGTTGGTCGTGGCCACGATGAGACCCTGATCTGGCCCGGTCACGATGCTCTCGGGGGGAAGCGTGGTCGCCACCGTTCCCGCTCGGTGCGACCCGATGGTGAGGGTCCATCCGGTGAGCGTTCCGGAGCCGTCAAGGTTCGGGTCCTGCGTCCACCAGGAGCCGGGCCCGTGAGTTGTCGAGCCGGCAACCCGGGAGCCCGAAGCGACGCACCCCGCGAGCGGACCTGGAACGGGCGGGCTGCCGGCGATTGCCAGCGGTACGGTGCCCAGTGACGACGCGGCGGTGAGCACGATGATGAGCGGCGGTCCGAGGATCACGGCCCGGCGAAACCCCGATCTCATGAGCGATACCTCCTCCGGCGGGTGGCGGGAGGAGGGCGGAGGCCGCCAGTGTCGGAGGCGGTCCTTAGCGGTGGCTCACCCGGGGCTCACTGCGGACGATCGGGGACCATCGGGACGATCGCGGATTGGGGCGAGCGTGGATTGGGGACGAGCGCCGATCTCCACTCGAGTCCGGGCCGGCGGTGCTACAGTTCCCGCGACCGCTCCCAGCGGTCCCCCGTTCAGTCGCGAAGCCGGTGAGACTCCGGCACAGTCCCGCTACGGTGATCGTCGCCTCGGCGACGTAAGTCCGGTCGCCGACGCACGGTGGATGCACGACCTTCGAGAGAAAGGCAGGCTCCACGAAGATGCCGACCCACTGGCCGCATCCCGTTTCCAACGACTCGGCGGACGCACCGGTCCGCCCCCTGGCGTACGCCCGAATGCCGCGCGCGGCGTCCCGACAGCGGCGCTTCCACCCGCTCGCCAGGCTCGGGCCGCTCGCGCTGGCGTTCGTTCTGGCCGCCTGCGCGGGCGCCGCGGCTACGCCGATCCCGACCATTGCCCCCGCGCCGACGGCCGCCCTGACCGCGGCGCCGACCGCCACGCCCGCACCGGTCTTCCCGCTGACCATCACCGACGACGAGGGCACGGCGGTCACCATCGCCGCGGAGCCGCGGCGAATCGTCGCCCTGACCCCGGCTGCGACCGAGACGCTCTTCGCCATCGGCGCCGGTGGCCGCGTGGTCGCGAAAGTCGAGGACATCACCCCGTATCCACCCGAGGCGGATGGCCTGCCCATCGTGGCGACCTACCAGGGAGTCGACATCGAGCAGATCGTCGCCCTGCAGGCAGATCTCGTGTTCGCCGGCGGACTCGGGTTCACGCCGCCCGCAGCGGTTGCCCAACTGCGCGGCATCGGGATTCCCGTCGTCGTGCTCTACGCGGAATCGATCGACGAGGCCCTGGCCGGCATTGAAACCGTCGGCGCGGCAACGGGCGCGTCCAGCCGCGCGGCGACACTCGTCGCCGGGATGCGGGCCGAAGTCGATCGGCTGGCTGGGCTGACCGCAAACCTCGACCGGCCGCGAACCTTCTACGAGATCGACGCGACGTCCGATATCTATACGGTCCCGGCCGGCTCCCTGTACGAGGAGCTCCTCATCCTCGCCGGGGCCGATCCGATCACGACCAATTCGAGCTACCAGATTTCGCTCGAGCAGCTCATCCTGGCCGACCCCGCCGTGATCCTGCTGGGCGATGGCGGTTACACGACCGCAGCCGACGTCACGGCCCGCCCGAACTGGTCCGGCATCCGGGCCGTCGTCGACGGCAAGATCTTCCCGGTGGAGGACACCCTGATCACCCGCCCTGGTCCGCGCCTGGTGGACGGCATCCGGGCGCTCATTGCCGTGCTCCATCCGGAGGTCCAGCTCTGACCGTGCAGGCCCGGGTGGGGGTTGTGGCAGCACGCCCCAGGCCCGGGCTCCGGGCCGTGCTCGCCCGCCGGCCGCTGGTCGTCGCCGCGGTCGGCATCGCCCTGCTCGCCGCGGTCGTCGTGGTGGGGATCGGCGCCGGGTCAGTCGCCATCGCGCCGCTGGACACACTGGCCATCCTGGCCAGGCGTGTGCTGGGCCTCAACGTGGCGCCGACCTGGTCGGTGGCCGCCGAGACCATCGTGATGGACCTCCGTCTCCCGCGCGTGCTGACGGCGATGATCGTGGGTGGCGGGCTGGCGGTGGCCGGAGCGGCGTTCCAGGGCCTGCTCCGGAACCCGCTGGCCGATCCGTACGTGCTGGGCACCGCGTCCGGTGCGGCACTCGGAGCCGCCGTGGCCGTCATCATCCCCGTCCGAGCCCTCATCCTTCAGTTCGGACTGCTGCACGCGCTGGCCTTCGTGGGCGCGCTCGGCGCCGTGTTCGTGGTCTACCGCCTGTCCCGGATCGGGTCGAGGGCACCGATGACCAGCCTGTTGCTGACCGGGTACGCGGTCAGTTCGCTGCTCGCGGCCGGTCTGGCCATGGCGATGTACCTGTCCGGGACCGGCCTGCGCCAGATATTCGCCTACCTCCTCGGAGGCTTCGAAGCGTCCTCCTGGGGTCGCATCGCGGTCGCGGCGCCGCTGATCATCGGGGCCAGTCTGGTGATCGTGCTGCGGGCTCGAGCGCTGAACGGCATGTTGCTCGGCGAGGAGGCGGCGGCCCATCTCGGGGTCGACGTGCGGCGCGAACGTGCCGTGCTCCTGACCGTCGCCTCGCTGGCGACGGCCGCGTCGGTCGCGATCTCCGGCCTGATCGGGTTCGTCGGCCTGGTGGCCCCCCATGTCGTCCGACTGCTCGTCGGTCCGAATGCCCGGCTCGTGCTGCCGCTGGCGGCACTGCTCGGGGCGAGCCTGATGGTCGGTGCGGACCTCCTCGCTCGGCTCCTCGGCGAGATCCCCGTGGGTGTCGTGACCGCGGTCGTCGGCGCCCCGTTCTTCCTCATGCTGCTCCGCCGTGCCCAGTCCGGCTACGAGCTGTGATCCGGGTCGACGGGGTCACGGCGGTCTACCGGGAACGGGTCGCCCTGCGCGACGTGTCGCTGCATGTCGGGGCGGGGGAGCGGGTTGCCGTGATCGGGCCAAACGGCGCCGGCAAGTCCACGCTCCTGCGTGTCGTCGCCGGGTTGCTCAAGCCAATGACCGGATCCGTCGAGCTGGACGGGCAGCGGGTCGACCGCCTGGAACGCCTCGCAATCGCGCGCCGGATTGCCGTGGTCCCGCAGCTCCCGGTGCTGCCCTTCGCGACGACGGTCGAAGAGGTCGTCGCCCTCGGGCGCCTCCCGCACGAGCATCCGATTCGTGGCATGCGGCCCAACGATCGTGCCGCCGTGGCCGCAGCAATCGACCGGGTCGGTGTCGGCCACTTGCTCGGCCGTGACGCCCGCGAGCTGTCGCAGGGAGAGCGGCAGCTCGTCCTGCTGGCCATGGCCGTGGCGCAGGCCGCTCCGATCCTCGTCCTCGACGAGCCGACGGTGCATCTTGACCTGCGCCATCAGGTCGAGGTGATGGAGTTGCTGGGCGACCTGAACAAACGGGACGGTTCAACCGTGCTGGCGGTCCTCCATGACCTCGGCCTGGCCGCCCATTTCTTCCCGCGCCTCATCCTGCTCGATCGCGGCCGGGTCGTCGCGGACGGACCGCCCGCCGACGTCCTGGCGCCGGACCGGATCCGGGACGTCTTCGGGGTGGATCCGTCGTTCGTTCGTCTCGGAGTCTGAGATCCGCGCCGAGCGGTCGGCAGGAACGGCGATCGAGCGCGCGAAGGGCTCCCCGGCCCGTGCTACGCTCCGGGCGTGATCCGAGCGCATACGGTTCGCCGCGTGCCCCGACCGCTCCCCCTGATGGCAGTTCTCGTGATCGCCGTGGTGGTTGTCGGTTGCAGCGATAACGCGACGCCGCCGATCAGTACCCAGACCCTCGCACCTGCCTCGACGGCGACCGGGTCGTCCGGGCCCACTGGATCCGCGGCGCCGGGCGTGACCGCTGCAGCGACGGAGCCGGCGACATCCGAGCCGACGCCGAGTGCGACGCCCGACGCGTCGCCGGCGACCGGTGGGGCGACACCCGAGCCGTCCAGCGGTCCGCCCACCTGCAGCGGTAGCGATGCCAACCGCGCGTTCTTTGCCCAGGCGGCCATTGCGATGACCTGGTCGGTGTACTGCGCAGTGACGCCGGCCGGTTGGTTCCTGGAGAACGGCAGCTATCGACTTGCCGACGGCGGGCGCCTCGAGGCCACCTACCGCGGTCCGGGCGAGGCGCGTCTCGCCATGGTCCAGGGCAATGTCTGCGAATCGAGCGGTGCAGATGTTGACGTGTGTGCACCACGTGACACGTTGATCGGCCCTGCAGCCTTGGGTGATCGAACGGGGGAGCTCGGCCGCCTTGCCAACGGTCTCGTCCTCGACGCGGACCGTGGCGCGAACCCGTCCTGGCGCATCACCGGCCTCGGGATCTCAGAATCGGAGTTCGTGGAGCTCTGTGCGGCCATGCTGCGGGTCATCGCCGGCGGCTGACCTGAGCGACGATACCGAGAGCTCGGAGGTCGGACGGAGGGTACGGTTCGCCGGGTCCTGGCCGCGCCGCGCGGCGTGCCCGGTGCGGATTGGGCGTCGGCTGCCCTGATCGATCTGGTTCATCAACATCGCGGTGGTCGAGCGTGGCCGTACCCGATATCTGTCGATTCGGCTGTTCGGCCGAGCGTGGACGACCCCGGTCTGATGAACGTGGTCGATCAGGCCCGCGGCGGTTCCGCGGCAACAACGTCCTTGGAGCTACAGCCAGCGGGCCGCGACCATTGACCGCCGCCCGAGCCTTACGGCTTTGGTCGGTCTTGTTGCAACAGATAGACATTGCCGTCAGGCGCCCGAAAAAAGAACCACCCGAACCCACCGAACGCTGGGTTGCCAAAGGCCTCCGAGGCCCAGATGACATCGCTGATCATCTCCGTCCCCGCCGCCTCGAGTTCGGCGCGAGCCTCGAGGAGATCATCCACCGCGAACGCCGCGATCGGACCGTCGGAGGCGGCCGTCATCAGGCGCTCGTCCGCATGGCCGGGACCGTAGATCTCGAAGTAGTCGCGCTTGCCGGACTCGAGCGGGAAGATCGTCCAGTCGGCTTCCGCGTGGGACGGCGCCAGACCTAGGACATCTCGGACGAACGCCGTCATCGCATCGAAATTCGCGGTTCGGACCCCGAGAAAGCTGATCCGGCGCACGCGCACGGTTGATCCTCCGTTGGCTGTGGACTATGGGCCCGGCAACATGAGGTCGTCAGGATGCGGGGGGAACCTCAGCGAGCCGGCCGTGCTGATCCGCGAAGTCCCACGCGTCGATGGCCGGCGGCTCCACACCGAGCGTAGTGAGCGCCGTGCAGACCTGGCTTCGATGATCGGTTCCGTGATGCAGCGCCTGCGCCAGTCGGATGCCCATGGGTGCGTGGCTCTCGGACCCGTCGTCGCGGTGCCTCACGACCACGACGTCCGGATCGAGGTCTTCGGTCAGGAGGGCCGTCCAGGCGGCGTCGTTCTCCTCGATTACGGCCCGAAGCTCGGTGAGGTCCATCGCCTCCTCGTCGATGACCGGGCTGCGCCCGCGGGTCAGGGCGAAGAGATAGGAGGAGTCCGCGCCGACGATGTGGCGCATCGTGTCCAGAATTGAGCCGTAGGTTCCCGGGACGGCCACGCCCAGTTGCGCGGGGCTGAGCAGCAGGCACGTATCAAGCAACCGCAGGGTCGCCCACGCGTGGTGTCCGAATGCATCGCTGAGCACCGATCTGGTCATCGCTGGATCGTAGCCGCTCGC
>CAZOJS010000217.1:0-7390 GCA_964580175.1 uncultured Anaerolinea sp. | reverse complement strand
GAGGCTTCGGCGGCCAACATGTTCGTCGTCCGCGATGGCCTGCTGCTGACGCCGCCAGTCAGCGACGACATCCTCGAGGGTGTGACCCGGCGGGCAATCCTGGAACTGGCCGGGAGTCTTGGCTTCCCGGTCGAGGTTCGTTCGATCGATCGAACGGAGATCTACATCGCCGACGAGATGTTCCTGTGCGGAACGGGCGTTCAGATCTCGCCGGTCATCGAGCTGGATCATCGCCCGGTCGGAACAGGCGCGGCGGGCCCCATCACGCGTGCGATCCGGGAGGCCTACTTCGACGCCGTCCGCGGGCGCGTGCCGGCCTTCTCGCACTGGCTGACCCCGATCCCCATGGGTGGCTGAGGGCGGCGACGCCATTCGATCCGACCTGATGGCAGGGCACGCCGACTCGTCGCGCCCGGGCGTTTCGGTCGCCGACGTCGCGCCGGATCGAGCCCGCACAGTCCAGCGTCTCCTCGAGATGGTGCCGGGCACCGTGACCTGGGGCCTGATCGTTGCCTGCATCGCCCTGTCGTTCCGATGGCCCCAGCTCGTGGCCTGGTTCGTCCTGACGTTCGACGTGTACTGGCTGTACAAGGCCGTGATGCTTACTGGGGGTGTGGTGGCCGCCTTCTCGATGTTGCGGCGGACGGTCGACCTCGACTGGCGCACGCGGACCTACGCCCTTCGCGATGTCGCGGGGCGCATCGCCGAGATCGAGGAACGCCGGCCGGCCATGGCCCAGCGGATTGACGAACTCGCCGCATCGGGCAACCGGGTTGCCGCCCACGGCGGGCGGCGCGAGGTTGGTCGGCTGCGCCTCGAGCACAAGGAGCTGCTGCGCATCCTCGCCCGGCGCGGTGCCGCGGTTCCGAACCCGGATCGCCTGTGGCATGTCGCCCTCGTCCCGACCCACACGGAACCCTACGAGAAGCTGCACGAGACCGTTCGCGCGCTGGCTGAGGCGGACTGGCCGACCGAGCGGCTCATGGTCGCGATCATCACCCGCGTGACGGACGAAGTTGGACGCGACAACGTCGCCCGGCTGCGGGCGGAATTCGAGGACCGCTTCCTCCACTTCTTCCACATTCTCGACCCTCTCGAGCCCGGGATCGTGGTCGGCAAAAGCAGCGCCATGGCCTTTGGCGGGCGCTGGCTGTACCGCGAATTGGGGCGCCTCGGGTTCGATCCCCGTGAGGTCATGGTCACCGACCTGGATTCCGACTATCGGGTCCATCGCGGCTACTTCGGGTATCTGAGCTGGACGTTCCTGACCGATCTCGACCGGTTCCGCCGGCTGTACCAGCCGATTCCGATGTTCCACAACAACATGTGGGAGACGCCCCTGCCGGTGCGGCTCGTCGCGATCGGCGCCACCCACGTGCAGATGGGCAGATCCCTGACGCCCGAGAAGCTGATCAGCTTCTCGTCCTATTCCGTCAATCTGGAAACGATCCACGAGGTGGACTACTGGGCGACGGATGCCATCCCCGAGGACAGCCGCTTCTACTGGAAGTCGTTCTTCCGCTTCAGCGGCGAGTTCCGGGCGATCCCCCTGTTCATGCCGATCTACGGCGACGCCGTGCGTGCCCGTTCGTACCCGCGGAGCCTGGTCGAGCAATACACCCAGATCCGCCGATGGGCCTGGGGCGTGACCGACATCCCGTACTACATCCGCAACGCATTCGCCCATTCGGAGATCCCGCGGTCGGTCCGGATCCGGCGGCTCGTGGACCTGTGGCTGGACCATCTCAACTGGGCCATCGCGCCGTTCGTCATCATCTTTGGGTCAAATCTGCCGCTCGTGCTCAATCCGGCCTTCGCCGAAACGACGCTCGGGCAGAATCTGCCGCTCTACGCTTCCTGGCTCCTGACCGGCGCGTTCGCCTGCCTGGTCGTGCTGATGTATGTCGAGGAGCGAATTGCCCCGCCCCGTCCAATCGAGTGGGGGGTCTTGCGCAACATCGTCAGCCGCGTGCAATGGCTGCTCTTGCCGGTGGTCGGCTTGATCTTCTCGAACCTGCCCGCGCTGGATGCCCAGACGCGTCTGATGGCCGGGCGATACCTCGAGTATCGCGTCACGGAAAAGGTCTGAACCCCCTTCACAGCGGCCAGCGCGGGCCTCGTGCGCATCCGGCAAGGCGGGGTATCCGGACTACCGTCCAGTCAGGGTGGCGGTGTCAGGGTCGGCGTGCCGGTACCCGTGATGATCACGATGTCGGTCGTCACGGTGGGGTCAACGATGAGCTCGGCGGTCGCCCCGAAGAGCGCCTCGAGCGCCGCCATGGTGAGCGGCATCAGGGTCTCGGCTCCGTTGTAGACCCGCAGCGTGGTTCCGGGCAGGCCGCGCACGTCCGGCTTCTGACTGGGTGCCGAGGCGGCGATGCCGAGGAAGTCGAGATAGTCGGCGATCCGGCTGGCCTGACCCGATGTGCCGGAGCCGTTGAGGACGTAGACCGCGGCACCCTCGAGCGCGAGTCGGTCGCGGCGGTCCGCGCCACCGAAATCGGCCTCGAAGGCACTCTCGACCGCGGCCCGGATGCGCTCAAGTCGCGGGACCAGGATGTACCCACGCGGGCTCGTGGCGTCCTCGTCCTGGTAATAGGGCGGCGTGAAGATGAGCGATCGGATGCTCCGCGATGTGACCTGCTCGGCAAGTCCGAGCAGCTTCGGAAAGAGGTCCCGCGGGATGTCCGTTCTGACCGATGACGCGAGCGCGGCGGCCAGGTCATCCACGTGCGGGAGGATGCGCGCAACGTCCGTCTGCTGACGGAGCGACAGCAGGATCCGCTGCTGGCGAGCGCCACGGTCGAAGTCGGTCGATCCATGTCGGGAGCGGGCATACACAAGCGCCTCGGCGCCGCTCATGTGCTGCATCCCGGACGCGATGTAGACCCGCTGCAGGGCACCCCCGCCGGCCGGATAGCGGTCGTCCACGACCGGCACCTGGACGTTGACGGTGACGCCGCCGAGCGCGTTCACGATCTTCTCGAAGCCCTCGAAATTCACCTCGACGTGGTACCTGATGTCGAGACCGTAGAGTTCCCCGAGGACGGCCTTCAGGCCGTTGTAGCCTCGGGTTTCGTCTGTCCCGGGGTAGAAGTCCGGCCGGTTGCGGATCGCGGCGAACCAGGCGTTGATCTTGCCCGCATAGACGCTTCCAAAGAGTTTTCGGGCGGGTCCGGGCGGGATAGGAACGTCGACGGTGTCCCTCGGAATCTGGAGCATCGCCACCTGGTTGGTGAGGGGGTCGATGGACAGCGTGATCATCGTGTCCGTGTTGTGGCCGCCGCCCTGCTCGTCCGCGCCGATGAGCAGGATGTTCAGCCGCTCGGTGCCATTCCAGGGCGGGACCGAGAGATTCGGGACTGCCGTGCCGACGGCGCTCGGGCCCGGGGTGACGGCCTCGGTCGCGTCCGCCGACGGGTCTGCCGAGGTTGCCGGCGCTGCATCACAGTCCGATGCCGACGAATCGAAGATGCAGCGCGTGGTGTCTGCGAGGAGCACGTCATAGCGGGCGACCGCGACATGGATGGTGCTCATCACCAGCAGCACCGCGGCCAGCCCGGCCACCGAGGCGGCGCGGATGGTTCCGGGTCCCGAAGGCGAGCTCCCGCGAACGCCCGCGGTGTGGGCGATCGCCGCCCCGGATCCACGGCCAACGGCGTCACTCGCCTGGATCCAACGTGCGAGACGCCAGGCGTCCACGATCGCGGCACCCCGATAGACGAGTGCCACGAGATTGACCACGAACACCCCGGCGATGAACCACTCCTGGATGGCCAGACCGGCGAGTTCGAACACATCGAGGCGGACGGCGATCCCGGCGACGAGGGCGCCGACGAGGATCGGCGGCGCGGCGAATCCGAGGGCCCGCCGCGACGCGCCGAGATAGGCATGACCGAGTCCGGGAAAGAGAAGAGACAGGACCGCGGCGACGAACGAGGAGCGTCGGCGCGGACGCATCTCGTGCGCGTTCTGCATCGCGGGTAGGATACTCGGACCCGTCGTCAACCGCGCCTGGGTGGATCGGCAAGGGCGCCGAACACCCGGCGTCCAGTTCAGTCACCTCGCGAGGCCAGATGTTCCGACCCGTTCCGGCACGCCCGGATTTCGTCGCCCTGGAGCACGAGACCCTTGCCTACTGGCGGGAGCGCGGCACGTTCGCCCAGCTGCGCGCTCAGAACGCAGACGGCCCGCATTGGAGCTTCCTGGACGGCCCGATCACGGCGAACAACCCGATGGGCGTGCACCACGCCTGGGGGCGCACCTACAAGGACGTGTTTCAGCGGTTCCACGCCATGCTCGGCGAGGCGCAGCGCTGGCAGAACGGGTTCGACTGCCAGGGCCTGTGGGTCGAGGTCAACGTGGAGCGCGACCTCGGATTCACCTCAAAGCGTGACATCGAGGCATTCGGCATCGCCGAGTTCGTCAGTCTGTGCAAGCAGCGGGTCCTCACTTATGCGGCGCGCCAGACGGAGCAGTCCATCCGCCTCGGCTACTGGATGGACTGGAACGATCCCGACGAGCTGCGCCGCCTGCGCGACCAGCTCGCCGCAGATCCGACCCAAGCCGTCACCGTCCAGGGTCCAAAGGGACCGATCACCGACACGGTCGAGATGATCGTCGGGCGCCTCGGCATGCCCGAGCTGGGCGGCAGCTATTTCACGTTCAGCAACGAGAACAACGACCTGATCTGGGGCTTTCTCGCCGAGTGTCATCGGCGCGGCTGGATCTACAAGGGCCACGACACGATGCCGTGGTGCGCGCGCTGCGGGACAGGCCTATCGCAGACCGAGGTCAACGAGGGCTATCAGGACCGCGACGATCCTGGTCTTACCGTCCGGTTCCCGCTGCTCGATCGACCCGGGGAATCCCTCCTCGTGTGGACCACCACGCCGTGGACGCTCACGTCGAACGTCGCGGCCGCGGTCGGGCCCGAGTTGCGCTACGTCCAGGTTCGACAGGGGAGCGACACGTTCTGGCTGGGCAAGGGCACGATCAAGACCGCACTCGAAGGTCGTTTCGAGGTCCTCGACGAGCGTCCGGGCAGTGACCTCGTGGGCTGGCGCTACTCCGGTCCGTTCGACGCGCTGCCGGCGGTCCAGGCTGCCTTCGCCGCGGGATCCGGGTCTGAGCCCGGCACGCCCTACGAGCACCGCGTGGTTGCCTGGTCTGAAGTCGGCGAGGAGGAGGGGACCGGGATCGTCCACATCGCGCCCGGTTGCGGGACCGAGGACCACGTCCTCGGGAAGTCGCTGGGGCTGCCGATCATTGCGCCGCTCGATGAGGCGGGCATCTTCCTGGACGGGTTCGGCTCACTGACCGGCCGCGACGTCCGGGACGTGACCGAGCCGATCCTCGAGCAACTTCGGCGCGAGGGTCGATTTCAGCGCCTCGAAACCATCAACCACCGCTACCCGCACTGCTGGCGGTGCGGGACCGCGCTGGTGTTTCGCCTCGTCGACGAGTGGTACATCAGGATGGGCGAGGTCTACGACCAGCCGCGGGCGACGCTCTCGAAGGAGCAGGTGGACCGGAGCCTTCGCTACCAGATCATGGAAGCCGTGGATGCGATCCGCTGGATACCTGCCTTCGGATACGAACGTGAACTCGACTGGCTGCTGAACATGCACGACTGGATGATCAGCAAGAAGCGCTACTGGGGCCTGGCGCTCCCGATCTACGAGTGCACGGAATGCGCTGGCTTCGACGTCCTCGGCGGGCGCGAGGAGCTCCGCGATCGCGCGGTGTCGGGCTGGGAGGCGTTCGAGGGACACACGCCGCATCGACCCCACATCGATGAAGTGGTCATCGCCTGCCAGGCCTGCGGCGGCACTGCGCGGCGCATCCCCGACGTCGGCAATCCGTGGCTCGACGCGGGCATCGTCCCGTTCTCGACCCTTCACTTTCGTGAAGATCCGGACTTCTGGGCGGAGTGGTTTCCGGCCGACTTCGTGACCGAGAGCTTCCCCGGCCAGTTTCGAAACTGGTTCTACGCGATGCTGGCCATGAGCACCGTCCTTCGGCGCGAGGCGCCGTTCAAGACGATCTTCGGCTATGCCACGCTGTTCGCGGATGACGGCCGGGCGATGCACAAGTCGTGGGGCAACGCGATCGAGTTCGACGAGGCAGCCGAACGGATGGGCGTCGACGTCATGCGCTGGCTGTACATGTCGTCCCGGCCGGATGACAACATCCTGTTCGGGTGGCACGCGGCAGACGATGCGCGCCGGCGCCTGCTGGTGTTGTGGAACGTGTACGCGTTCTTCGGGACCTACGCCCGATTGGCGGGCTGGACAACCGGACCGGCGGACCCACCGCCATCCGAGCGCTCGCCGATGGATCGCTGGATCCTGTCCCGGAGCTCCGGGCTCGCGGCTGCCGTGGAGGAACGCCTGCGCGACTACGACGCGCTCGGGGCGACCCGGCTCGTCGACACCTACATCGACGATTTGTCCACCTGGTATCTGCGCCTGTCCCGGAAGCGCTTCTCGCGGGGCACCGGTGCAGATCGAGCGGCCGCCTTCGCCACCCTCCACGGCGCGCTGGTGGCCGTCGCCCGGGTCGTGGCCCCGATCCTGCCGTTCGTGGCCGAGGAGATGTACGGCAACCTCGTCCTCGGGACCGCCCAGACGGCCCCACACTCGGTCCATCTGACAGCGTATCCGTCTGCGGAGCTCGCGGCCTGGCGGTCCGAACCACTCGAGTCCGCGATGGCCATTGCCCGGCGGGCCGTGGATCTGGCCCGAACGCTGCGCGGCACTTCCAACCTCAAGGTCAGGCAACCGCTCGCCCGCCTCTGGCTGGCCCTGCCCGGCGGCGACCTGCATGAGCTCGAGGCCCTGGTGGCGCTGGTGGCCGAGGAGGTCAACGTCCACGCCGTCGAGCTGATCGGGGACGAGTCGGGGCTGGTGGAGCGTCGGGTCAAGGTCCTCCTGCCCAGGGTCGGAAAGCGGCTCGGGGCCGCCATACCAGCGGTCATGGAAGCGGCGCGCGAGGGCCGGGTCGAGTTCAGGGCCGATGGATCGGTCGTCCTTGCCGGACAGATCCTCGCCGCGGACGAGGTCGAGATCATGGCCAAGCCCCGACCCGGGACCGCCGTCGCCCATGACGACGGGCTCGTGGTGGTCATCGATACCGAGCTGACACCAGAACTGCGTGCGGAGGGAGACGCGCGCGAGCTCCAGCGGGCCATTCAGGATCTGCGCAAGGAAGCCTCCCTTGAGCTGGACGATCAGATCGAGCTCCACGTGGAGGGTCTGGCCCCGGGTGTGGCGCGACACCTGGCCGCGGTTGCCGCGGAGACACTGGCCACCCCTGTGACCGAGCGGCCGCCCGACGCCATGAGCGCCACTGTTGACCTCGAGGCCGGCCCCGCCACGATCACCATCCG
>CAZOJS010000216.1:0-4515 GCA_964580175.1 uncultured Anaerolinea sp. | reverse complement strand
ACGATCCTGTTCGTGACCCACGACATCGACGAGGCGATCAAGATGGGCGACCTCGTCGCGGTCATGGGGGTCGGCGGAAGGCTCGCCCAGTTCGGGACGCCCGAGGAGATCCTGGCCAATCCGGCGTCCGAGTTCGTCGCCCGCTTCGTCGGCGCGGATCGCGGTCTCAAGCGACTCTCGCTCTCCCGGGTCGCGAGCCTCGAACTCCGCCCGGCGATCACCGCACGGGCCGGTGACGATGCCGGTGAGGCGCGGAAACGGCTCGTTGCGGATCCGTTCGAGTACCTGCTGCTCGTGGACGAGGCCAATCGGCCGATCGGTTGGATCGGGCAACGTCAGGCGCCGAGAGACGGCGTCCTCGCGGAGGACATGGCCGCCCCGATGTCGCCGCTGCTTGACCGGCGAACCACGCTGAAGGATGCCCTGGCGATGCTGATTGACGCCGAGGTCCAGGTGGGGATCGTGGTCGACGATCGTGGCTCGGTGCTCGGCCTCGTTACGGCCGACGAGATCACCGCATTTGGCCGCCGCGCTCCCGAGGCGTTGATCTCGTGATCCGCTGGGACGTCATCGAGGGGAACCTTCCGCTGCTCCTGGAGAAGTTCGTTGAGCACCTGGCCCTCACCGTGGTGGCAGTAGGTGTGGGTCTCGCGATCAGCGCGGCGGCGGTGCTTGTCATTGGCCGCCGGCGCCCGCTCGTTGGGCCCGTCACGGGCTTCTTCAGCCTGCTGTACACGATCCCTAGCCTGGCGCTGCTGGCCTTTCTCGTGCCGATCACGCGCCTTTCGTTTCTGACCGCCGAGATCGCCCTGGTCAGCTACACCCTGTTCATCCTCACCCGCAATATTCTCGCCGGGCTCGACGCCGTGCCCGCCGATGCACTCGAGGCCGCCGACGGCATGGGCTACGGTCGATTTCGTCGTCTCTGGCAGGTTGAACTGCCTCTGGCGCTGCCCCTCATCATGGCCGGGATCCGGATCGCCACCGTGACCACGATCGGGCTGGTCATGGTCACCGCGCTCATCGGGTTCGGTGGCCTCGGGCAGGTGATGCTGCGCGGCTACAACTTCCGGAACGACACGCTCGTGCTCGTCGGATTTGTGCTGACCGTTGCCCTTGGCCTCGCCGCGGATCTGGGGCTGAGCTGGGCAGGGCGGGCTGTTGCGCCGTGGAGCCGGGTACGGGGTCGCTGATGGATCTTCTGAGCGTGATCGCAGCCTGGTTCCTCGATCCCGATCACTGGACGGGGGCCAATGGCATTCCGTGGCGCGTCGGCGAACACGTGCTCCTGTCCGTGGTGGCCGTGGCCGTGGCCGTCGCGATCGCCCTGCCGGCAGGGCTGGCCGTCGGCCATACAGGCCGGGCCGAGCGAGTCGCGACAGCCGTCGCCGGGCTGGGCCGGGCGGTGCCGTCCTACGCACTGCTGATCCTGTTCGTGCCGCTCTTCGGCCTCGGCTTCTCAAGCGCCCTGCCCGCGCTCGTGCTGCTGGCCATTCCGCCGATCCTCGTCAACACGGTGTCCGGAATTCGCGATGTCGACGCGGACACGGTTGAAGCCGGTCGAGCGATGGGCATGACGGGTCGGGAGGTGCTGATGGAGGTTGAGCTGCCGGCTGCCCTACCCGCGATCACCGTCGGGCTCCGGACGTCCGCTGTTCAGGTCGTGGCGACGGCCACGCTGGCTGCGCTCGTTGCCGGAGGTGGGCTGGGCCGGTACATCGTGGACGGCTTCGCGCTCCGCGAGAACGACCGGCTGCTCGGTGGCGCGCTGCTCGTCGCCATCCTGGCTCTGGGCACGGATCGCGCCTTCAGCCGGGCGCAGCGATGGTTCGAAAGACGGGCCGGCACGGCGACGGGCGACGCGTTCGGTCGCCCGGCGCGGCCTCGGGAACCGGCCGCCATCTGACCTGACCGCAGCGAGCGTAGGGTCCGTCACAGTGCCGACACGGGACCTCTGCTATGTTCGTCGCTCGCCCAGGCCGCGACGAGGTTCGCGCGGGCGGGAAGGAAGGAGACGACCCAATGCGGACCATCCGCACGGCCGCCCTCGGGGCAGCGATCCTCGCGCTCATCGTGAGCGCGTGCTCGCTGGGAGGGGGCAGCCAGGCATCGAAGGGGACCATCGCCAGCCAGCTCGTGCTGGCCGGCCCGCCGGAGTGTCCCGAGCGTCCGTTCTGCCTCAAGGGGCTGACCGAGAAGTACGGGATCACGTTCAAGGAATTCAAGGCTACCGACCCGGGCGGCCCGATTACGATCGAGGCGCTCAAGCGGGGCGACGCGCAGGTTGGCCTGCTCTTCACGTCCGATCCGGCGATCGCCGTGAACGGCTTCATCCTGCTGCAGGATGACAAGCAGCTCCAGCTCGCCGACAACCTTGTCCCGGTCGTGCGCCAGGCAGCCCTCGATGCCAACCCGGTGATCAAGGACGCCCTCAATGCCGTCATGGCCAGGATGGACCAGGCGACGCTGACCGATCTCAACAAGCAGGTCACCATCGACAACAAGGCTGCGGCAGCCGTCGCGAAGGCCTGGGTGGATGGGCAGGGGTTCTCGTTCTCGAGTGGTTCAGGGACCGTCAAGGTCGGTTCCACGAACTTCTACGAGCAGGAGATCCTCGGCGAGATCTACGCCCAGGTTCTCGAGAATGCCGGGCTCACTGTCGAACGGAAGTTCCAGCTCGGCAATCGCGAGATCGTCTTTCCGGCGCTCGAGTCCGGCGAGATCGACATCCTCGCCGAATACGCCGCCACGGTTCTCGAATTCGTGAACAAGGGGGCCGGAGAGGCGTCCACCGATCCTGCCGCCACGGTGGCCAAGCTCAACGAGCACCTCGGTGCGATGGGCGGGCTGGTCGCCCTCGACTACGCGTCCGCGACCGACCAGAACGGGTTCGTGGTCACCAAGGAAACGGCCGACAAGTACGGCCTCATCACGATCAGCGATCTCGCCAATCCAGCACCCTGACCCAGCAGGTTCCGAAGCAATCAGGAGCCCCCGGCCCTCGGCCGGGGGCTCCTGACCATCCGGCCTCGGCTGTCACAACCTCGTCACCGTGTGGGACGATACTGACGGTCTCAACCAACGGAGAAGCGCATGTTCGAACGGCTTTTTGGCAATCAGACGCAGGACCCTGCGGTCATGGACCGGATCCCGCCCGGCCAGTACCGAACCGAGAAATTCCCCGTCCTGCACTACGGATCCGTTCCGAACACCGACCTCGCGAAGTGGGACTTCAGGGTCTTCGGCGAGGTAGATACGCCACTTACCCTTAGCTGGGATCAGTTCAAGACCCTGCCGCGCAAGACGGTTCAGACGGATATCCACTGCGTCACCCGTTGGTCGAAGCTCGATACGGTCTGGGAGGGCGTGGCCATCCAGGAGATCCTGAGGTTGGCACAGGTCCGACCCGGGGCGACGCACGTGGTCGCCCACTCGGAGCAGGGCTACACCGCGAATCTGCCCCTCAGTGTCCTCGATGACGACGACGTCATGCTGGCCGACACGTTCGATGGACAGCCGCTCGAAAAGGAGCACGGCTGGCCGCTTCGCCTGTTCGTCCCGAAGCGCTACTTCTGGAAGAGCGCGAAGTGGGTTCGTGGCCTTGAGTTCCTCGACCACGACCAGCTCGGCTTCTGGGAGCGCTACGGTTACCACAACGACGCCGACCCCTGGAAGGAAGAGCGCTTCAGCGAATAGACACGAGGAGGAAGTCCATGCTTGCCGGAATTCCGATCCGGGCGACCGTCGCAGCGTCTGATCTGGCCCGGGCACGCGTCTGGTACGAAGCCAAGCTCGGAGTGACCCCCATCGCCGAAGATGTCGAGCACCTGTGGTACGAATTCGGCGGCACCTGGCTCCTTGTCTACCACACGGCAATGGCAGGTACCGCGCGGAGTACTCAGGCCGGCTGGACCGTCGACGATATCGAGGCGGTCATGTCCGATCTGCGCAGCCGCGGAGTCGTCTTCGAGGACTATGACTTCGGCAACGGCATTGCCTCGGTCAACGGGCTCCTCGAGGTGGGTCCGAATCGCGCTGCGTGGTTCAAGGATTCCGAAGGCAACAGCTTCGAGGTCAGCCAGGTCGGCTAGCTAGCCCAGGACGCGGACCTCGTCGCCCAAGCGGATGCGCCCGGAAACGCACCGGGCGCGGAGACTCGCACCCTCCGAGGCGAGGATGTGGAGCAACGGGAGCCTCGCTCCGGAGGGCTGGACCTGGAGTCTCGGGCAGTGATGCGCCGCTGATCGTCGGGCAGTGCCTGAACGAGGATCGCCTCGCTCAGGCGAGGACGTGGACCTCGTCCCCGAGGCGGATCAGACCCGGCTGTTCAACCTCCGCGAGGACGCCGAACATCGGCTTCGGCGCGCCTTTCGGGTCGCGCATGGGGCCCCGGTAGCGCAGGATCGTCCGCAGGGTGTCGAGATCGCGCTCGCCGCTGTCCGGGTCCTGGGTCGTGATCGAGCAGCGGGCATCGCGCTCCGTGACCAGCAGGACCGTCTCGCCGACGGCGATCCG
>CAZOJS010000215.1:0-8428 GCA_964580175.1 uncultured Anaerolinea sp. | reverse complement strand
ACGACTCGCATTGAAATACAGGCCCGCGATGCCGCCGGCCACCACGATCACCCCGGTTACGAGCCATCCGATCGGGATCCGTCGCCAGAGTGGAGTCGCGGCCGACGCCACGCCGATCTGATCGACGGTCGCCGGCGCCTCGACTTCGACGCCCTCAGCTAGTGTCGGGGCCGCGGGATAGGCGGTATACAGCCCGGCCGGCACGACGCCACCCCGAATCAGCCGGCAATTCGAGCAGTTGATCGCGGCCTCGTTGTTCAGCGTCGAACAGCGGGCGCACTTCCACCCCTTGGCCATCCGCGGTTCCTCCGCGCCAGTACAGCACTTGCGCCCGCTCCACAATCGGGTCCTGGCGCTTGGAGTGTAGGCTCCGCGAGTCCACGAATCAACGGTTGGGCTCCCCACTGGCGGGCGTCGAAAGTGACGGCCTCGTTCGTCCCACCCTGATCGTCAGGAGTGACGCCCCCACATTGCGGGAGCGATGCCGGCTGGCTCGAGGGATCGTATGATCGGTCGATCGGGGCGTAGCGTAGCCTGGCAACGCGCGTGCTTTGGGAGCACGAGATCGTGGGTTCAAATCCCGCCGCCCCGACCAATCCAGACGGCCCTCAGACCGTGCGATCACGCTCGCGGCTCTCGAGGAGTGACCGGCGCTCTCGAAGTCCTCAACGCGGGCTGGGCGCGAAACAGGCTGGCGCGTGTGAACCTGGCGTGGTGGAATAGCGTCAACACGGTCGAGCGGCCCCGCGGAGGACAGGATGCCCAATGGACGGGATGGAGCGCGCCGTCTAGATGAGCTCTCGCCGCTCGACAAGCGGATCATCGAGCATCTCCAGGCGGACGGGCGCCGGCCGTTCACCCAGATTGCGACCGAGATCGGCGTCTCCGAGGCGGCCGTCCGGGCACGGACCAACCGACTCATCGATCGCGGCATTCTGCAGATCGTCGGCGTGGCGGATCCCGGGAAGCTCGGGTTCCAGCAGGCCCTCATCGGCATCCGTTGCCAGCCGGGGCGCCTGGTCACCGTCGCCGATGCATTGGCGGCCCTGCCCGAGGTCGATTATGTCGTGGTCACCACCGGGCGCTTCGACATCCTGATCGAGCTGGTGTCCGAGGACAACGAGGGTTTGCTGCGCTTCCTGACCGATCGCCTGCCTGAAATCGAGGGCGTGCGGGACACCGAAACGTTCACCTATCTGCGCCTGGTCAAGCAGACCTACCAGTTCGGGACTCGCTGACGATGCCACCCGACGTGCTGCCCTGGTTTGTGGCGGCCACGATTTTTATCGCCGCGGCCGTGGCGCTGGCCATCTTCGGCCCGCCGTTCGCCCGTCGGCACCGAATCTTCGGGGCACACAGGACTGAGGATGCCGAGGTCCAGGGGATCGGCGAGCTGGATCCTGGGACCCTGATCGGCGGGCTCGTCGATCAGCCAGGCGGGACCCCATCAAGCTACGACCGCATCGTCCGGATCGTGTCCTGGGCGTTCCTTGGTTCGGCCGCGCTGATCGTGGGCACGACCAACCTGTGGCCCGCGACCTCGGCGGCGATCTTCGTGCTTCTTGCCCTGACCGGTCTGTTCGTCCTCGTGGTGCACGACCTTCTGCCACGCCGTGCCCTTGGCGCCGCGCGTCCCGTGCTGGAGGGCACCGTCGCCCTCGTGGTGGCCACCGCCCTGCTGATCCTGACCGGCGGGCATTCCAGCCCGTTCTTCTTTGCCTTCCCGCTGATCGTGGGGGCCGCGGCGCTGGTCGTCAGCCCGATGTCCACGCTGGTCGTCTCGATCGCCGCGGCGATCGGGTACATCGTGGGGTCCTACCTCGGGAGCGGCGCCCCGACCGCGATCCAGCTGGCGACGACCGGGGTGAACCTGACCGCGCTGCTGCTGCTGGCCTATGCCGGCACGGTCATCGGCCGCGAGCAGCGACGCTCTCGTGATGCGGCGATCCGGCTGTCGGCCGTGGATCCGCTCACGGGCCTGTTCAACAGGACCCTCTTCTTCGCGGCCCTGGAACGGGAAGTGGCGCGCAGTGCCCGTTCGGGTCGCGGCTTCTGCCTGCTCATGCTGGATCTGGATGAGCTCAAGGTGATCAATGACCGTCACGGTCACCACGCCGGCGACGCGGCGCTCCAGGCGATCGCCGACCAGATCCGGCGCGGCGTTCGACGGATCGACATTGCGGCACGCTACGGCGGCGACGAATTTGTGGCGCTGCTGCCCGAAACGGACCCGACCGGAGGCTGGGTACTGGCCGAGAAGATCCGGTTGAGCGTCGCCGAGCTGGACATTCCCGGGATGGACCAGGCGCCGACCGTTTCGATCGGGGTCGTGGCCTGCCCGCACGATGGCGACACCGCCGATGGCCTGATGCTCAAGGCAGACCAGGCGATGTACGCGTCCAAGCGAGCCGGCCGGAATCGCGTGGCCGGGCCCTCGTCGTTCGAGCCGGCCGACGTCCAGACCGCGACCTCGGAGGTGCCCGGGCAGCCGGTGTAGCATCGGGGCATGACCAGCCGCGATGAGCCGGACGGCTCCGAATTCTCCGACCAGCGCCCTGCCGAGCTCGGGTTCTCCACGCGCGCGATCCGGGCCGCTTCACACGCACCCGCGGTGCAGCAGCGTCCAACCACCGTCCCGATCTTTCAGTCCGCCACGTTCGCCTCGATGGACTCGGACGAGCTGGCCACGATGGGCACCGATGTGCGGGCCGGCTTCTCCTACAGCCGGCTGGCCAACCCGACCACGAATGCCCTCGGGGACGCCTATGCCGAACTCGCCGGCGGCGAGGCAGGGGTCGCGTTCGGCTCCGGCATGGGCGCCATTCACGCCGCCTGCGCCTCCGTTCTCCGGAGCGGCGACCGAGTGCTGGCTCCGCTGGCGATCTACGGCTCCACGAGGATCCAGTTCAGCACTTATTTCGCCGGCTTCGGGGTCGACATCAGGTTCGTGGACATGACCGATCACGAGGCGGTCAGGGTCGCGCTCCGCGAACGGCCGACGCGCCTGGTGTACTCCGAGACATCGGCCAACCCGACCACCTTCATCACGGACCACGCCGCGATCGCAGAACTTGCCCACGGCGCCGGAGCCGTGTCCATCGTCGATAACACGTTCGCCTCGACCTACGTCTGCCGGCCTCTCGCGCTGGGTGCCGACGTGGTCGTTGAATCGGCTACCAAGTACATCGGTGGCCACAGCGATCTGATGGCCGGGGTCGTGGCCGGGTCGAACGACCTGATCGCGGCGATCCGCCAGGTGCAGGTCAACACGGGCGCCACGCTCGCGCCCATCGAGGCCTTCCTGGCCCTGCGCGGCATGTTGACGCTCGCCGTTCGGATGGACCGCCACGCTGCCAACGCCCTGGCGCTGGCCACCTGGCTCGAGCGGCAGCCCGACGTGGAGCGCGTGCTCTATCCGGGCCTGCCGTCCCATCCGCAACACGCAGTTGCCATGCGCCAGTTCCGATCTGGCGTGGCGGGCGGCATGCTCGCCTTCGAGGTAGCGGGCGGGCGGGCGGCCGGCAAGGCCGTCATCGACGCGCTGGAAATCACGGAGCGCACGGCTTCGCTGGGCAGCGTCCACACGATGGTCGTCCATCCGCCCTCGACGTCGCACCGTCAGCTCACCGAGTCCGAGCTCCTGGACAGCGGGATCCGTCCCGGTCTGCTGCGCGTGAGCGCCGGCCTCGAAGACGTCGACGATCTCGTGGCCGACCTCCGGCAGGCACTGGCGGTCGCGGCGTCGGTGACTGCCGAATCGGGCGCGCCGGCACTGACCGCCTGACGAGGGCGAGGCCCCATCATCTCGCCGGCGCTGCTGTTCGGGTTGCTTGTCGGCGCAGGAGTCGTCATCTATCTGCTCGCGGGGTCCGCCACGAGAACGAGGATCAATGCCGGTCCGGCCGGCAAGGTCGGGTTCATCCTCTGGCGGCTCCTCACGTCCGTGAACTTCGCCGTCCTCCAGATCATCATGCTGGCCGTCCTGGCGGTCGTCGGCATGACCGTCCGGCAGCTGCCGGGCTTTGCCTTTCGATCGGCCGGCGACTACGCGACGGCAATGGCCGGCATTCATGCCCGCTACGACCCCGCGCTCGGGTCCGGAGTCGTCAACGTCATGGAGCGCCTGCAGCTCTTCCAGGTCTTCACGTCCACCTGGTTCTCCATCGGGCTCATCGTTCTGATCGTCTCGATCGTGGTGTGCACGATCGATCGGACCCCGCGCCTGTGGCGCCAGTCGGCCGAGATCCGGGTCATCCAGCCGGACGCGTACTTCGATCCGCGTCTGCCCGATCGCATCCAGATCGCACCCGCTCTGACGGCGCCGGACGTCGGGAAGGTCTTTCGCAAGCATGGCTTCCGTGTGCGGCTCGCCGAGGTGGGCCGGGTCCGCTACCTGTATGGCGACCGCCACCGGTGGGTGAAGATGGCGACCCTGCTGACCCATCTGGGCCTCATCCTGTTCCTGATCGCCGGGGCGATCACCTCGAGATTCGGCGATGAGCAGGGACTCGTGGTGGCCGATGGGGACACGCTGACGGTCCAGCCGATCGGGACGCCGGGATTGCTGCTCGTCCGTAACAACGGGTTCGACGCACCGGGCCTGGAATCAGGCCTGCCGTCCGACTTCGTGACCGACCTGTCCGTCTACCAGGACGGCGCCCTGCTGGCCCGCAAGTCGATCCGGGTGAACGACCCGCTCCGAGCGGGCGGCTATACGTTCCATCAGAACGGGTTCGGACCCGCTCCGGACCTCGAGATCCGGGCTCTCGACGGCGCAATCCTGTGGTCGGGACCCGTGCCGCTCACGGACAACGCGGGTGGGCTGCCCTTCGGCACCCTGGCCGTCCCGGGTCGGGACATCGGGTTGCAGTTGCTCCTCGATCGAACCTCGCAGGGCGTCGGGACGGTGCTCCTCCTGCCCTACGTCGTCACGGGCCTGAATCCGGACGGCACCAACAAGGTCGAAACCGGGTTCCCGCTGACGGTTACCCGCGGTGCGACCGCGTCGTTCGATGCGCTCGATTTCGCCGTCACCCTCCGGAGCTTCAGCGACTTCACCCTGCTCATCGCCAAGCGAGATCCGGGGCAGGGGATCGTGTGGGGGGCGTTCGGAAGCCTGATCCTGGGCCTGTCGATTGGGTTCTATCTGCCGAGGCGGCGCGTGTGGGCTCGCCTCCACGCCGACGGCGGGCTGTCCATGGTCGGACGCTCGGATCGCTATGTCGACTTCAATCGAGAGTTCGGCCGGCTGGTGGACGATCTCGTCGCGGCCCGGGTCGCGACGATCGGACCTGCTGGGACCGATGGGACCGGTGGGACCACGACGGCCGGCGAGGCCGGTGCGACCGATGGGACCATCGCCCCGTGACCACGCTCTCGGATCTTGCCGCAGCCATGCTGCCGGGAGCCCGGTCGGTCGGAGCCACCAACCAGCAGGCGATGCCGATCGCCTGGGTGCGCGTGCTGCGTGCCCGCGTGCCGGCCTTTGATGCGCTCGACCCGGGGGATCTGGCCATCGTGCCGGCGGCCGCCCTGACGGTCGTCGCTCCAGGGCCCCAGGAGCTGCGCGCGCTCGCCGAGGCGTGCGCCGCGGCGCGGGTGTCCGGGCTGCTGCTCGTGGAGGGGGACGCCGGCGAACTGCCCCAAGGTTCTATTGGCGCGTCGCCCAAAGGGGCCCGCGGCGAGACCAGGCACGAGGGCGACGATCTTCTCGAGGGGTTGGCGGTCGCGCTCGCTGCCGCCGAAGTCCCGGCCCTTCGAATTCAGCGTGCCGATGCCGCCGACCTGGAGCGAAGTGTGATCGGCTTCCTGGTGACGCAGGGAGCGGAGCTGGACCGCCAGGCCGCCCTCCTCGAGGGTCGTCTGGAGCGCCTCGCCCTGGATGGCGGCGGACCGACGGCCATGGTCGGCGCGGTCGCCACGTTCCTCGGTCGAGCGGTTGCGCTGGAGGGTCGTCGCGGCCAACCGCTCGCGGTGTACGCCCCGCCCGAGGTCAGCGATGGAGCCGCGGCCGTCGCTCGCTACCATGCCCGCCCGCGCCAGGCCGTGGCCTTGCGCGTGCCACTTCCGGGCGCTGGTGGCGGAGGCGGGAGCCTCGCCCTGCTCGGTGAGCGCCCCGTGGGTGAGCTCGAGCGGGTCAGTGTGGCTCGGGTCGCCGGCATGCTGGCCCTCGAGCTCTCCCGCGACGAGGCCGTGCGCCGGGCCCAGGATCAGACTCGTCGCGCCGAGGCGCTGCCGACGGCCGGTCCGCCCTGGGTGGTCCTGGTCGCGCAGCAGCGGATCCCCGGCCATGACGACGACACGCCCGAGGCACGGGAGCGGCGCGAGATCATCCGCCGAGAGCTCCGACTCCTGGCCCCGGCCCGCCGCCTTGCGCTTCGCGGCGACGCCGACTCGCTCGAGATCCGGGCAGTCATGGCTGTCGACGAATCCGCCACCGGTGACCCGGAGGGCCTCGAGCTCGCCGCGCAAATTGCAACCTTTCTCGGACGGACCGTCTCCGTATCGCGGCCATTCCGAGCACCGACTGACCGTCCGGCCGCGGAGGCGGAGGCACGGACAACCCTCCAGGCGGCCAAGGCGCTCGCCGAACCGCCGCAGGTGGCTCGCGCCGTTCGGCTACCGGCTTACCAGCTTCTGGGCGCCCTGCACAACCTTCCGGACGGCGAGCGACTGTCTCGGACCCTACTCGAGCCCCTTCTGATTAGTCGGCTCGACGTGCAGCGTGAGCATCTGGCCACGCTCCGGGCGCTCCTCGATTACGGCGGGATCAACGAATCGGCGGCGATCCTCGGCGTACACCGGAATACTGTTGCGTACCGGCTCCGGCGGATCGAGGCGCTGACCGGGTGGCGCCTCGCCGACCCCGAGATCCGCGTGTCGCTGGCGGTTGCCCTTCGAGTTGTGCACATAGACTAAGAACCGTATGGTCTGGACGGGCGAACCTGCCCGCGCCGACCGGGCAACGGCTGCTAGGATGCGGATCAGCAGACTGTGACGGGTTGATCTCATGCGCGGCGCACAAGCTCGCGCTCGAGTTCAGCCTTCTGACCGATCGTTGCCGGTCGCGGAGCATGGTTCCACGACCCGAAGGAGGCTCTATCCGTGGTCGCACCGTACGAGGCCGTTGACGGCATCGAGCTCATTCAGGGAGCAAAATCGAAGGGCATCCGCTTCGTCCAGCTCCAGTTCACCGACATCATCGGCCACGTCAAGGCCGTCACGATTCCCATGCACCAGCTCGAGGGTTCGGTCAAGCACGGCACGTGGTTCGACGGTTCGTCCATCGAGGGCTTCACCCGGATCGCCGAGAGCGACCAGTACCTCATGCCGGACATGCGCACATTCGCCGAGATCCCCTGGCAGCGTGGCGATGGACCGCGCGGCACCGCCCGGGTGATCTGTGACGTCTTCACTCCACGCGGCGAGCCGTTCGTCGGCGATCCGCGCTGGGTCCTTCGTCGGCAGGTCGAGCGGGCGAAGAAGCTCGGGTATCTCGTCAACATGGGTCCGGAGCTCGAGTTCTTCCTGTTCCGTCGCGGCGAGGACGGCAGCATCGAGCCCCTCCCGCACGATCAGGCCGGTTACTTCGACTTCTCGACCGACCTCGCCCAGGAGGTCCGCCAGGACATGGTCGATGCCCTGGAGGCGTTCGGGATCCGGGTCGAGGCCGCCCATCACGAGGTGGCCGCCGGCCAGCATGAGATCGACTTCGAGTACGCCGATGCCCTCCAAACGGCCGATAACGCCATCACCTTCAAGTTCACGCTCAAGGCGATCGCCCAGCAGCACGGCCTGTACGCGACCTTCATGCCAAAGCCCATCCATGGCATCAACGGCTCGGGCATGCATACGCACCAGAGCCTGTATTCGATTGCCGATTCGGTCAACGCCTTCGCCGATCCGGACGCGCCCTACGGCCTGTCCGAGCTCGCGAAGTCATACATGGCCGGCATCCTCGCCCATGCCCGGGGCATGAGCGCCGTGCTCGCTCCGCTCGTGAACAGTTACAAGCGGCTCGTTCCGGGCTACGAAGCTCCGACGTACATCACCTGGGGCCGGACCAACCGGTCGGCCCTCATTCGCGTCCCGATGATCTCGCCCGGCAAGTCCATCGAGGGCACGCGGGCCGAGGTCCGCTGCCCGGATCCCTCATCCAACACCTACCTGGCGTTCGCGGCCATGGTCGCGGCCGGCCTGGACGGCGTCGGGAAGGGGATGACCCTGGCCGCGCCGGTCGAGGAGTCCCTGTTCGAGATGGACGCGGCCACGATCGCCTCAAAGGCGATCCGTGAGCTGCCCGGCACCCTCGGTGAGGCGCTCGAGGAGCTCGAGAAGGACGAGGTCATCCGCGAGGCCCTCGGCGAGCACGTCTACGGGCACTTCGTCGAGGCCAAGCGGGCTGAATGGGACGAATATCGGACCCAGG
>CAZOJS010000214.1:0-2701 GCA_964580175.1 uncultured Anaerolinea sp. | reverse complement strand
ACGCTGGGCGGCCTGTTCACCATCACGGATCCGGTCAAGGCCGAGTCCGCGGAGGCGATCCGCCTGCTGCGCGCGATGGACCTTGACGTGCGGTTGCTCACCGGCGACGGCCGGCTCACCGCCGAATCGGTGGCGCGCCAGGTCGGGATCCCGATGGACCGCGTCATCGCGGAGGTCCTGCCGGCGGACAAGGACGCGATGATCGAGCGCCTGCAGGGCGAAGGTCGCAAGGTGGCCATGGTCGGTGACGGGATCAACGATGCGCCCGCCCTGGCCCGTGCTGACATCGGCATCGCGATCGGGACCGGAGCGGACGTCGCCATCGAAGCGTCCGACGTCACCCTCGTCGGCGGGGATCCGCGGCTGGTGGCCTCGGCGATCGGGCTGTCCCGAGCTACGATTCGGGTCGTCCGCCAGAACCTGTTCTGGGCGTTCGCCTACAACGTGCTCCTCATCCCGGTTGCGATGGGCGTGCTCTATCCAGCCTTCGGGGTGACGCTGAACCCCGCCCTGGCCGCCGGGGCAATGGCCCTCTCATCCGTGTCGGTCGTGACCAATTCGCTCCGCCTCCGGTCCGTCGACGTGCGCCCGGGACATGTCCGGACGCTGCGTCGCGGCCCACTGGGGCTGATCCGGGACGGCGCCTTCCTCGTCGGCGTGGCCGTGCTGGCGCTCGCGATTGCCGGCGGGGTCCTGGCGGCCGACCGAGCAATCGATGGCGTCAGCCAGCGGGTGGAGATCACGGCGCGGGACTTCCGCTTCGAGCCCGCCGAGGTCACCGTGCGGGCCGGGGAGTGGGTCGTCATCGAGTTCACCAATGACGACACCGTCATTCACGACTGGATGGTTGCGGGGATCGCGAATGTGGACGTCCCCGCGCGGCCCGGGCAGACCGCGAAACTCCGCTTCGTGATCGATGCACCCGGTACGTACGAGATCCTGTGCACGATCCCGGGTCACGCCGAGGCCGGCATGGTCGGAACGCTCGTGGTCACGGCACCGTAGGACGCGGTCCTCGCGATCGTCCCGGTCGTCAGGCGGGCGCGGCGCCCTCTGGTCGGGTGTCCACGCGGCCGGGGTGCATTGCGTCCCAGGCATCGATGGCGGGGAGCTTGTCCAGCAGGTAGCCCATCTCATCGGTGCCGCGCATGAGCATCAGCTTCGCGAAGGTGTCCACGTCGAAGTCAATCGTCGTGCCGTCGGGGAGGAGGATCCCCTGCTCGGCCAGATCGATCGTGAGCTCGGAGTCGGGATCGTCGTCGATAAGGGCAAAGACGTGGGCGTGGGTCTCCGGATCGACGGCAATCGGCAGCACCCCGTTCTTGAGGGCGTTGCTCCGGAAGATGTCGGCAAAGCTGGTCGAGATCACCGCGCGGATTCCCCAGGCGGCCATGGCCCATGGCGCATGCTCGCGAGACGAGCCCGTCCCGAAGTTATCGCCGACGAGGAGGATGTTCCGGCCGGCCATCCCCGGCTGATCGAGAATGAACGGCGGGTCCTTGAGCGAGCCGTCCTCGTTGAAGCGCCAGTCCCGGAAGAGGACGTCGGCCAGGCCCGCCTTGTCGGTGATCTTGAGGAAGCGCGCCGGGACGCACTGGTCCGTGTCCACGTTCTCAGCCGGGAGCGGGACCACCTTTGACCTGAAGCCGTGGAACGGTTCGGCCATGATCAGCGCCCTCCGATTCCGGCTGCGGACTCAATGCCCGGAAGGAGTCGCGGGTCGGCAACCATACCGGCGATGGCCGACGCGGCCGCCGTCAGCGGCGAGGCGAGGAACGTCCGGCCGCCCTTGCCCTGCCGACCCTCAAAGTTGCGGTTGGACGTACTGACCGCGTACTGACCGGGCGACAGCTGATCACCGTTCATCGCGATGCACATGGAGCAGCCGGCCTCGCGCCAGTCGGCGCCGGCGGCGCGGAAGATCTCGTGGAGTCCCTCGGCCTCCGCCTCTCGCTTCACCTCGTCCGACCCGGGCACAATCATCATCTTGACGTTCGGCGCGACCCGGCGGCCCCTGAGGGCCGCGGCGGCCAGACGCAGGTCACTGATCCGGCCGTTCGTGCAGCTCCCGATGAACACGACGTCCACGGGTTGCCCGAGGATCGTCTGGCCGGGCGTCAGGTTCATGTACTCGAGGGCGCGTTGAAGGGCGCGTCGCTGAGCCGGGTCGGCCGTGGCGGCCGGATCCGGGACGCGCCCGCTGATCGGGATGCCCATGCCGGGGTTCGTGCCGTAGGTGACCATGGGCTCGAGTGCCGAGGCGTCGATGACGATCGACTTGTCGTAGGTTGCGCCGTCATCGGTACGGAGGGACCGCCAGCGGGCGACGGCTTCGTCCCAGGCAGGTCCGTGCGGTGCGTGCGTCCGACCGTGCAGATACTCGAACGTCGTGTCATCCGGGGCAATCAGACCGGCCCTCGCGCCACCCTCGATGCTCATGTTGCAGATGGTCATCCGCTGTTCCATCGTCAGCGCCCGGATGGCCTCGCCGCGGTACTCGAACACGTGGCCGGTACCGCCCGCGATCCCGATCCGCGCGATGAGGGCGAGGATGATGTCCTTGGCGCTCACGCCGGCCGCGAGGGTTCCATCCACCCGGACTTCATAGGTATTTGGCTTGCGTTGGAGGAGGGTCTGGGTCGCGAGGACCATCTCCACCTCGGAGGTCCCGATCCCGAACGCGAGGGCCCCGAACGCCCCG
>CAZOJS010000213.1:0-12925 GCA_964580175.1 uncultured Anaerolinea sp. | reverse complement strand
GCGAAGAGCCTGCTGCTGGCGTCCTGACCGACGCCGCCGAACCCATCGCTGGGACTCACGACGGATCGCTCAAAGTCCACCACTCCACGGGACACGACCGACGCCGCCGTGCTGAGGGCTCGAGAAGTGGTGGAACCGCACGGAACACGAAGGGGGTTCGTATTTGCACCTGGGCGGCGCCGCGCCTCGCCGGGCTGGGCTGGGCCGGGCCTCGCCGGGCCGGGCTGGGCGGCGCCGCGCCTCGCCGGGCTGGGCCGGGCACCTGGCCTCGCCGGGCGGCGCCGAACCTCGCCGGGCTGGTCTGGGCGGCGCCGCGCCTCGCCCGGGGCCTCGGGCTCGCGTCATGTCACTACCCCGGGAATCGAAACGACCCGGGCCGGCTGACTGCCCGGGTCGCTATCTGGACTCTGGTTACCGCGGACCCCCGGTGGGCCCGCGTGCCGAGAGGAGAGAACTAGCCCCGCATCGTCCGGAAACAATCGGAGCAGTAAACCGGCTTGCCGCTCGTCGGGCGGAACGGGACCTTGGCCTCGTTGCCGCAATTGGAGCAGGTTGCCGCGAACATTTCGCGAGTGCCGCGATCGCGGTCGCCGTAGCCACCACCACCGCCGCCACCACTGTATCCGCCGCCACCGCCGGCGCTGTAGCTGCCGCCGGCCGAATAGCCGCCGGACGAGCCGTAATCGCCGCTCGAGCCGTAGCCCGCGCCGCTCGACCCACGAGCAGCCTTGCGGCTGGCTCGACAGGACGGGCAGCGACGTGGCTCGGTGAAGCCACGCTGCGCGTAAAAGTCCTGCTCAGATGCGGTGAAGACGAACTCCTGTCCGCAATCTGCACAGGTCAGGTTTTTGTCGTTGTACAAACGAGAACTCCTCTCGGTAGCCGCCGCGATGCCGTTCGGGTTCTCGCGTCAGCCGTGAGAGGAGTCCGGTTCGTGGTCGTCTACGCGTATGCCGTCACGGACCGTGCCGTGACACTGGGCGACGCGGAGCATAGACGGTATCGGCCAACCTGCCTAGCCCTGATTTCTGAAGGCACCGGCGCTGCGCTTTGAGAGCGGTCCGCGCCGAGGGCAGGACAGGGCGCGACTGGCGGCCGACCTCAGTCGGGGCTAGCCCAGCCGCGAACTCGATCGACGGCCCGCGCCCAGATCCGCCGCCGCTCGGCGCGCTCGTCGGCAGCCATGTTCGGCAGGAACGCCCGGTCGAGCACCCAGTTCGAGCGCAAGGCATCGAGTCCGGGCCAATAACCCGTGGCGATTCCGGCCAGGTACGCCGCCCCCAGTGCCGTCGTCTCCGTCACCTGCGGCCGCTCCACCCGGAGATCGAGCAGGTCGGCCTGCGCCTGGAGCAACGCGTCATTCCGAGCGGCGCCACCGTCGACCCGGAGGGCGGCCGGCAATGCGCCCATGTCGGCGGCCATCGCGCCGACGACATCGGCAACCTGCTGGACGATCGAATCGAGCGTAGCCAGTGCGATCTCCGGAAGGCCGGTCCCGCGTGTGATCCCGAGGATCGCCCCTCGCGCGTCCGGGTCCCAGTACGGTGCTCCGAGCCCGGTGAACGCGGGTACGACCACGACCCCGCCCGTATCGACCGCCTGCCCCGCGAGCGCTTCGATCCCCTCCGAAGATTCGAATGCCCGCAGGCCGTCACGGAGCCACTGGACCGCCGCGCCGGCCACAAACACCGAGCCCTCGAGGGCATAGGTGACCGGGCCGTTCGATTCGAGTTGCCAGGCGATCGTCGTCACCAGACGATGCTTCGACACGACTGGCGCGGTGCCCGTATTGAGCAGCAGGAACGCGCCGGTCCCGTAGGTGGTCTTCGCCTGGCCCGGATCAAAGCAGGCTTGCCCAAAGGTCGCAGCCTGCTGGTCGCCCGCCAGGGCAGCGATGAGGATCGGCCGCCCGAACAGCTCGGGATCGGTCTCTCCCACGACACCAGAACTCGGCACAACGCGCGGCAGGGTCGCCGACGGGACGCCGACGAGTTCGAGCAGCTCCGGATCCCAGGCCAGGGAGTGGATGTTGAAGAGGAGCGTCCGGCTCGCGTTCGAGACGTCGGTCACGTGGTGGCGGCCGCCGGTCAGACGCCAGACCAGGAAGCTGTCGACCGTGCCGAACGCGAGTGTGCCGGCCTCCGCTCGGACCCGCAGGCCGGGCTCCGCATCGAGGATGTGGGCGATCTTGGGGCCCGAGAAATAGGCATCCAGCGGGAGCCCGGTCCGCTCGCGAAAGGTGGCCTCAAGACCGCGGGCGCGGAGTGCCTCACACGCCGGCGCCGTGATCCGGCTCTGCCAGACGATCGCGTCAGCCACGGGTCGCCCGGTCGCGCGATCCCAGACGATGGTGGTTTCGCGTTGATTCGTGATCCCGATCGCCGCGATCCGTTCCGGCCCGCCGACTTCGGCCACAACCCGCCGTGCTGCCTGGAGCTGCGAGGTCCAGATCGCCTCGGGGTCATGGGTCACATGGCCGGGCGATGGGAACCGCTGCTCGAACGGCTGCTGGGCCGAGGCCACGGGCCGGCCGTCACGCCCGAAGGCGATCGCACGCGATGACGTCGTCCCCTGGTCGAGCGCGAGGATGAGGCGATCGTCGGCCACGGCCTTCAGCGTCCCGGGACGCCGTACTCGATCCGTGCGCCAGCGAGATACGAGCGCACCTCGTCAGCCTGCCGCGACGGGTCCCAGCCCAGCTCGGCGCCGAGAAGCTCCGCCACACGCGGAGCGATCGACGCACCGCGATCCGGCAGTTCCTGGGCGAGGCGCATCCGTCGGCTCAGGACATCGTCCAGCGAGCCGGCCAGTTCCGTGGTGGCGGCCCACACGACCTCAACCTCCAGGTGCTCGGTCTCCGTTCCAAGCGGTCGCAGCAGGTCGCGTTCGCGGGCGAGCGCGATAACCGCCTCGGCTACGGTCCCATGGCGATCCACGAGTCGGCGGGCGAGCGGGCCGGACAGCCCGGCCAGCCCGGCCTCGCGCTCGAGCCGCGCCGCCAGCACGGCCAGATCCGCGAGCGGAGCGGCTCCCACCAGTGGCAGTTCGTCCGTCTGCGATGGACGCCCGCGGGCGGCGTCCGGACCCAGCACAGCGTCGATCGTGTCGCGCGCCATGATCCGGTAGGTCGTGTATTTGCCGCCGCCGATCCGGACGATTCCAGACGGATCCGTGGTGACTCTGTGCTCGCGGGACGCCTTCACGGTGGATCCGCCCACGTCACCGATCAGGGGTCGCAGGCCGGCGTAGGTCCCGAGGATGTCATCCCGGGACAGCCCGAGGGTCATCTGCTGATTGACCACCTCGAGCAGCTCGTCCACGTCCTCGTTCAACGCTGACGGGCGTGCGGGTGGCCGTTCATCCTCGTGGTCGGTGGTTCCGATCAGCCAGTGATTCGGCCACGGGATGATGAACACGACGCGACCCGGGATCCGCAGGGTCATCCCGCCGGCGGCCTTCAGCCGATCTCGACGGATCACGATGTGGCCGCCGCGGCTGGGCACGACTCGGCCTCCCCCCGGAACGGGTGCGAAGCGCGCATCCGGATGTGCGGCCCAGACCCCGGTGGCGTCGACCACCCGGGCCGCCCGGATCTCCAAGTCCGCACCGGTAGCAAGGTCGCGTGCCCGTACGCCGATGGCGTGACCCGCCTCGAGCAGCGGGGCCTCGGCCCGAACTCTCGTGGCGGCGACTGCGCCGAGGCCGGTCGCGGTGCGCAGGACGGCGAGGGTGAAGCGCGCGTCGTCCTCGACCCCGTCGTGGTAGAGGATCCCGGCCTGCAGCCCCTCGGCCCGGAGCTGAGGCGCGAACTCGAGCGCCGCCGCGGGTCGCATGTGCCGGGCGAAGCCGGCGCCGTGGCGCGAGCCAAGCAGGTCGTACATGAAGATCCCGGCGCCGTAGAAGCCCTGATGAATCAGGGGCCAGCCATAGATCGGAAAGAGGAATGGCTCCAGCTTGACCAGGTGTGGGGCGATCCGGAGCAGCCGCGCCCGCTCATCGAGCGCCTCGGCAACCAGTCCGAAGTGGAGTTGCTCGAGGTAGCGCAGGCCGCCATGGATCAGGCGCGACGAGCGGCCGGACGTCCCGGCCGCGATGTCCGCCTGCTCGATCAGGGCGGCTCTGAGGCCACGGCTCGTGGCATCGAGCAGGGCACCCGAACCGACCACGCCGCCACCGACGATGAGGACGTCGAACCGCTCGCTGGAGAGCTGGCTGATGGTCGAGGCCCGGGCCGCTGGCGCGACCAACGCACGGTCGGCCATGCTCAGCCCTCGGGCGGGCGACGCGTGGCCACGCGCCACAGCACGTACGACGTGCCGGCCAGGAGGACGACGATCGTGACCGGCGCGTGGAAGACGATGCGCTGGATCGCCTCCGGCAGATAGCCGGTCAGGACGGCCGCCCCGAGCACCACGGCCACGGCTCCCGCAGCGACGAGCGCGACCTGACGAAACCCGGGCTCTGTGCGATCAGCCACGGTCCGCCTCCGCCGGGATCCCGATGGGCGCCACGAGGACCTTGCCGGCGAGCGCGGCCCCTCGTTTGGTGCGAAGGCCGGTCTTTGGACGATGAAAGGTGACGGTCAGATCGGCTTGGGCCACCGGATCGGAGGCGTCGCCAGAGGAGAGATCAACGACAGTTGGCGTATCCACGGCCACCACCGGCACACCCGCGAGACGGGCGCGCCCAATCAGGTCGACGGCGCCCCGGATCGGCTCACGAAGCGCGCCGCGTCCGCCGGAGCCGAGCAGCGCGTCGACCACGATCGAGGCCCGATCCACGTCGGCACCGAGGATTGTCAGTTCGCGAGCCGACGACGCGTGGACCCTGGTCACCCGGGGTTCCGACGCGAGGCGATCCCAGTTTCGCGCGGCGTCAGCCGTGGTTGGCCGAGCGATCGACGCCACGAGCGCGACGATGACGTCCATCCCCGCCCTGGCGAGGCGCCGCCCCGCGACGAATCCGTCGCCGCCATTGTTGCCGGGGCCGCACAGAATGAGCACCGGACCTCGACCCAGACGCCCGGTCGCATCGGCCAGGGCGCGGGTGGCCGCGGCGACAGCCGCTCCGGCATGCTCCATCAATCGCTCGCCGGGCATGCCGAATGCATGCGCGCGGCGATCCTCCCCAGCCATCGCCTCGGCACCGATTGGGACACGCGCGGCCGCGGCAGCCCAGCGACGGCGAAGCCCGCGTAGATCCATCTCGAAGAGGGCGGCGTCATCCGCAGGGAGCGGTGTGGAATCGGCGCCCGGGAGGGTGGCTGCGGCTTTCACGGCAGTGGGAAGCGTAGCCGAGCGTTATCGGATCGGTAGCCGGATCTTGTCCGCTGCCTCCGGATGCCGCTCGAGGAGACCCTCCCGGGACATGGACTCGATCGCGGCGCGGATCGCCATGACGTCGTGGGCTCCGATCGCGAGAGGGACCGCAACCCAGGATTCGCCGGGCGCGTCCCGGGTCAGGTCGAGCAAACGCCCGCGCAGCCAGCGGCTGGTCGACTCGAACGGGGCCGGCCGTTCATGGAGGGCTCGTGCTGACTTCCTCGGCATCGGTCCGCCCGCGACCGACCGAACCTCGGCGGTCCCCTGCAAAGCCGCCCGGCAGGCAGACGCGGCCGGACACGCCTCGCAGCGCGGCGCAACGGGATGGCAGAACGTGGCTCCCACGTCCATCAACGCGTGGGTCCAGGCGCCCGGCGCCTGCGGCGGCACGATCGAGTCGGCAACCTCCTGCAGTTGAGCCGTCGAGAACGCATCGAGCGATCCGCCGAAGGCCCGGGACAGGACGCGGCGGACGTTGACATCAACCGCGCCGACGGGCTGGCTGAAGGCGAGGGCTGCGACCGCTCGGGCGGTATACGGTCCGACCCCGGGAAGGCGTCGCAGGGCCGCCAGGTCACGTGGAACCTGGCCACCATGCTCTTCCACGATCACGACGGCGGCCCGGCGCAACGCCAGGGCGCGACGGTTGTAGCCGAGTCCTCGCCAGGCGCGCAGGACCGCGGCGGGGGTGGCTCCGGCAAGGGCCTGCACGGTCGGGAATTCGACCAGAAATCGAACCCAATACTCGGCCGCCCGGGCTGCCTGGGTCTGCTGCGCCATTGCCTCGGACACGAGAATCGCGTACGGATCCGCCGTCCCGCGAAATGCCAGTTCGCGACCGTGCGCGGCATACCAGGCGACGATCGCGTCGCGGAAGGCGAGGGCTGTCGACTGGGTGGCGGGGGCGGGCACGGAGGTCACGTGGTTCACGGCATGGGGGTCACGACACGGGGGATACGGCACGGGGGCGAGCACGGGGGCGAGCACGGGGGCGAGCACCGATGGCCACGGTCGTACGATACCGGCCATGAGACTCGGCGCGGCGTACTGGATTCAGCGAACTGACTGGCCGTCGCTGCGTGATGCCTGCCTGGCGGCCGAGTCCTCAGGCTTCGACGCGATCTGGCTGGATGATCACCTTCTCTCGGACGAAGGCGACTGGCGGAGCGCGAAGCTCGAGGGCTGGACGACGCTGGCCGCGCTCGCACCCCTTACCGCGCGCGCGGACCTCGGCCTGATGGTCTCCGCCAACACCTTCCGCAACCCGGGCCACACGGCGAAGTTGGCGACAACCCTGGATCACCTCTCCGGGGGCCGGGCCGTCCTGGGGATCGGGGGCGGCTGGTTCGAGCGCGAGCACGAGGCGTTCGGAATCGACTTCGGGACTGGTTTCGGGGAGCGGCTCGACCGGCTCGACGAGGCAGTTGGTCTGATCCGCCGGCTTCTGGACGGCGAGCTGGTCACCCACGTCGGGCGGTTCTACCACATGATCGATGCACTCTGCGAGCCACGGCCGATTCGGCAGCCCCTGCCGATCCTCATCGGCGGGTCCGGCAAGCAGAAGACCCTACGCACGACGGCCCGGTACGCCGATCGCTGGAACGGCTACGGAACGCCGGAGCGGATCGCGCAGACCTGTGCCGTACTCGCCGAACGCTGCGCCGAGGTGGGGCGGCCGTTTGAGGCCATCAGTCGGACGGTCTCGATCGAGGTCGTCATCCGCGACACCGAGGCCGCGGCCAACGCGGCGTTCGACGAAGTCGTGGACATCCACGGGATCCGCGGCCGGATCGGCTCCGACGGGTCCCCGCGAGGCCTCGGCGTCGGCGGACCACCGGAGCTCGTCGCGGACTTCATCCGCAGGTACGCCGAAGTCGGGATCGAGGAGGTCCTCTGGATCTTCCGCAATCCGTTCGATCTCGAGACCATCCGACGCATGCCCGAGGTTCGCGCGCTGGTCGGGTGAGTGCCCGCGTGACTTCGGCACGGCAAGCCCGTCCGGAAGCTGCTTCCGTCTGCGGGGCGGCGGCCGTCACGTGGTCCAAGCCCTTCTGCGCCCCGGCGTAGGGCTGCGTGGCTGGCGGCTGCCGCTCTAGATACGAATGGGGTTCGTGGTAACCGGCGAATCGGGTGGATTCGCGCCCAATTACGAACTGGGTTCGTGGTAAGTACCGGAATCGACCCGCGCAGGTACACCTGCGGGCATCGCGACGCCTCGCTGAACGGGCGCCGATCGGCTTCGGGCGGGCCAAGGTGGTCGCGACGTGAAGAATCCGCACGTACCACGAACCGGGTTCGTATCTGGTGTTTCGGGAGCTCGCCTCGCCGCCTGCTCGCTCAAGCCGCCTGCTCGCTCAAGCCGCCGGCCCGGACTGCCGCGGCTCCGGCGCCTGTCCGATCGATCAGATCTTGAGCATCACGTGCTTGACGATCGTGTAGTCCTCGATCGCGTACATCGACTGGTCCTTGCCGTAGCCCGATTCCTTGAAGCCACCGTGCGGCATCTCGGAGACCAGCGTGAAGTGGTCGTTGATCCAGACCGTGCCGAACTGGATGGCCCTGGCGACCCGCATGGCCCGGCCGATGTCGCTCGTCCAGACCGACGCGGCCAGCCCGAACCGGACGTCGTTCGCCCACGCAATCGCCTGATCCTCGTCGCTGAAGCGCTGGACCGTGACGACCGGTCCGAAGATCTCGTCCTGGACGACCTCGCTCTTCTGGTCGGGCCCGGCGATAACGGTCGGCTCGAAGTAGGCTCCGGGCCGGTTCGGCCGGTGGCCCCCGACGACGATCTCGGCGCCGGACTTCGCCCGATCCACCATCCCCTCGACCTTGTCGGCCTGGGCCTTGGCGATGAGCGACCCCATCTCGATTTCGTCACCCTCGGCCGGGTCGCCCCACTTGATGGTCTTGACAGCGCTGGCGAGATCGGCCACGAACCGCTCGTGGATCTTGGGCCCGGTGATCACGCGACACGGTGCAGTGCAGTCCTGGCCTGAATTCCAGAAGGAGAAGAGCTTGAGGTTCTCGATGACGGCCTCGACGTCGGCGTCGTCGAAGACCACGACGGGCGCCTTGCCGCCGAGCTCCAGGTGCAGCCGCTTCACGTGGTCGGCGGCGACCCTGGCGATGTGCTTGCCGGTGTCCGTGTCGCCCGTGACCGAGATCATCCCGACCTTGGGATGTCCGACGAGATGGTCGCCGATGGCGGCCCCGGTGCCGGTGATGACATTGAGGACGCCGGGCGGCAGGATCCCCGCGGCGATCTCCGCCAGGACGAGCGCGCTGAGCGGTGTCCGGGCGGACGGATTGAGGACGACCGTATTGCCGGCCATGAGGGCCGGGCCGATCTTCCAGCCGGCGCGACTCTACCGAAGCAGGGCGAGGAGGACCACGGCAATGCCCCCGATCCCCACCGCGAGGTCCGTCCAGCCCCAATGGATCGGCCGGAAGTCGGTCCGCGGACAGGTCCCGAAGGCTCGGGCGTCCATCGCCAGCGCGAGCTGGTCGGCATGACGAATTGAGCGCACCAGCAACCCGACCAGCAGGCGGGGATGCCAGGTCCGCGCGAGACCGCGAACGCGGCGCGCCTGGCGCAGGGTCGCCAGGTCTTCCCCGAGGCGAGGCATGGCCTGGTACGCCGCCAGAGCTCCGTAGGCGAAGCGGGCCGACACGCGGCCCTGCTGAACGAGCGCGTCGACGAGGCGTGTTGGATCTGTGGTCTGGGTGAACACCACGCCCGTGATTACGATCGCAATGACCCGGGCACCGAGCGCGGCCGCGGCCGCCACGGCCTCGCTGGTGATCCTCAGCGGCCCGATGCGCACGAGCTCGGTCGCCGTGGGATCAGTATTCGCCGCCGAAAAGATCAGGTTCGCCAGGGCGATCGAGGCGGCCGCGGCGGCGAGGGGAACGAGGCCGCGTACCAGCTGCCGGACGCCAAGGCGGCCGATCGTGACTCCCGCCACGAGGGCGACCAGGGCAAGGGCAAGCGGCGGCCCTGGCTCGAGTGTGAACGCCAAACCGATCAGCCAGGCGAGCGCCACACCCAGCTTCACCAGCGGGCTCGTCCGCCCGAGAACACTCCGTGCCTGGGCATCGGTCACCTCGACGGAGCTCAGCATCAGTCCTGCTCCAGGCCAAGGCTTGTGGCCGCCGTCCCACTGCCAATGGCGTCGTCGGCCACGATCCAGCCGTCCGCCATCTCGATACGCCGATTCGCCACGCGCTCGGCGAAGGACGGGTCGTGAGTAGCGGCGATGACCGCGGTTCCATCGTCGACGAGCTCATCAACGATGGCCGCCATCGCCTCCCATCCGCGCCGGTCCTGTCCAAACGTTGGCTCATCGAGCACCAGGACGGGCGGCCGCCTTGCCAGCGCCGCGGCGACAGACAGGCGCCGTTGCTCGCCGCCCGAGAGCTGGTACGGGCTCCGATCGCCAAACCGGGATACGGGCAGGCCGAGCTGCTCCAGGAGCGCAGCCGCCCGCTGTGCGTCGGAGGGGGCCAGGCCAGCCGCGACCTCCGCGCCGACCGTGTCGGCGATGAAGCCAAGCTCCGGATCCTGAAATACGTAGCCACACAGGTCGGCGAGAGCGGCCGGTCGAAGGCGGGACGGGTCGTGTCCATCGAGCCGGACGGACCCAGCGCTCGGACGGAGCAGTCCGGCCATGAGACGCAACAGGGTGGACTTCCCGCTCCCATTCGGCCCGACCAGCGCAACCCGCTCGCCGGCGGCGATCGAGAAGTCCGCGTCACGCACGACCGGTGCTCCCCGCTCGTAGCCGAAACGAGCGCGACGGAGCGCGACGATCTCGCGCCCGGGGACGGCGGTGTGCCGCCGGCCCGCCGGTTGGGCCGCGTTCGATGGCTCCACCGTGTCGGCGGCGGGCAGCCAGATCCCCTCTCGGGCCAGACGCGGACGGGAACGAGCCAGGACCGCCGCGGGTGCGCCGGCGTCGATCGGCCTCCCAGCGGCGTCAAGGGCAAGGACAAGATCGGCCAGCGGCCACGCGAACTCAGCCCGATGCTCGATGAGCACGATCGTCGTGGTTCGTTGGTCCCGAAGAACCGTGAGACGCTCGAAGAGCCGGGCAGCGCCGATCGGATCCAGATTGGCCGTTGGTTCATCGAGAACGAGCACGCCCGGCCATGGCGCGAGGACGCCTGCGATCGCAAGGCGCTGCTGCTCCCCGCCCGAAAGGCGGGTCCCGCGGCGCCGTTCGAACCCGCCGAGGCCGACCTCGATCAGGGCCTCAGGAACGCGTCGCCGCATGGCATCCAGCTGCCACGCCCGGTTCTCGAGGCCGAAGGCCACGTCATCCTCGGCACGGTCCATGACCAGCTGGCTGCCAGGGTCCTGAAACACGATTCCCACCGTCGCGGCGGCCTCGCCGCGTCCGGCGGCAGTGACATCGAGTTCGCCGATGCGCAGCAACCCGGCCACCAAGCCGGGGATGTCACGCGGGATCAGGCTGGTGAGCATGCGGGCGAGCGTGCTCTTGCCGGAACCGGACGGCCCGACCAGCAGCAGGAGGCCGCCGGGATCGATCCGGAAGGTGACACCGGATACCGCCGGCCGATCGGCACCGTGGTACTGAAACGTGAGCTGCTCGGCGACGATCGCCGGCGGACTCGCACGCCCGTTTGGCACGCTCAGGACGGAAACCCTTCGAGCACACCCGCCCGCCGCAGCGAGCGAGCAAGGGCCCGCGAACCCAGCGCCACGATCACGATTGCCGAGATTGCCATGGCGATCCCGCGGGCGATCTGGAGATCGAGCGCGACCGCCGGGTAGTAGAGGACCCAATCGTGGACCCAGGCGGCAGCTGCGCTTGCGACCGCTGCCGCGATCAGCACGGCAAGCGACCAGTTTCGATAGAGCACGAAGGCGAACACGACTTCCGCCGCCGCGCCCTGCACAAAGCCGGACAGCAATGCGTCCACGCCCCAGGCGCTGCCGAGGAGGGCAGAGACGCCGGCCGCGACGAGCTCCGCGAATATGGCCGCGCCCGGCTTGCGGATAACCAGGGGCGCAAGGACGGCGGGCACGAGCCAGACCGCGTAGAGCAGGTCGCGCGCCACCGGAAAGGCCGCGTTCAGGGGCTCGAAGACGTGCCACGCGAGCCCCCACGCCCAGAACACAACCCCAAAGGCCACGCCAATGATCGCCGCGACGAGGATGTCTCGCGTTCGCCAGCGGGTCTCCGCCGCGAATCCTGAGAAGCCGCCACCGGGCTCATTGGTCGTGGTCATCGCGGAATGCCTCCGAAACGCGGGGTGCCGCCCCGGAGGAGGACGGCATCATCGAGTTCGAACGGGCCTGCTTCCTTCGCCGGTATGAGCCGGATCAGGTTCGGCGGGTCTGTGGCTGGGCCACACTCTCAGCGCTGCTGCGCTCCCCGGAGGCGATCTTCAGTTGTGAGGCGAGTCTACACCGCGACCGATTCTGGAGGTACCGGCGTTGTTCCGAGCTCGGCAAGCTGCCCGTCGATCCAGCCGATTACGTCGTCCAGGATTGCGGGGCCTTCGGGCTCGTTGTGCAGTTCGTGCCGGATCCCCGGGTATGTCCGGCGGGTCACGCCGACGATCGCGGCGAGCGATTCCGTGACCCGGGCCGGCACGAGCGGATCGGCCAGGCCGTGGATCACGAGGGTCGGGATCGCCAGTGTGGGCGCCCCGGCCCGAACCCGTGCCTGTTCCTCGAAGAACCGGGCGCCTAACCGTGTCGTCGAGGATCGGAGTATCAGCGGATCAACCCGAGTGGCCTCCTGTCGAACGGGATCCCTCGACAGCGTCGAGTCTGGGATTCCGTTGGCGATCCGCATGTGCGGCGCGATACGGGCGATGACCGGAGCGAGGAGGTGCTTCCAGGCCGGCGCGCTGTCGTCGATCCCCGGTGCGGACAGCACCATCAGGTCGGGTCGCGGCCGTTCCGAGATCGCGTAGCCGAGGGCGATCAATCCGCCCATCGAGTGGCCGTACAGGACCGCGGGCCTGCCGGGGACGGCCGCCCGGGCCGCGGCGAGCCTGTCCTCGGCGTCATCGAGATACTGATCCCACCGATCGACATAGGCACGCGCGCCACCGGATGCGCCGAAGCCACGCTGATCCCAGGCGAACGCCTCGAGACCGGCGGTCGCCAACTGGGCGCCGACGTGTTCCCAGCGGCCGGAGTGTTCGCCCAACCCGTGGACGAAAAGGACGGTCGCACGCGGCGCGGCCGCCTCCCAGTGGCGGGTCAGGAGACGGATCCCGTCACGAGTCGTCGCGGAGTCGGTCGTCGAAGCCATAGGGCGAGGGTACTCCACAGCTCTCCCGGCGTCAGGGTCCGTTCATCGAGCCGGAAACTCCCGGTTGTGCGGCCCACGACACAACTGCGACGTGGTGGCGGGTCGATGCGCCTGGACGGCCACCTGAGAACGGGTGAATCGCCCAGGCGCCGCCGAGAACCGTCGCTATTGTGTCGGCCACGACACGAGCGCGACGAGCCAAGGCCCTTCGTGGACCTTGCGACGGTCAAAACGGTCGTGTCCCGTGGAGTGGTGGACTTTGAGCGATCCGTCGTGAGTCCCAGCGATGGGTTCGGCGGCGTCGGTCAGGAC
>CAZOJS010000212.1:0-10465 GCA_964580175.1 uncultured Anaerolinea sp. | reverse complement strand
AGGCGTCGAGCGCTCGCGCAGTGCCCGCGTCCGCGCGCTCCCCGGTGAGCTGGTAGAGGAAGCCTGGGACGAGGTTGAGCTCAGGATTCGGATCGACCGGCTTGAGTCCCTGTCGGAGTCGTGCGAATGCCGCGAGTGCCGAGGGCGAGAACGCCGTGAGGGCACGAGCCTGCTCGGCCGTCGGCGGCCACTCGAGCGCCTGGGTCGCGCCCCACACCGAAACGGCGGTCCGCAGGGCGTCCATCGGCTTGGCGCTCGTCGGCAGGGAACGCAGCGCGGTCATGACGGCATCGGGGACGGGCGTCGTCGGGAGGTGGTGGGCAGGATCCCAATCGCCGGTCCACAGCAGGTTTGCCACCGCGGCGTACGAGCCGTGATCGACCAGATCGCCGATTCGGTAGCCGCGATACGTCAGTCGCCCGGCGGCTCCGTCGACGTAGCCGAGACCCGTCTCTGCGGCTGGGACGCCCTCGAGGCCGGGCGAGTACGGGTACGCAGGGGCCGCAGTCGGAGCCGCAGCCGGGGCCGCGGACGAGGCGGGCGAGGAGCTGTCAGTCATACCGGGATGGTAGTCGCGCGGCTGAAATCGCGAAGTGCCGAAGGTCCTGAAAGAGCGTCAGCGACGGCGGTATCGAATCTCGCAATTCGTTGCCCAGGTGGCGCCCTGAGCGGCTGAACGCTGCCACTCCCACCGGAACCCCGTCGCATCCACGTCGAGCCAGATCATCCGCCGCAGGACGACTTGATCGGCCTCAACCGTGTTGCGTTGAAACGCAGTCCTCCCGTCGGCTTCGACTCCGACGAGATCGAGATACGTGCCGGGCGAGTAGGTCGAGATCGATCATCGGGCCGTTCCCCTCCGTTGCGACGCGACCTGGTCGGCATCCAGGAAGGCCTCGACGACCGCGACGAAGGCGTCCGGATGGGTGTGATGGGCAGCATGGGCGGCGCCGTCGATCCGGGCAATGGCCCCGTGCTCCAGGCGAGCGTCGAGCGCGGCCGTTGCGATGTGAAACGTCGATACGCTCTCTGAGCCGAGGATCTGGAGGACGGGCGCGGTTGCCCGCCCGAGCGCCTCGAGCGAGGCGGCCGGCGCGCGTTCCGCCTCCAGCTCCCGGAGGATGGTCGGGCTTGCGGCGACACGCAACGGCCACACCGGATCCGCCCGGAAACGGGCCATGCCCGCGTCGTCCATCCCGACCACTTCGCGCATGAACGTCTCGAGGACCGCCTCGCGGTCGCCGCGGTCGAGGTGCGCCTCGAGCCGCTCGCGCAGCCCCGCGGGCTGGTATGCGTAGCCGGCAGGGGCCGGCGCCCCCTCGTAGGAAATGACCCGCCGGATCGCGCCGGTGCGGAGTGATGCCCCGAGCGCGCATCGTCCGCCGAATGAGTGCCCGAGGAGGTCAACCGGGCCCTGGCACTCCGCCCCGACCGCGCCGGCAACGGCAGCCACATCTTCGAACTCGCGCTCGCTGGCGTACGCGGGCGCATCGCCGGAGGCACCGCGGCCCCGCCGATCGATCACGTACAACCGTCGGCGCCGCGCCAGCATCGGCCCGACGACCCGAAACGTCCGGTGATCCGCGGTCGTACCGTGGACGAGGATCAGGGGTCGGGTGCCCGGGGCGGCCGAACCCGTTTCGAACACGGCGATCTCGGTACCGTCGGCCGACCCAACGAATCGGTCCGGATCGCTCACCGATGCCCGGTCCGTCGAAACTCCGAGGGCAGACCGGCCGCTGCTGCTTCGTCGAGAAGCCAGCAGGCGCCGGCTCGGCGGGCCACCTGGGCGGGCAGGCGCACGACATCACGAGCCGAGCCGAATAGTTCGGCCACGATGGCCGCCTTTGCTGCGCCATGGGCCACGACGAGTGGCAGTCGCGCCGCAGCGACCAGCCGCGGATGGAGCGTGATCCGCGCGACACGCGGGGCGATGTGCGTGGGCGCCGGGACCGCCTGGACCCAGGCGCTCCGGTCCCACGTGCCGGAACCGGGAAAGACCGAGAACAGGTGCCCATCCGATCCGACGCCAACGAGGATCACATCCACGCGTGGAAAACCATCGGGATCGAGGGGCAGGTCCAGCGCCTTGAGTGCTTGCGCATATCGGGCGGCCACGGCTTCGGGACCCTTGCCGGCCGCCAGTGCGTCCGCGACCGGCATGACGTGGATCTGATCGAGCGGGATCGGCACGTCACGCAGGAGCAGGTCCCAGCAGGCCAGGGCATTCGAGAGGACGTCGTCCGGCGGCACCCAGCGTTCGTCGCTCCACCACAGGTGAACACGCTCCCAGGGCACCGTGTCCCGCAGCGGCAGGTCGGCGAGGTGGCGATAGATCTGGCCGGGCGTCGAGCCACCGGTCGTGACCCAGTGGGCGATGCCGCGAGCTGTGACGGCCGACACCAACGCCTCGGCGATTCGTCCCGCCGCGGCATAAGAGACGTCGGCCGATGTCGGCAGGACGACGATCTTCGGCTCGCTCATACGGGACCGACAAGCTCCGCTGCCATTCGGAGCGCATCGAGCGAGACCGGGTCCCGTCCCACGGACTCGATCGTCTCGCCGAGCAGCTCGGGCTCGGTTCGACGCGGTGCCATGAACCGTCGCTCGGGCAAGGCCTCGCCCTCGAGCGTGGATCGGACGATCACGGCATCGGCCTCGGCGGACACGATGACGGCAAGGTGGCTGCTTCGATGTCGGGCCGCCAGCTCGACTGTGAGGGTCGTGCCGGGGGGCATCTGGGACGCGGTCGGGATCACTGCGACCTCGATCCGGCGACGTCCCCCGCGGAGCGTTCCGACGAGGGGCACGCCCAGGTCGTCGTCCGGCGCCGAGGCATCCGCGGGACGTCCGTCAAGGCCGCGTCCGGGCGGCGCCGCGGTCGGCCGCAGCGCCGCTGCCACGCCCAGGCCGAGCCGCGATCCCAGCCAGGCCACGTGATAGAGCGGCTTGATCAGGTTGGTCCCACCGGGACCCGAGCCCGCATGGGCAGCGTATCGGACGGTGATGGCCGTCAGGCGCCCGAGGAACGGCTGCAACTCCGGTCGGTCGAAGCTCGAGGCGATCGCTTCACGCCAGCGCGACTGGCGGAGCATCGCGAAGTCGGACACGGCCAGGATCCCGTCGGCGACATCGCGGTCAATCACGAGGCTGGCCAGGGCGCGCAGCCGGTCCAGCCCGTCGCCCGACCAGTGCGACCCGTCCACGACGAGGCGATCGGCCATGTCGAGGAGGTCGAGGGCCTGCTTCGATGCGAGGGGCGGGTCGCCGGGCCACCACAGGGTGACCGGCAGGTCGTGCACGAGCAGGGGCGCCACGATGGCCGCCACGTGTCGCCCGGCCTCGCCGCCGGCGACGAGGTCGATGAACTCGGCGCAGGTCTCGGCCGAATCGGGCCGCGGCAAGACACAGTGGGCGTGAATGTGCGCGTCCAACCAGGACGGCCCATCCGGATCGGCGCTCGAGACGATCAACGTCCTCGATGGGTGGCGGCCGGTCAGCGTTCGAATCACCGCCGCCGCCCGTTCGCGAAGCTCTGGCTGGCGGGCGATGACCACGAGATTGAGCACGCTGGTGCGGGCCGATATTCGTCGCTCGGGGGCTCCATCGTGGCCCTCGGTTGTCAACGAGGTTGAGGACCAGATGCTGGCGAGGGCGGCCTCGATGCCGGCGAGCGTATCCGTGCGCGACGACCAGACCAGCACGGGTTGGCCGACGACGGGCGGCGTAACAAGCGCCGAATTGATCATCGCCCCGAGCCCCTCAGATCCGGCGCCACCGACGTCCGTCGCGCCCGATCAGCGCGTTGGCGGCGTCGGGACCCCAGGTGCCTGCGGCGTAGTTCGGGAAGTCCGGGGCCGGCCCGTCGATCCATGATTCCAGGATCGGCGTGGCGATGGCCCAGGCGGTCTCGGCTTCGTCGGCCCGGGTGAACAGCGCCGCGTCCCCGAGCATCGCGTCCAGGAGCAGCGTCTCGTACGCGTCGGGTGAGTCCACCGAGAACGCGGACCCATAGGTGAAGTCCATCGTGACCGTTCGAATGTCCAGTCCGAGGCCCGGCACCTTGGACCCGAAGCGCAGGAGGATGCCCTCATCCGGCTGGATCCGGATGGCGAGCAGGTTCGGCTCGGGGTCCACCGCCGCGTCCTGAAACAGCCGGTGCGGGACGCTCTTGAACTGAATGGCGATCTCGGTCGCCCGTTTTGGCAAGCGCTTGCCTGCCCGCAGATAGAACGGCACGCCCGACCAGCGCCAGTCGTCGATCTGGAAACGTGCCGCAAGGAACGTTTCGGTCTCGGATTCCGGATCGACCGCGGACTCCCCACGGTATCCGGCGACGGCCTCCGCGGCGACCCAGCCGGGGCCGTACTGTCCGCGCACGACGTTCCGGGAGGTGTCCTCGGCGGTCGGTGGCTGGATGGCGCGGAGCACCTTCACCTTCTCATCGCGAAGCGCATCGGCCTCGAATGTCGCGGGCGGCTCCATGGCGACCAGCGTGAGGAGCTGGAGGAGGTGGTTCTGAATAACGTCGCGCGTGGCGCCCGTCTCCTCGTAGAACGCGCCGCGGTCCTCCACGCCGATGGACTCAGCCATCGTGATCTGGACATGGTCCACGTAGCGCCGGTTCCAGAGCGGCTCGAAGATCCCGTTGCCGAACCGGAAGACCATCAGGTTGCGGACGGTCTCCTTGCCCAGGTAATGATCGATCCGATAGACCTGCGATTCACGAAAGACCCGCCCGACCTCACGGTTGAGTCGCTTGGCCGAATCCAGATCACGGCCGAACGGCTTCTCGATCACGATCCGCCGCCAGCCGCCGCCGTGGACCTCGTGGTCGAGCCCACATCGTCCGAGCTGGGCGACGATCGTCGGGAACGCGGATGGCTGCGTGGCGAGATAGAACAGGCGATTCGCGCGGGTCCCGTGCTCCGCATCCATCTCGTCGAGGCGTTCCGTCAGGCGATCGAACGCCGCATCGTCCGCGAAATCGGCCTGCTGGTAGACGATCCGTTCCAGGAAGTGGCCCGCGACATCGTTGTCCAGCGGAACCCGGCTGAATTCCCCGAGCGCCCTGGCGACGTCCGCACGGAACGTTTCATCATCGTACGGCCGGCGCCCCACGGCAACGACCATCCAGTCCTGCGGCAGGAGGTTGGTCCGCCACAGCTGGGCGAGGGCCGGAAACACCTTGCGACGGGACAGATCCCCGGTCGCGCCGAGCAGGACGACGACGTGCGGATCGGGTACCCGCTCCAGCCGGAGCCCCTCGCGGAGCGGGTTCGCGTCATGTTTCGGGGCGCGCCGGCGCTTGCCCGTCCGATCCAGTCGGAGCTCGCGGATGGTTCTCGGGGTTGTCGTCGAATTCGTCGGCCTGGCGGGACGCGCCATGTCAGTTGTTCTTCACCGCGTGGCCCCCGAACTCGTTGCGCAGCGCGGCCAGCACCTTGGCTCCGTAGCTGTCGTCCTGGCGTGATCGGAAGCGGGTCTGCAGCGCGAGCGTGATCACCGGCGCCGGGACGTCCCGATCCATCGCTTCCTGGACCGTCCAACGACCCTCGCCGGAGTCGGCCACCCAGCCCTTGAGGCGGGCGAGATCCTGGCCCTCGCCCTTGTAGGCCAGACCGAGCAGCTCGAGCAGCCATGAACGGACGACCGAGCCGTGCATCCACAGATCGGCGACCCCGGCGAGGTCCAGCTCGTACTCCGACGCGTGGAGGATCTCGAAACCCTCCGCGTAGGCCTGCATCATTCCGTACTCGATCCCGTTGTGGATCATCTTCACGTAGTGACCGGCGCCCGGAGCTCCGGCGTGGAGGTAGCCGTCGACGGGGGCGAGTGACCGGAAGACCGGCTCCAGCGGCTGCACGGCCTCCGGCTCGCCGCCGACCATGAGGCAGAAGCCGTTGTCGAGGCCCCAGATACCGCCGGACACGCCCGCGTCCACGTACCGGACGCCCTGCTTCGCGAGGAGCGCGTGCCGCCGGACGTCGTCATGGAAGTTCGTGTTGCCGCCATCGACAATCGTGTCGCCGGGCTCCAGATGCTCCATCAGCTCGGCGATCTGCGCCTCGGTCGCGTCACCGGCGGGGACCATCACCCAGACGGTCCTCGGGCTAGGCAACTTCCCGACCAGCTCGGCGATCGAGAACGCGGGGTCGGCACCTTCGGTCGCGATCTCGTGGGTCTTTTCCGGCGAGCGGTTGTAGGCCACGATCTCGTGGCCGTCGCGCAGCAGCCGGCGGACCATGTTGGCGCCCATTCGACCAAGACCGATGAACCCGATTCGCATGTCGTGACGTCTCCGCTGGACAGGACTGCGTAGCGCTCATGGCCGCGGCCAGCCCACGCCCCAGTCTACCCTCGGACTGAGAGCGCGCGGCGTACGTGGCCTGGCGCGTTTGCGCACGCCGCGCATGACCGGCCCGCCACCCGGCTGATCAGCCTTCGAGTGCCCGCACGAACGCCCGCTCGATCCGCTCGAGGTCGGCCACGACGTCCGGGCCGAGGCGCAGTCGCAGCACCGGTAGGTCATGCGCGGCCAGGGCGCCGGCATCGCCCTCGGCCTGACCGTCGATGAGACGGCCGAACGTATACGGCCAGCCGTGGATCTCGCGATCGTGCGGGTGCGCGGCGGTGAGCTGGAGGAACCAGCCCGTGGGCGGGCCTCCCTTGTGGAGCTGGCCGGTCGAGTGCAGGAAGCGGGGGCCGTAGCCGGACGTCGTGGCGCGTCGAAGGCGGTCCCGAACGAGGGCCCGGATCCTGTTGATCACGGCGTCCCGTTCGGGCGCCGAGGCAATGAACGCCTGGATGGCCAGGTACCCATCCGGGCGGAGCGTCTGGAGGCCGTCGCGGATCAATTCGGCGAGGTGCCGGTCGTCGACGTCCGCCAGCCCGGTCAGTCGCGGGCCGAAGGCCGCGACGTCGTGCTCTCCGGTCGCAGCGCCACCGTGCGCCGCCGCCGCCGCGGCATCGGAGGCCGGCGCCCGGCTGCCGGATGCCGCGGCGAGCACCCGACGCGTTCCCTCCTTGGCCTCCTCGACGTTCGGCTGATCGAACGGATCGATGCCGAGCACGGCACCGGCGAAGGCCGTGGCCACTTCCCAGCGCACGAATTCGGCCCCCAGGTCCATCGGGTCCTCGAGGGTCAGACGGATCACCGGATGCCCCGCCGCGGCCAGTTGATCCAGCAACCCGCCCGACGGGTCGGCTGAGCCGGCGAGCGCCATCGACACGAAGACGCGGTCGTCGCCGTACGCTCCGAAACCGCCGAGCGGCTCGCGATCCACGGGAACGATCCCGAGACCGTTCTTGCCGGTTGACTCGGCGATCAATTGCTCCGCCCACGCCCCGAAGCTGGCCAGCGCCGGATCGGCGATGAAGGTCAGCTTGTTCCGGCCGGCTCGGGCCAGGCCGCCGAGGGCCAGGCCGAGCAGGAGTCCTGGGTTCTGCTCCGGCTCTGGCTCACGACACGCGGCCAGCATCATCGAGGCGGACGCGAGGAGCGGGTCGAGGTCGAGCCCGATGAGCGATGCGGGCACCAGGCCGACGTACGACAGCGCGGAGTATCGACCGCCGATGTCTGGCGGGTTGAGGAAGACTTCCCGAAGTGCCTCGTGGTGCGGGATCGAGGTCAGGCTGTTGCCCGGATCCGTGATCGCGACGATGAAGTCACCCGGGCCCTGGTCTGAGCCGGCCATCGCCAGGGCGGCGGACAGCCGGGCCCAGGCGTCGGCGAGAAACGCGAGCGGCTCGGTGGTCGTGCCCGACTTCGAGGCCACGATCCAGAGCGTCGAGAGCGGGTCAAGATCGTCCACGATTGCCGCCACCGCTTCCGGGTCGGTCGAATCGAGGATCCGGAGATCGAGGTAGCCGTCCGCGGTGCCGAAGGTTCCAAGCAGCACCTCCGGAGCCAGGCTGGAGCCCCCCATGCCCATGACCACCGCTGTCCGGAATCCGGCCACCCGGATCCCCTCGCCGAAGCCCTCGAGAGCCGGGATCTGGTCGGTGAAATGGGTCGCCGCGTCGAGCCATCCGAGGCGGTTCGAGATCGTCGCCTTGACGGCGGCGTCCTCGGACCAGAGCGTCGCGTCGCGACCCATCAAGCGCTGCGCCCAGTCGTTGCGCCGGGCGTGTTCGGCGAGCGCGGCCAGACCATCCTCGTCCGCGGGCGCCAGCCGAAGCTCGAATTCCGCGCTCATCGACTCACCTCTCCCAACGGGTCGCCGTGCTGGCCGGTGGGTGGCAAGAGTCTACCCGCGTGGCCCCGAACCGCCGACGCCGGTCAGCCCCCGGCTTCCATGGCGAGGACCTTGTTCAGGCGCCGGACGTGGCGGGGTTCGCCCGAGAACCTCGCCCCAAGGAAGGCCAGGGCGCATTCGACCGCGAGTTCCGCGCCGACGACCCGGGCCCCGATCGTCAGCACGTTCATGTCGTCGTGCTCGACTCCCTGGTGGGCCGAGTAGGTGTCGTGGCAGACCGCCGCCCGGACACCGGCGATCTTGTTCGCGGCAACCGAGGCGCCGACGCCCGAACCGCAGATCAGGATCCCCCGGTCCGCAATGCCGTCGCGGATCGCGTGGCCGAGCCGACGCGCAAAGTCGGGGTAGTCGTCGTTCGGATCTGAGCCGTCGCCCCCGAGATCCATGAATTCGTGGTCGAGTTCGGCGCTCGCAAGACGCGCGAGCAGCTCGGCCTTCAGGGCGGCACCCGCATGGTCGGCTGAGAGGGCGATGCGCATCGGATGCCTCCTCAATGGTTCGCGGTTCGGGAAAGCCCTGCGGGCTGATGGCCGGGGTCCAGCGTCGGGATACGGCCGCGGAGCTCGCCACGCGCCACCTGCCGGGCAACGCCCGTCACCCGATCCACCGTGAAGCCGAACGCCTCGAAGATCGTCCCGGCAGGTGCAGATGCCCCGAAGTGATCGATCCCGAGGATCGCGCCGCCGTCGCCGGCGTAGCGCTCCCACCCGAGCGGGACACCCATCTCAACGGTGACTCGGGCGGTGACGGCCCGCGGCAGCACAGACTCCCGATACGCCGCATCCTGGGCGTCGAACCGCTCCCAGCAGGGGAGTGATACGACCCGCGCCGGCGTCCCCTCCGCCTCCAGCGCCTCGGCCGCGCCCATCGCCAGCTGGAGTTCGGAACCCGTGGCGATGAGGATGACCGCGGGCGTCCCGCCGCCCGCCTCCGTTGATGCACGCCGCAGGACATACCCGCCGCGCCGAACCCCCTCGCGAGCCAGCTCGGCCGTGCCGGCCAGGGTCGGCAGCTTCTGCCGCGTCAGGGCCAATGCCACCGGACCGTCGTGGCGCTCAACGGCCAGGGCCCAGGCGGCCGCGGCCTCGTTGGCGTCGCCCGGCCGGACGAACCAGAGGTTGGGGATCGCCCGCAGCGCCGCGTAGTGTTCCACCGGCTGATGCGTCGGACCGTCCTCGCCCAGGCCCACGGAGTCGTGTGTCCAGACATAGATCACGTGGAGTCCGGCGAGTGCCGCCAGCCGCACGGATCCTCGCATGTAGTCGCTGAAGGTCAGGAACGTGGCGGCATAGGGGATGAACCCGCCGTGGTAGGCGATCCCGTTCGCGACACCGCCCATGGCGTGCTCCCGGACGCCGAAACGGAGATTTCGACCAGCCAGCTCGCCCCCGAAGTCGCCGGCACCCTTGATGTCGGTCAGGTTCGATTCAGACAGGTCCGCGGCCCCGCCGAAGAGCTCGGGTACCGATTCCGAGAGGGCGGCAATCGCCTGCTGGCTCGCCTGGCGGGTCGCGAAATCCTCGCCGAGGGCATAGGTCTTGAGGCCCGCGTCCCAACTGTCGCGCAGGTCGCCGGCCAGCCGGCGGCGGAGTTCTGCGGCCTCGGCCGGGAACGCGTCCGCGTAGCGGGCCAGCCGGGAATCCCATTCGGCCACCAGCGCCGCGCCGTCGGGGATCGCGGCCCGGAAGAGCTCGAGCGCGGCGCCAGGGACCAGGAAGGTGGCATCCGGATCCCAGCCGTACGCCTCCTTGGTCAGGCGCACCTCGTCCGGGCCAAGCGGCGAGCCGTGGGCCTTCTGGCTGTCCTGCCTGTTCGGGCTGCCGAATCCGATGTGCGTCCGCACGGCGATGAGCGACGGGCGGGCATCCCGCTGGGCCGCCGAGATCGCGGCGGCAGTCGCATTGACGTCGTTGCCGTCCTCGACGCGGCTCGTATGCCACCGATACGCATCGAAGCGGGCGAGGACGTCCTCGGACCAGGCCATGTCCGTCGGTCCGTCCAGCTGGACGTGGTTGTCGTCGTACAGGACCACCAGCTTGCGGAGCATCAGGTGTCCGGCCAGGCTCGCCGCCTCGGACGCGATGCCCTCCTGGAGGTCCCCGTCGCTCGCGAGGGCGTACGTCCAGTGGTCGACGACCTCGTGCTCGGGCCGATTGAACTCGTGCGCCAGGCGGCGCTCTGCGATGGCCATCCCGACCGCGTTCGCG
>CAZOJS010000211.1:0-4765 GCA_964580175.1 uncultured Anaerolinea sp. | reverse complement strand
TTCGTTGCGCGGGGCCGGCGAACGCATGGCCATCAACATGCCGATCCAGGGAACCGCGGCCGACATCGTCAAGATCGCGATGATCCGGCTCGACGCGCGCCTCGCGGCGGACGGCTTTCACGCCCGGCCCCTCCTCCAGGTCCACGACGAGCTCCTTCTGGAGGTGCCCCGCGACGAGGTCGATCGCCTGGTCCCGATCCTGCGCGCGGTCATGGAGGGCGCGCTGACGCTCGACGTGGCCCTGACCGTCGACGTCAAGGTCGGTGACGACTGGGAGTCGATGGTGCCGCTGGCGCGAGTGGACGCCCCGGTGGCCGAGGTCGGCGCGGCTCCTGCGACCGTCGACGGTTAGGCCATGGGCACGTTCGATCCCGAGACCGGGGAGCTGGAGGCCATCCACGAGAACCGGCTCGTCCTCGCGTGGTTGCGCGAGTCTGCGGAGCCGGCGCGCTCGGAATACCGCCTGGGGGCGTACGAACAGCACGTCCATCCCGATGTCTGTGATCGGCTGGACCAGGTTGCGTCGGGAGGTCGGACGGTCGGCGCGTACGGGCACTGTGCCCGGGTTGCGCGCGATGGCGCCCTCTACGCGATCGGGATGGGCATGGGCTCGATCGCCCTTCGATTGCCCGGCGGCCAAGTCCGCGAGGCCGTTCTCGCTCGCGGCGGTCGGCTGGACCAGGGCCTGGGCACAGCGTGGGTTGTGGCCGATGCCTGGCTAACGGAGGTGCCACGCCCCGAAGGAACGGCTCTCCTTGCCACGTGGGTCGAGGCCGCGAGGTTGGCCGCGGATGCCTGAGCTGCCCGAGGTGGAGACGGTCGCGCGCGACCTGCGCCGCCTGGTTCTGAACGCTCGGATCACGGGTGCCACGAGCCTGTGGGGTCGTACCTTGCGGACGCACGATGCGGCATCGATCGGCCCGGCCCTCGCGGGTCGCCGGATCGAGTCCGTGGATCGACGCGGCAAGCAACTCGTCCTGCGGCTGTCCGGCGACGCCGTCCTGACCGTTCACCTCAAGATGACCGGGCAGTTGTTCGTGGTGTCGCAGGCGGCACCTCCTGACCCATATGTCAGGCTTGTCCTCGTCCTGGACGACGGCCGCGAGATCCGTTTCCGTGACATCAGGAAGTTCGGCAAGGTCGGGCTGTATGCGACCGACCGAGCGACCGGTGAGCCGGTGCACGAGATCGGCGGCGCCGCCGTGTTTGCCGGCATTGGTCCCGAGCCCCTCGATCATGCCTTCACGCTGCGCGCCTTTCGCGGTCGGCTGCGCGGGCGACGCGGCCGGCTGAAGCCGATCCTGCTGGACCAGGGTTTCGTGGCCGGGATCGGCAATATCTACGCCGACGAAGCACTCTGGGCGGCCCAACTCCACCCGCTCCGCTCGGTCGCCACGATCCACCGGCCCGACGAGCGCCGGCTGTATGGCACGCTTCGCAGAATCCTGTCGGAAGCGGTCGAGCGCCGTGGCAGTTCGATCGATGACTACACCGCACCCGACGGCGATGGCTCGATGCAGGAGCATCTGCTGGTCTATCAGCGCGCCGGCCAGCCGTGTGCGCGCTGCGAACGACCGATCCGCCGGATCGTCATCGGGGCCCGGGCGACCCACTTCTGTTCGTGGTGCCAGCGCCTGCCGAGCGCCGACCGGAAGGGCGCCGCGGCGATCCTTCGCGACATGACGCCGCGCCCCGGGGTGGGTACCGGGCGACGGGGCCGCCGCTGGTCCGAACTGGACGGACCGGCCGCCTTGGGCCGGACGGGGTCAGAAACAGAGGCCGCCGTGGAGCGTGCGCGCGCGCGAGCCGACCGAACCCGCTGCGCCGCCACGACGCGCCGCGCTGCTGCCCGCACGACCGCCGGAGGCGCCTGATGTCCATCATTCGGCTGGCCGGGGTCAGCCGGGAAGTCGGCACCTTCGTGATCCTCGACGGCATCGATGCCGCGATCGCGGTGGGGGACCGGGTCGGTCTGGTCGGTCCCAACGGTGCGGGCAAGACGACGCTCATGCGCATCGCGGCCGGCCTGGACGAACCGGACACCGGCACCGTGTCGCGCAAGCGCGGGCTGACCCTGGGCATGCTCGCGCAGGAGGCTCACTTCGACGAGGCGTTCATGGCATCGCCCGATGTCCGGACCGCCGTCCGGCATGGTGCCGCCCATCTGGAACGTATGGCTGAGGAGCTCGCGAGCCTCGAGGGAGCGGGCCGCGTCGCGGAGCCGGCCTACGCGGATCTGCAGCATCGGTTCGAAGTCCTCGGGGGATACACCCTCGATCAGCGGGTGGATGCGGCGCTGTCCGGCCTCGGGTTCAGCCCCGAGGAAGTCACGCGACCGCCGAGCGGCCTGTCCGGCGGGGAACAGACGCGGGCCGCGCTGGCCCGGTTGGTCATCGCGGATCCGGACGTGCTGTTGCTGGACGAACCGACCAACCACCTGGATCTCGGTGCGCTCGAGTGGCTCGAGGAGCATCTCCGTCGCCGTCATGGCTCGCTCCTGCTGGCCTCGCACGACCGGGCCTTTCTGGACGCCACCGTTACGCGCATCTGGGAGCTTCGGGACCGGCGGATCACCGTCTTCAAGGGCGACTACCACGCGTACCACCGCCAGCGCGAGGAGCGGGATGCGCGGGCGGCCAAGGACGTGGAGTCTCATGGTGCGGCGATCGCCCGCGAGCGGGAACTCGTCCAGCGCTACCGCAGCCACCGGAAGTTCTCCAAGATGCACGAACACGAGGCTCGTCTCGAGCGCTTGCAGACGAGCGAAGTGGAGGCACCCAAGGCGACCCGGCGACTCCGTCTCCCGAAGGCCGCGCTCGTCGGCGCGGGGCCGGCGAGGTCGGGCGAGATCGTGCTCCGGGCGGCCGATCTCGAGGTGGGGTACCTCCCAGTGCTCGGTTCGGGAGGAAGTTCCGTCAGCGTGGCGACCGCACCTGTGCTGTCGGCGCAACGTGGGGATCGGATCGGCATCGTCGGTCCGAACGGCGCCGGCAAGACGACCCTGCTCCGGACCATCGCCGGTGAGCTGCCGGCACTGGACGGAACGCTGACATTCGGGAACGGCGTCCAGCTCGGGTACCTCGCCCAGTTGCGCGCGGCAGCGATCCCGGGCGCCACGGTCCTCGAGGCGATTCTTGCGGTGGCCCCGGTAACATCCGGCGAGGGCCGGGCGTACCTGGCCCGGTTTCTCTTTCGGGGCGACGACGCGTTCAAGGAAGTCCGCCTGTTGTCCGGCGGTGAGCGCAGTCGGCTCGAACTGGCACTCCTCGGGATCACCGCCGCGAATCTCCTGTTGCTCGACGAACCGACCAATCACCTCGACGTCGGAGCTCGCGAGGCGATCGAGGGTTTTCTTCGCGAGAGTCCGTCGACGATCCTGGTCGTGTCGCACGATCGACGTTTCCTGGAGACGGTCTGCGAACGCCTGTGGGTCGTGGATGGCGGACGCATGGCCGCGTTCGAGGGCGGCTACCGGGCGTGGCGCGACGCCGTCGCCGGAGGATGGACCGTGGCCGCGGCGATCGAACTCGAGCGCCGTCGCCTGCAACCGGTCCGCGGCCGAGTTGCCTCCGACGCCGTCAGGCCGCGGCAGATGGCCGACGCCCAGGTCGCGACGGCCGGCGAGGCCACATCATCCCTGGGGGCGCGGCCCGCACCCGCTCAACCGGCGGCGCCCGGTCCACGGCCTGCGAGTGGGCCCAGGGCGCCGAAGCTGTCCAAGGATGCGTACCGCCGGCAGCGCGAGACGGTGGACGCGGACCTGACCCGCCTCGGACTGCGCAAGAATCACCTCGAGCTGGCTACCGGGGACCCGGCGGTCCAGGCCAATTTCGTGGAACTGCGCCGAGTCACCAGCGAGCTCGCCGATGTCGAGGCCGCGCTGGCGGCCGTGGAGGATGCCTGGTTGGTCCTGGAAGAGCGCGCCCCGTGACGATCCGCATCGGGATCACCGGACCGATTGGCTGCGGCAAGTCCACGGTGGCGGGCCGGCTGCACGATCTGGGTGTCGTCGTGGTCGATGCGGATCAGGTGGCCCGGGACGTCGTCGAGCCCGGGACGCCGGGGCTGGACGCGGTGGTGGAGGCATTTGGTCCGGATGTCCTGGCCGCCGACGGCAAACTCGACCGGGCGCGCCTCGGACGCATCGTCTTCGCGGACGCGGCCGAGCTCAGGCGCCTCGAGTCGATCATCCACCCGGCGGTCCGGCCGCGGATCGTCGATGCGATCGCGGCCGCGGTCGCGTCGGGGGCACCAGCCGTCGCGATCGAGGCGATCAAGCTCGTCGAGGGTGGACTGGCCCGCCTGTGCGATGAGGTCTGGCTGGTGACCTGTTCGGAGGAAGAGCAGCGGGTGCGCCTCACCGGACGGGGGACCGCGCCGGACGAAGCCGACCTGCGGATCGAGGCCCAGGGCTCCATCGAGGAGCGGCTGCGGCCGGCAGCGACCCGGGTCATCGACACGAGCGGGCCCCTCGACCTGACCCTCGCGCAGATCGATATGGCCTACCGCGAGGCCGTAGCGGGCAGGCGCGCGGCGAGCCGCCGTCAATCCGCCGGACCCGAGGCTCGGTAGCCGTTCAACCGTACCGAACGGGCCTTCTAAACCGCCCATGGACTGCTAAACTTCCCTCGTGCCTGACTTCAAACTCGTTGCCCCGTTCCAGCCGACCGGCGATCAACCGCACGCTATTGCCCGCCTGACCGAAGGCCTCGCCAAGGGGTTTCGTCACCAGACACTGCTCGGCGCGACGGGCACCGGGAAGACC
>CAZOJS010000210.1:0-3534 GCA_964580175.1 uncultured Anaerolinea sp. | reverse complement strand
GGTCGAATCGTAGGTGACGATCTCGAGGATCGTGTCCACCCGATCGAGCAGGGCGAGGTTCAGTTCATCGAGCGCCACGGACATGTCAATGATGACGACGTCGTACAGCCGACGGAGCAGGCTGACCACCTTCTCCACGTCACGCAAGGTGACCATCTCGGCCATCTCGATCCGCGGCGGCGCAAGCAGAATGTCGATCCCCGACGGATCGCGCCAGAGGACTTCGGCCAGGTCTGATTCGACCACCCGGTCCGTCGGCAGGTCGAGGATGGACGGGGCATCTGCGGGCACGCGGAGCATCGCGCGCAGGTCGGCGAACTGGATGCTGCCGTCCACCAGGACCGCTCGTCGACCCTGCCGCGCAGCCGCGACCGCGAGGTTGAATGCGATCGTCGTCTTGCCGACGCCGCCCTTCGGGGCAAAGACGCCAATCGTCACAGAACGTGCGACGCCTTCGGCGGACTGGTGCTCCTTGCGGACCTGGGTGATCCGGGTGATCAGATCGAAGCCCGAGAACGGCATGGACAGGACGCCGTGGATCCCGCGCTCCGGATCCGGCTCCACGGGCTGCTGTGGGACGGTCAGCATGATCACCGGCACATTGAGACCGCCCTCACGCAGCCGGCCGACGACCTGATCAGCCTTCACCCGGCCCTGCAGGAGCGCATCGATGATGATCACGTCGGGTCGCAGTTCGGGCGTCTCAGCGACGGCCTTGCCGCCGTCGGCGATCACGTCGATGAGCTTGATCTGATTCTGGGACACGAGCAGCCCGCGGACGTACTGCGCCACCTGGGGCACGTCTTCGACAAGCAGGAGCCGGATCGGATCGCTCGTGGCCATCGGGCTCAAGGTATCACGGTGCGGCCGGGCGTCGGGCCACCATGACGGCCCTGCCGTCGCCCGGCTCGAGAGCTGACAGGGCGTAGTCGCCGGCCATGACTTCCACCTCGAGTCCGGCGTCTTCCGCGTACATCTGTAGTTCGTCGGCGGCCAGGAGATGGAGCACGTCCTCGCGGGTCCAGCGGGTGACGGGCTCACCCTGGCGCCCCTCGTCGAAGATCGTCGTCAGGGTCACCGCACGCGTCCCGCTGTCGTACCAGGCGGCCGTCGTCTTGATCACGTCCCGGTCCGCCTCCGGCTCCCGGCGCAGCCACTCGAAGGCGAGCCGGCCGTCAAATCGCGCAAGGTCGTCGGCGAAGGGAAGCAGGATGTCCACGACCGCCAGCCCACCGGGCTCGAGGAGCCCCGCCAGCAGCTGGATCGCCTGCCGCTGCCGGCGAGGGCCTCCCAGGAGGAGGAGCGAGTTCAGGCCGATGATCCCGAGGCTGAAGGTAGCCCTGGGCATCGCTCGGCCGATGACGTCCGCGTCGAAGAGATCGCCGCGGACGAGTTGCGGGCCGGCCCCGACGCCGAGCCCGGCCGCCACGGCGCGGGCCGCGGCACGTTCGAGCATCGCCGGATCGTGATCGACCCCGGTGACCTTATGTCCGGCCAGCGCAAGCGCGACGGCAATGCGACCGCTCCCGATGCACAGCTCCACGACAGGCCCGGCGACACGATTCGCCAGGGCGAGGTACAGATCGATGTCGCCCGGATCGCCCGGGGTTCCCAGGGAGCCCGCGACGTCCAGGTCGTACAGGCGGGCCAGTGCCGCGGCGTGCGCTGACTCGGACGGTGACATCGGGCGATCCTACTCGTTCGACGGCTCGTGCCAGACGCCGCGCGCCCGAAGGACCTCCCGGAGGAGCGCCGGCCGATCGCTCATCAGGCCATCGACGCCGAGATCGAGCAGGCGATTCATGTCGACCGGCTCGTTGATCGTCCAGACGTGGACCGGCAGCCCGAGATCGTGGGCCGTCCGGACCAGCCTCGAATCGACCAGCCCGATCCCGTATCCCCGCATGGGGACCTGCACGCATCGTCCGGGCCGGCGCGCCAGGAGCGCCAGAAACGGTCGGACGCCCCAGGCGGCCGCCCGGAGCGACGCGACTTCGCCCGTTCCGAGCGACGTGCACGCGCCGGCGCCGAGGGCGACCCGGACGGCCGCCAGCCGTCGATCGGCGAACGACCCGATGCAGACGCGGTCCAGGGCGCCCTGCTGCCGGATCGCGGCCACCAGCGGCCCAACCGCGGCATCGGTTTTCGGCTCGACGTTGATCCGTGCCTGCGGGAAGGTCAGCAGCAACTCCTCGAAGCGCAGGATCGGTTCGCGGCCGCCGACACGCGCCGCCCGCAGCTCCGACCAGCTCGTCTCGGCCACGATGCCCCGCCGGTCCGTGACCCGGTCGAGCCGATCGTCATGGAACGCGATGAGGACGCCGTCCGAGGTTGTGTGGACATCGGTTTCGAGATAGCGAAACCCCAGGTCGACCGCAGCGGCGAAGGCCGCAAGTGTGTTCTCGGGTTGGCCGGCCGCGCCGCCACGGTGGGCGAACGCGATCGGGCCCGGATGATCCAGGAACGGATGGGTCGCCGTCAGCGCTCCCAGCGGACGGTCACTCCGGCCCGCCGCCGTACTGCGAGGGCGGAGATCGCCTCGAGCACGGCACGGTTGGCGATCATGGCCGTCGATTCAGCCCAGTCGTAGGGCGGCGACACCTCCACGACGTCCATCCCGGCGAGGTCGACCGAACCGACGATCCGGCGCACCGCCCGGAGCAGCTCGCGCGAGAGCATCCCGCCAGGTTCCGGCGTTCCCGTTCCCGGGGCGAGCCCCGGATCGACCACGTCGATGTCCACTGACAGGTAGATGGAATCCGGCCCGTCGAGGGCTTCCGCGATCGCGTCGGCGACGACCGCGTCCGCGCCCCGCTCCTCAATCTCGGTCATGAAGTGGTAGCGCAGACCTCGATCGCGCATCCACTCGAGCACATCGCCGGAGGGCCAGTAGCCGCGCAGCCCAACCTGGACGAAGTTGCTGCCCCTGACGGCGCCCGATTCGATCAGCCGACGCATAGGCGATCCGTGACCGGCCAGTTGACCGTAGGAGTCCGGCGCCGTGTCCGCGTGGGCGTCGAAGTGGACGATGCCGATGCTGCCCGGCCGGCGCGTCTCCGCGACAGCAGTCGCCGCCGGCCAGGTAATCGAGTGATCGCCCCCCAGGACGATCGGAATGGCGCCGGTGGCGGCGACCTCGAGGACCTTTCGGTAGATCATCGCGTGGGCGCGCTCCGGCATCGCCGGCACGATGTTGGCATCACCGGCATCCACGACGGTGAGATGCGCGAACGGCTCGATGCCCAGTTGCAGCGAGTTCAGGGCGCCGTGGCTGTACTGCGCCTCCCGGATGGCGCGCGGGCCAAACCGCGCCCCCGAGCGATGGGTGACCAGATCGTCGAGGGGGGCGCCGATGATGGCCACGTCGACTTTTCGGGCGAGCAGTTCGGCCGGGTCCGTGATCCAGGGCAGGTTGGCGAACGTCGTGGGCCCGACATAGGTCGGCAGGTCGAAGTCGGAAAAGGTCACGAACTCACGGTCCCAGCCGTTCATGGCTGCGAAGCCGGACGCCGGACCCGATGGGCGCTCGCTCAC
>CAZOJS010000209.1:0-3371 GCA_964580175.1 uncultured Anaerolinea sp. | reverse complement strand
AGATGTGACCTGCGCTGGGCTGACCAAAGTCAAACGAGAAGGATGGGAAGCCGAATGTTGCAACGCCGTCGTATTCCGTCGGTCCGTTGTTCCAGTAATAAGGAATGAACTCAACGCCGTCGATATTGTTATGGTCAAAGTTAATTGTTGCTTCGTCTATGAGACCACCGTGCGCAACGTATGCGCCGTGTGCAAGACCAACGTTGTTGTATGAATACGTGATGGGACCCTGAGTGTATCCAACGTTGTAGTCGGACAACACTTTGATTGCGTATGTTGCATTCGTAATCGTGCAACCTGTAATAGTGATGTCCGCGTTTTTCGCGCCTGCATCCTGATAGCAGAACACTGCGGGACGTCCATCAGTCTGATCGAAGAACGCACCGGAGGTCAAAATCTGACCCTGGATGTTTGCATTCTGAACTGTGATGTCTTCTGAACCGCCTGTTACATACACTGTCGCCGCGTATGCGTCACCCGAAGGGAACGGATAGCCGGAAGCGTACTGGAGATTCACGCCGTCAACGGTAACGTTCTTTGCGCCGTTAAACGCAAAACCTTTACCCTGTGTGGCTGTGCTGCGGAAGTTAATCGTCGCAGTTGTTAAGGCTGAGAACTTTACATTGAATGTTCCCGCGCCGCTGTATGCGCCGTCCATGATGATTGCATCTTCAGTGTACGAAGTGTTATCGAGGATGAAATTAACATCGCCGTCGATACCAACGTATTCAAGAATACCAACCGCTACTCCGATCGATGAAAAGTAACCGCTCGGAATGTGGATATCACCCGATAAGCCTGACATTGCTACCGGTGGTTGAATCTTGCTTGCAACCGGAATCGCCGTTGAACGGTTCATTCTCATAGCCGCTCGGCTACGAGTAGTCTTGTTCACCGGTGGATTTTGTCTGAGTTCTTTGCGAGCATCACTGATCGCTTTCTCTCGAGTCAAATCCTGATCCTGTTGTTGTGCCTGCACTGTCGGCTGTGACTTGTTCACGGTGGTGCCTTTTTTGGCAAAACCGACCGAGAACACGACTGCCGTCAGCAGCGCAAGGACGATAAATAACTTAAAGTGTTTCATAAATCTCCTTATAGATTTATTATAGATAGTGAATTGTGGATTAGTGTATTTGAATTTATTTTTCTGAGGGATGAACAAAATGAAGCGGAGACGTTGTCGTAGACGCCGTAAACTGAGGGAATAGTACAATGCAACAGATTATAGCATTGATTCATGCAAAAAATTCTATTGATAATGAATGTCTAAGAGTTTGTAAGATGCAATGCATGGAAAAAAATCAACTACAAATAGTTCATTGAATTTTGAATCGCAAACACCACGTGTGCAGATGAGTGCACTCCACACGCATTGATGAATACGATGTATACATGTAAAATTTATGTTGACAGATACAATAGAAACGATGGTGACACGCAAAAAATTCTCATATTGGTGTTGAGAAACCGATAAAATGACATCGCGGCACCGTCGACGACTTGTTTAATTGTAACAAAAGTTTTTGTAACTGTCAAGTGTTTTGGTAAAAAAAACTGCTTTTTTTAGAAAATGATAAACTTGGCTAATTCTGCGAAAAACTTCAAATAATTATTCTGTTTTCGCCTATCAGTCAAAACCTTCTAATTCTACTTACAATAGGCAATATAGGAGATTGTGAAGTTCAACTGCCTTGAATTATTAGTTTCCACAGCGATTTCTCCAAGAATCTTGCCCGTCACTTTCGGTTTCAGCCCTACAATGAGTGTTGTACTATCCTTTGGCTCTATTATATAGCTTCTCAGGTCGGGCGTTATTTGGGAATCCGGGCAGGTAACGGAATAAATTTGCACTTTTTTGTCAGAGGTGTTTCGCAAGATGACTGTTCGTTTTGTCATTGTGTCGAATGAAACAGTGTTAAAATTAATGTAGCTCGGTTCCGCTTCAATAACTCTTCGTACGTTAGCGAGAATCGCGAGTGTGTATATGCTGTCTTTTTTATCGTTAGAAAAAACATAAATGTTTTTCTTCACCGGACCGGCTAAACCTTTTGTACGAAAGCTGACAACAAAGGAAGTGGATTTTTTGGGAGGAAGTATTTTTGTTGCAGGCTGTGCGATTGTGCATCCGCAGGAAGTCTGGACGCTTTTGATGCGAAGCGTATCCTTGCCGATATTTTTCAGCGTAAGACGCTTAACGACAGTATCGCCTTCATCCACAACGCCGAAGTCAAATTTCTTTCCTTCGACGACAGAAATTTTGGGCTGGGAAAAGAGAACGTGTGGTTGAAGAAATAATAATACAAGTATGGATACCTGAAATAATTGGAACTTAGTCGTTTTTTTATTATATTTTTTCATCGCTTCAGTCGTTCAATAATTAAATCAGCAGTTATTCGGGGTCGTAGCTCAGCTTGGTTAGAGCGCCTGCCTGTCACGCAGGAGGTCGCGGGTTCGAGTCCCGTCGGCCCCGCAAGGAACTCTTTTGCTACACAGTTCTTCGTACACTTCCCTTCTTTTGCACGAGATACTCCCTCATTCCGCGAATCCAGTCAGCTACACTCCGCTGACGTTCATCTTCGTTCCGTAAACTCAAAAGATACGCGCGCTGTTCATCAATCAGTCGTTTTGTTTCGTCATCCGGATGAGAAATACCGGACTGGATGTACCACTGAAATGTATCAAGAGCTGCCATAGAACAATATTTTTGTGAAAAATTAATGATAACGAGTTGCGGTGTTTTTTGATTGATGTTCGAACATTTTTTGAGCAAAACCCCCAATAAGGAAGCCAGCCCCGCCACTGCTCGACAAGCTCGCCACACCACAGAAAAATACTCTTTGCTCTTTTCATTTTGCGCGCCCCCGATTTCTTTTTCTTTTAATGAAAAGAGTATTTTTCTGCGGTGTTCTGCCTTCCAAGTATTCAGGCAGGTGGCGGGACTGGCCTCAATTTGATTTCGCAAAGGAAAAGCGGAATTCCCCCCAAACCCCCCTTCCGCTTTTCCTTTGCTCAAACGGAACGGGAACGGAAGCAGGCGGGCAAAAATTCCTTCCCCCCAACCCCCTTCCTTTTTGCCCGCCTGCTTGGGCTTCGCCCCCAAAACTTTCGGACGGACGGATTTTTCGGCGGGATTCTTTTTAATTATCAACTTTGTATTTTGCTTCTCCTTCTTCAATCCCTTTTCGGGCTTTTTCAAAAGCCCATTTGGGGATTTGGTGGGACTCCAAATTTAACTTATTTCTTTTATCGTTTAACTTTTTCAAATCTTCAATCGCCCGTTTCTCGTCCATATTATTAACCTCAATATCATAAAATATTCTAGTGTCATTTCGCAAAGCATTATATTCGTTTCCAATCTTTTGATGAACGAC
>CAZOJS010000208.1:0-16824 GCA_964580175.1 uncultured Anaerolinea sp. | reverse complement strand
CATCCGGACATCCGGGGGCAGGTCATAGGCGGCGCGCAGGAGGGTCGGCTCATCGGCGTCCCCAACCGCGATCTCGGCGACGATCCGGCCACCGAACATGACGATCGCCCGGTGGCAGGCGAGCTGGATCTCCTTGAGTTCAGACGTGTAGAAGAGCACGGCTGCACCGGATGCGGCCAGCTCGCGGACCAGCTCGTAGATCTGCAGCTTGGTCCCGATGTCGATCCCGCGGGTGGGGTCGAAGCAGAGCATCGTGTGGACTCCGCCGGCCACCCACCGGGCGATCGTCACCTTTTGCTGGTTGCCGCCGGAGAGCTGGCGGACCTCCGCCACCGCACGTGTGTCGATCTGGAGCTGCGCGATCGCGGCGTTGACCTTGGTTGCCTCCGCGCCCACCGAGATCGGCCCCCAGGACCGAAACGCGGCAATGTACGGCAAGGCGACGTTCTCGCGCACCGAGCGCTGCATCAGGAGCGCCTCGGCGCGATCGGCCGGCACGTAGACCAGCCCCGCCTTGATGGCGTCCGCGGGATGGCGGAACGAGACCGGCACGCCCTCCACGAGGAGCTGGCCGCTGTCGGGACGCCGGGCGCCGGCGAGGATGCTGAACAGTTCGTCCTGGCCCTGGCCCTCCAGGGCGACGAGTCCCAGTACCTCGCCCGCCCGCAACTCGAAGGAGATGTCCTTCAGCCGGGCGCCCACCGCCAGGTCGCGCACGGCGAGCCGCGGTGTCGTCGGCTCGATGGCGAGCGCAGCCCCGGCGCGGGCGACCATCTGCGCTTCGGACTTGGCGGCCCGCTCGCCGAGCATCAGGGCGACGATGCGTTCCTCGGACCCCTCGGTGATGTCCACGACGCCGACCGTCGCGCCTTCGCGCAGGACGGTGGCCCGGTCGCAGACCGCCGCGATCTCGATGAGCCGGTGGGAGATGAAGATGATGCACCGATCGGAGCCACGCTGGTTCCCGATGACGCGCAGGACTCGTTCGGTCAGGTCGGCCGGCAGCGCTGCGGTTATCTCGTCGAGCATGAGCACGTGGGGCTCGATCGCGAGGGCGCGCGCAACGTCGATCACGCGAAGGGTGGCCAGCGGCAGGTCGCGAGCGATGTGCGCGAGGTCCAGGTCGCCGACGCCGAGCTCCTCCAACCAATGGCGGAACGGTTCGACCGGGGTCCCGGTCAGGCGCAGGTTCGATCGGATGTCGAGGTCCGGTATGACGGCCGGCTCCTGGTAGACGGAGACGATCCCGCCCCGCCGCGCTTCGGCGGGGGACTTCGCCATGAATGACCGGCCCTGCACCGAGATGGAGCCGCTGTCCGGGTGGACGGCCCCGGTAAGGATCTTGACGAGCGTGCTCTTGCCGGCGCCGTTGGCGCCCATGAGCGCATGGACCTCGCCCGAGCGAACGGACAGAGAGGCGTCCCGCAGGGCATCTACGGCGCCGTATCGCTTGGCGATCCCGGTCGCTTCAAGCAACAGGTCTGACATCGGGCATCTCTCAGCGTAGAACGTCGGTGGAATCGCGAGGATGCCAGCGGAGCCGGCATCCTCGCAGTACTGGTCCTAGAAGGTCAGGGTCACTCGCCCGGGCCCTTGCAGGCGATGACGTCGTCCAGGGTGTACGTGGTCCAGTTCTGGACCGTGAGCCCGAGGGGCCACAGTTCGTTGAGGCCCGGGTTCTGGGCGGCCTTCAGCGCGGCCTTGCCGGCTTCGGTCGTGTTGTCCCAGAGCTCCGGGCTGACATGGACGGTCGTCGCAGCCGGCTTCTCGCCCGCGAGGAGCTTGAGGGCCAGAACGAGACCGGCGCCGGTGACGGCCGACGGGTTGGTTACCGCAGCGCCCGTGAAGCCCGGCTCGTTGAGAAGCTGGGTGACGAAGCCGGCGTTATCCGCGCCGACGAGCGGGACGAGCGGGTGGTTGGCGGTCTTCATGGCGTCGACGATCGAGGAGTCCACACCGGAGGTCCAGATGCCGTCGAACGGCACGCCGCTGCTCATGATGTCGTTGATCTGGCTGACGGCGGTCGCCGGATCCCACTTGGTCACGACCTCGATGGCGACCGTGATGTCGGGATACTCGGCCAGCGCCTTCTTGAAGCCGGTGTCGCGATCCGTGTCGGCCGGGTGGCCGGCGATGCCGCGCATGTAGATGACGGCGCCCTTCTTGCCCATCTGCTCGAACAGGGCCTTGGCGCCAAGGTAGGCGTACTCGACCTGGTCGTTGGAAAGGTTGTAGGCCCCTTCGGCGGTGACGAACGCGTCGACGGCGACGAACGGGATCCCGGCCGCGATGGCCTCGTCGATCGCCGGGTTGAGCGCGTCCGGATCATTCGGGTTGAGGACGATCGCGTCCACGTCGGCCGCGATCAGGTCGCGGATGTCAGTAAGCTGGCCGGCCGCGTCCGTGTCGTGGTTGATGACGGTGACCTTGTCCACCTTCCCAGATGAGACCGCCTGGGCCTTGACCGAGCAGATCGACGATTCACGCCAACCGTTGCCGACGCCGCCGCCATTGGCGAAGCCGATGTGGTAGTTGCCCGCGGCCGCACTGGGGGCGGCCGACGAGCCACTGCTGGAGCAGGCCGCGGCGACGATCGCCACGATTGCCAGACCGCCGAGCGTCTTGGCTCGGATCGATCCCTTCTGGATCATGCGTACTCCTCCTCTTCGACCAGTCGGCCAACGTGGCCGAGCCGTGGATCGAACGACTTCTCGCCCCCCGCGTACGGGGGAACATGCGCATCATGCGGTCCGCGTCACCTCCTGTCGCGTGCCCGGCGTGCCATGACCGCTCCCACGATCGATGGCACGCGCGATACGTCGCGCGTGCTCACGATAGGCTGCCTCGAATAAGTCCCGCGAGCGTTCGGCGCCTACGACCGCAGCCCGGGTGATGACCGGTGGCATGAGGCCCAGCCCCGTGAGGAGCTCGGCGGTGCGCACCTTGATGGAGTTGACAATGGCGACGGCCGTCACCGTCGAGCCGGGGCCCACCGGGGTGTCCAGCCCGTCGATGGTGATGAGCGCGTCGGCGGGCGGCGTGCACAGGTCGATCACCAGGTCGGCCTCGTCGAGAAGCCTGCTTCCGACCACGGGATCGACGTCGCTCGAGGTGGACTGGGCGACCGAGGTCACCGCGATGACCCGCAGCCCCCGCCGGCGGGCGCCGCGCGCGATCTCGACCGGGACGGCGGTCGTGCCGCCTGCCGAGAACACGATCAGCACGTCATGCGGCCCGAAGCGGAAGTTGTCGAGGACGACCTCGGCGAGCCCCGGCATCCGCTCGATGAACATCGCCTGGCGCTGCCCGTTCGAGCCGACGACCTGGGTGTGGAAGGTCATCGACAGCTCGACCATCGGGTTGAAGCCGGGGTACGAGCCATAGCGGGGGAACATCTCCTCGACCGGGATGCGGGAGTGACCGGTCCCGAACAGGTGGACCAGCCCGTCGGACGCGATGGCCTCCGCACACCACTGGCTCGCCTGCTCAAGGGCCTCCGCCTGCGTATCGGCGAGCCGCTCGAGCAGCCCGATCGCCGCGGCGATCCATGGCGGCCTCGGCGGCGTGGCGGTCGTCATGCGACCGCGGCGGGGGCACCGGTCCGGACCGCCTCCCACTGCCCGCTGCGAATCGAGCGGTACGCCGCGTCGATGATCTCGTTGACGACGTAGCCGTCCCGGAACGTCTCACGCGGCTCGATCCCGGCGCGGAAGGCGCCAACGACGTCCTGCATCATCGCGTCGTGCCCGTGGACGTGCGTCTCGTCCGGGACCGGGTAGACCCAGCCGGTGTCCGCGTCCGCCTTCTCGCCGATGTAGCCGGCGGGCCGCTCGATGAACGCGCGCAGGGCGGTGGAGCTGATGTCCTGGACGATCCGGCCGGCGTCGCCGTAAACCTCGAAGCGGCCCTCGAGGCCGCCCTTCGACGACCACGAGACGTCGCAGGTCGCGACCCGGCCGTCCTCGAAGCGAACCAGCATCACCGCGTTGTCCTCGAGGGTCGTCCGGCCGCCGTGGACGAGCGTCGCGCCCCACGCGAACACGTCACGGGCCACGAGTTCCTTGCCGAACAGGTACCTGGCCGCCTCAGTGCCGTGGGACGCCATGTCCAGCAGCGCTCCGCCGCCGGCGAGCTCGGCGTCCCAGAAGTGCGCGGCATGCGGCCCACTGTGGCCCTCCCGGGCACGGAACGTGGTCGGCCGGCCGATCGCCCCGGCTTCGATCATCGAACGCATCTGCATCGTCTCGGTGTTGTAGACGACGTTCTCGAGGTAGGCGTGGAAGACGCCCGCCTCCGTGACCAGCCGGAGCATCTCGGCGGCCTCGTCGGCGTTCCGTCCGAGCGGCTTGGTGCAGGCCACGGCCTTGCCGTTGGCCGCCGCCGACCGCGCCGCGTCGAGGTGGAGGTGGTTGGGCAGGGAGACGATGACGAGATCCACCTCGGGATCAGCGCAGACAGCGTCGATCGAATCGAGCGGCCGGCTCCCGAAGCGGCGGGCGAACGCTTCGCGGCGCTCTGCGCCGGCCCCGTAGTTGGCGGTGACCCGGACGTCAGGGACGTAGCGCAGGCCAAGCGCGTGGAACTCGCCGATGAAGCCCGAGCCGAGCATCCCGATCCGGACTTCTCGCGGCATCAGTAGCCGCCCTCGGTCGATGAACCCGCGGCCGCCCCGGCCGGCCGCAGCCCTGCCTTGCGGGCCCTGAAGTCGTCGATGATCGCGGCCGTCGCCGTGGCCCCGATCCGGGTCACCCCGAGGGCCATCACCTCGAGCAGCGCGTCGAGCGTGCGCACGCCGCCCGCGGCCTTGACCTCGATGTGCGCCGAGGTGTTGGCACGCATGAGGCGGAGATCGTCGTGCGTCGCGCCGGTCGGGGCGAAGCCCGTCGACGTCTTCACGAACTCGGCCCCGGCGGCCTCCGTCAGATGACAGGCCCGGACCTTCTCCTCGTCCGTGAGATAGGCATTCTCGAAGATGACCTTCACGATCGCGCCGCCGGCATGGGCCACCGCCGCGACTGCCCTGATGTCGGCCTCGACCTCGGTATCGCGACCGGCCTTCAGGGCCCCGATCTGGATCACCATGTCGAGTTCTGTCGCTCCGTCGGCCAGGGCTCGTTCCGCCTCGAAGACCTTGGTCGCGGTCAGGTGATTGCCGTGCGGAAACCCGATGGTCGTGCCGACCTTCACGTCCGTGCCGGCCAGGATTGCTGCCGCCCGCCTGACGTCGGCCGGGCGGACGCACACCGACGCGACGTGGTATCGGGCGGCCAGTCGACAGCCGTCCTCCACGAACGCGTCGTCCAACTCCGGGCGAAGCAGCGAATGATCGATCGTCTTGGCGATGTCGCGCTCGGTCAGGTTGTCGATGGAAAGGGTCATGTCGGTCACTTGATGTAGGGCCGCAGGACGTCGCGGGCGAGCAGGAATCCGCGCTTGATGAGCTGGTCGGTCTTCTCGAATCCGCGGTCCTCGTGCTCGATGATGATGTCGCCGTCGTAGCCGGCCCGATACAGGTCCGCGTGGAAGCGGGCCCAATCCACGTCGCCAAGGCCGGGCAGGCGCGGGACCTGCCAGCCGATTCCAGACGACAGCGTGCCGCGCTCGTACAGACCATCCCGGTCGATCGTCAGGTCCTTCGCCTGGACGTGCAGGATGTGCGGCCCGAACTCCCTGATGAACCGGGTCTGGTCGATCATCAGCCAGACGAGGTGCGACGGGTCGTAGTTGAGTCCGACCGTGTCGCCCCACGCCTCGAGGATGCGGCGCCAGATCATTGGCGACCAGGCGATGTTGTGGCCACCGGGCCACTCGTCACGGCTGAAGATCATCGGGCAGTTCTCGATGGTGATCATCACGCCGGCATCACGGGCGAACGCCACGATCGGAGGCCAGACCTTGAGGGCCTCGTCCCAGTTCTCGTCCGGGGACTTCGCGGCATCGCCGCCCATGAACGTGTTGACATACGGCACACCCATCGCGCTCGCCGCCGTGATCACGTGCCTCAGGTGCCCGATGACCTGCTCGCGGTGGGCCGGGTCCGGATGGAGCGGGTTGGGGTAGAACCCCAGGCCCGAGATCCCCAGGCCCTTCGCCCCGACTTCCGAGACGAGCTCCGTCGCCTGCGATCCGTTCAGGTTGGCGACGTCGATATGCGAGGTTCCGGCGTAGCGGCGACTTGGCCCGGTACTGACGGGCCAGCAGGCAATCTCGATCGACTCGAAGCCATGGGCGGCCGTCCAGTCGGCGACCTCCATGAGTGGGGTGTTGGGGAAGGGGGCTGTCAGCAAACCGAGCCTCATCGAGCGACCTCCAGCGTCACCGCTGTCGCATCAGGAACGGGCGAACGATCGACGTCCACCCAGCGGCCCTCGCGGGCACTGAGCGCGATCGCGTCGTTGACAAGCATCTCGTCATGACCTTCCGCAAAGGTGGCGTACGGCGGGTTGGCGTTCGGGCGGCCGGCCGCCACATCGGCGTAGATCGCCCGGAACAGCGCCCCGAAGGTGTCTCCGAAGCCCTCGACGTGCCCGCCCGGGAGGGCGGACGCGGCCCGGCCGGCCGGGCCCATGAGCGCGGGGTTGCGCAGGAGGATCTCGTTGGGCCGGTCCCGATGGCCCAGCCACAGGTGATCGGGCGTCTCCGAGTCCCACGCCGCCGCCGCGTCCGAGCCGTCGATCTCCCACTGGAGCGAGTTCTTCCGGCCGGCGCTGACCTGGGAGACCGAGACGGCGCCGCGGGCTCCGTTCCCGAAGCGCAGGAGGATCGTCGCGACGTCCTCGGTGCCCATCTGGCGGGTCACGGTGTCCGGGGAGCGTTCCGTCGAGAACGACTCAACCGGCCCCTTCGGCTTCTGGCGGACCGTGACGAACGTCGCCATGTCGGCCATGACCGAGACGACCTGCTGGCCGGTCACGAAGGCCATCAGGTCCAGCCAGTGCGAGCCGATGTCGCCGACCGCACGGAGCGCCCCGCCAAGCTCCGGGTCCAGGCGCCAGTTCCAGTCCGTGTCGTGGAGGAGCCAGTCCTGGAAGTAGTGGCCGGTCACGAACCGGACCGCCCCGAGGTCACCGGCTGCCACGCGCTCGCGCATGTGCTGGTGGAGCGGGTAGAAGCGAATGTTGAAGTTGACCGCGTTGACGAGGCCGGACGCCTCGGCCTGGGCGACCAGCCTCGCCGACTCCGGCGCGGTCATCGCCAGCGGCTTCTCGCACACGACGTGCCTGCCGGCGGCCAGGATGGCCGACGCCTGCGGCACGTGAAGGTTGTTCGGCGAGGTGACGTGGACGACGTCCACGCTCGGGTCGGCCAGGATCTCATCCAGGGAGGCGTACGCCCGTCCGACGTTCAGCGCCTCCGCCCGCAGGGCGCCGCGCTCGGGCGTGCTGCCGAGAACACCGCGCACGTTGACGCCGATCCGCCGCAGCGCCTCGACGTGGACCGTCCCGATGAACCCCGTGCCGATTACCGCGGCACCGATGGCGGCGAACCTCGTCACGCCCGGTCGCGCTCCGTTTCCGTCGTGCCCTGGGGGCCGGTTGTCTAGACTGTCTAGATCGATGGCACGATGGTACGGCCGGGGCCCGTCCGGGTCAACTCGCTTGTGGCGCAGTGAGCGGCGGACGGATATGCGCCGGCAACCGTCCGGCGGCGTCGTCGTCCAGGATGATCCGCAGCCGCGGGTGGGCCAGGAGCAGCGACGCCGGCACCTCCGGCGTCACTGGCCCGGCGAGCGTCCGGGCCACGATCGTCGCCTTGTCGGCTCCGGTCGCCAGCAGCCAGACTTCTCGGGCGGCCTGGATCCCGGCCATGCCGAGAGTCACGCCGCGGGTCGGTGGCGGATCGGCGCCGTGGCCGCGGGCGGCCTCCCGCGTGGACGGCGCCAGCTCCACGACCCGCGTCCCCGTGTCAACGGCCGAGCCTGGTTCGTTCATGCCGACATGGCCGTTGCGACCGAGGCCCAGGACCACCAGGTCCAGGCCGCCGGCCGCCGCCACGGCGGCGTTGTAGGCGGCACAGGCCGAATCCGGATCAGGACCGTCGATGTCGAAGGCGATGTGCCGGGCCGGCAGGCCGAGGGGTTCGGCGACGGCCCGCCGGAGGACGAATTCGCAGCGGGCCGGATGGCCGGCCGGCAGCCCGAGGTACTCCGCCCACGCCGCCACGGGGAGCACCAGCAGTCCGGGACCGCCCCCGGTCCGCTCGGGTCCCACCATCGGGTCAGGCACCCGCCACGACGCGGTCGCTGAAGTCGCCGGTCGCCTCGTCCTTCAGGATCAGCTTCTGCCGGCCGTCGGGCAGGATCTCTCGCTTGATGACGACCTGGCCCTCGAAGCGCTCCGGCTGGGACGAGATCCGGGGCGTTCTGCCGCCGCGCCAGTCCAGCTCCACCGCCGTCCAGGCGCCCGACGACGCGGATCGATAGCAGGCGTCCATGATCGCGTTGACGACGTAGCCGTCGTAGAACGTCTCCTGCGGGCTCCTGCCGGCGTCAAGTGCACCGAACATGTCGCTGAACATGTCCACGTAGCCGAGTTCGGACACCTCGTCGCCGACCGGAAACAGCCAGCCGGCGCTCGTCTCGGCCTTCTCGGCCACGTACCCGCCCCCGCCACCGGCGGTGAACATCTCGTAGCCCGTCCGCAGGAAGTGGTTCAACCAGATCGTGCCGTGCGTGCCGGCCACCTCGTCCCGGAGGTCCATGCCGCCCCGGAACGTCCAGCTCACCTCGAACTGTCCGATGGCACCGGACTCGAACCGGATCAGCGCGATCGCGTTGTCCTCGTCGGCGATCGGGTGGACCAGGGTGTCCGTCTGGCACATGACGTCGACCGGCCGGTTCCCCTTGCCCACGAAGTTCCGGATGATCTCGATGCAGTGGCAGCCCAGGTCGATGATCGCGCCGCCGCCGGTCAGCCGGCCGTCCCAGAACCAGGCGCTGTGCGGCCCCGGGTGGGCCTCGCGCGAGCGGACCCAGGTGACGTCCCCGACCGCGCCCGACTGGACGGATCGGATCGCCTTGAGCGTCTTCGGGGTGTAGCACAGGTCCTCGAGGTAGCCGGCGAAGATCCCGGCCGATTCGACGGCCGCGAGCATCCGCTTCGCCTCCTCGGCGGTGCGGCCCAGCGGCTTCGTGCACAGGACCGCCTTGCCCGCCCGAGCGACGAGGTCGATGGCCGCCTCGTGGAGGAAGTTCGGCAGGCCGACCACCACGACGTCCGTGTCCGGGTGGTTGACAGCGGCGGCCATGTCCGTCGTCGACTCCGGGATCGCCCAGCGGTCGCGGAACTCCGCGCCGCGGGCCTCGCTTCGCGAGTACACGACGCGGACCCGATCCCGCCCGCGCTGGCCGTGCAGCGTGTTGGTGTAGAAGTCGCCGATCAGCCCGGTGCCGAGCATCGTGACGTTGTGGCTCTGCATGGTGGCGATCCTCCTGGTCAACGAATCGGTGGACGGGTCCGTGAACGGCTCACTGGACGGTGGTTCGACCGCGCACGAGATCGCGTCCGGCGACGAGTGCGCCGAGCTTGGCCGTGGCCAGGTGACGGGCGGTCTGGCTGAACCCGCAGTCCGGGACGAGTGCCAGCCGCGCGGCCGGAACGCCGGTCGCGAGGATCAGGTCGATCCGGCCGGCGACGTCCTCGGCGGACTCGACGTGGGAGCTCTTGACGTCGATCACGCCGGCGGCGACGTCCCGGCCCGCGTCGGCCAGCTCCCGGAGCATGGCCACCTCGGACATCTCCCGGTTGGCGAACTCGAGGACGAGCTGGTCCACCTCGAACCGAAGCATGGCGCTGACGATCGGCCGGTAGGTCCGGTTGGCGAGCGGCCTGCCGAGGTAGTTGCCGAAGCACAGGTGGGCGCCGAGACGGGCCCGCCCGCGGACGGGTTCGACCGCGGCGTTGAACAGCGCAGCGAAGTCCGCCGGCGCGTCCGGGTGGATCGCCGGTGACGGCTCGTCCACCTGGATGATCGCGGCGCCGGCCTCGACGAGGCGGCGCAGCTCATCCTGCAGGATCGGGACGAACGCCTCGGCCGCGGCGACGCGCGTCTGGTAGACCTCGCCGCGACCGTGGGTGAGCCGACCGGACAGGGTGTACGGCCCCGGGATCGTGACCTTGAGCGGGCGCCTCGTGCGCCCCCGCGCGGCGACGTACTCCTCGACGACACCCAGCCCGCTCGGGGCGGCGATCGGCTCGACGACCGCGAAGCGATGCTGCTGGTCGTGCGCGCCGGTGCCCAGACGTCGCTCGGGCGGGAGGGCACGCACACCGGTCAGGTGGCGATAGAACTCGGCCGTGAAGAACCCGGCGCGGCGCATCTCGCCGTCGCTGATGACATCGATGCCGGCCGCTTCCTGGTCACGGATCGCGAGATCGACCGCGTCGTCAAGCATCTCCGCGAGGTCGACCGGCCCGAACTCGCCGCGCTCCGCGGCGGCGATGCCCGACACGAACCACGACGGATGCGCATGCGAACCGACGACGCTGGTCAGGAGCTCGTCGGTCATCAATCCCCCTCCGCGAACGAGTATGCCCTGGCTGGATTGTCCACGAAGAGGCGGTGCCGAATCCGGGCGTCCAGGCCGCGCGCCTCCATCGCGGCGCTGAACTCGCGCAGCAGGTAGGAGAGTCCGGGCGCCCCGCCGAACGCCGCGTAGTAGCCCTGTCGGGCGGCATCCATGCCCAGCATGACGGCCCCGATCGTCCCGTCCGCGACCGCCCAGTCGAGAAGCTGCAGCGTTCCGTTGTCCCGGTCAGCCCAACGGAAGGCCTGATCGTAGACGGCGAACGCGCCCATCGCGAGGAGCTCGCGGTGGTAGCCGCGATCCACGACCTTGTCGACATGGCTGAGCGAGATCCGCTCGGGCGGCACGCCGGCATCGACGAGGACGCGGACCTGCTCGAGCGCACCGGTCCCTGCCTCGCAGTGGGTGTGGATGGGGACCCCCGTCCGGAGGTGGGCCGCGGCCGCGGCGCGGAAGGCCGGCAGGTCACGCGTCGAGGGACCGCCGAGGCTGCCGCCGACCTTGACGACCCCGGCCCGCACGCTGGTCCGACGGATGACCGGGCCGTCGTGGTCCCGCGCGTCGATGCCGATCTCGACATCCGCGACGAACAGTTCGGCAAGCTCCTCCTCGGACGCGCCCACGCTCCAGTGGGTCGGCCGATAGAACTTCTCGTGGTGCAGTCCCGTGGAGGCCACGATCTGAACGCCCGAACGACGGGCGATCTCGGCGAGCTTGTGCGGGTTCCGGCCGCAGCCCGAGGGCAGGGCATCGATCGCCGTCCGGAGTCCGGCCGACGCCGCGTCGGCCACCTCGGCGACGAGGAGGTCCAGGTCCGAGAGCAGGAAGTCGGGCGACATCGCCACGACGCCGCCGTCCTCGATGACGAGGTGCTCGTGGGCATAGGTGACGCCCATGGCCGCGGGCGCGATGTCAACGAGGACGGTCCGGACGAAGGTCACGCCTTGCCTCCGGGTCTCGCGGACTCCACGGCCAGGATCGCGCCGTCGTCGGCGAGCCGGGCCCGCAGGTCGGCGGTGGGCACGTCGCGCGGTGCCACGCCAGCGGCCACCGCCATGGCCGCCGCGGTGCCGGCGGCCTGGCCCATGGCCATGCACTGGGCCATCGAGCGGACCGACGCGTGGGCGTCGTGGGTCGCGCTGAAGCAACGTCCGGCGACGAGGACGTTCGCGGCGTCGCGGACGACGAGCGTCCGGTACGGGATCCCGACGGTCTGGCCGGCGGGCAGGTAGTCCCAGGCGGTGCCGGTGCCGGAAACGTGATCCTCGAGCGGGGCACCGCACAGCCCGATCGCATCGTCGAACGACCGTGCGGAGAGCACGTCATGGCGCGTCAGCCGGTAGTCACCGTACACGCGCCGGGTCTCGCGGACGCCGATCTGGGTCCCGAGCGCCACGAGCGAGGCGGCTTCATAGCCTGGAACCCTGTCGATCAGGAACCGGACGTAGTCGAGCGCCTGGCGGCGCCCGGCGATCTCGGCGGCGGTCAGGAAGTCCGGGTCCGCGGCGTTCGTGACGCCATCGTCCCGGCGGAACGAGGGGAGGCGGGTCATGATCGTGGCAGTCACGCCGCCGACCGGCGTGATGTGGTCACTTCCCTCGCGCCGCGGCAGGTCGTACCCGCCCGAGGCCGCCGCGTCGGCCATCAGGTCGTGGAGGGCGGCGGTCGTGGTGGTCCGCCGCCGGGCGCCGTCCACGTTGGCCATCCGAAACGTCGTCGTCAGCGCCTGCGCCGGCTCGAGGTCGCCTGCCAACTCGTAGCCGAATCCGGCGTGGTGGCACAGGTCGGCATCGCCGCTCGCGTCGATGAAGACACGTGCCCGGATCGTCCGCAGCCCTGCTTTCGTTGCGACCAGGATCGAGGCCACCCGGCCGTCGCGGACCTCGGCGTCCTGGACGAAGGCGTGGAGCAGGATGCGCGCACCGGCGTCCTCGACGAGGCGCTCCCAGGCGACCTTGAGGTGCTCGGCCAGGTAGGTCACCCCGGTCCCCGCCCCGTACGTGTTCGGCCGCTCGATGACCGGCCCGAGCGTCCGGAGGGCAGCGACGACCCGGTCGGCGACACCGCCGACGATCTTCAGCGCATCCGCGCCCGGTGTGTAGAAGCCGTAGAACGTATCCAGGACCGCCGTGCTCGTGCCGCCGAGGAAGGGCAGCTTCTCGACCAGCACGACGGAGGCCCCGCCGGACGCGGCGGCGATGGCCGCGCTCGAGCCGGCCGATCCCGAGCCGACGACGCAGACGTCGGCGTCCGCGATCAGGGGGGCGTCGACGGTCACTCCCCGGTCCATGGTGACGCCGACACGACGGACCATCCGCCGTCCACCTTGAGGACCTGGCCGGTGACGGCCCGTGACTCGTCCGACAGGAGGTAGACGGCGGCATGGGCGACCTCGACGGGGTCCATCAGCTCACCGGCAAGGGGCTGCTTGCGTCGTGCGAACGCCCGGATCGCCGAGTCGCCCGCCGCCCGGGCGGCCATCGGGGTCGCCGTCAGGCCCGGGGCCACGACGTTGACCCGGATCCGGTCCGCGGCGTAGCTTGCGGCCATCGTGGTCATCAGTCCCGTGATCGCTCCCTTGGCCGCGGCGTAGGCATGGGTCGCGAAGTACTCCGGAACGGGGTCGCTGGCCGTGACGCTGCCCATCAGCAGGATCGAGCCGCGCGTGCCCGAGCCGTTCGGCGGCTGCCCGCGCATCCGGCGGACGACCTCGGCACAGACCAGCGCCTGGCTGCGGAGGTTGAGGGACAGCGTCGCATCCCAGGCCTCGCCCGTCATCTCGTGGATCGGCCCGTCCCCGAACCGCCGTCCGCTGCCGCCCGCGACGGACAACAGCCCGTCGATCCGCCCGAACGCCTCGACGCACCCCCGGACCATCGCCCCGACCTGGTCCGGGTCGGTCAGCTCGGCGGGCTGATAGGCGATCCGTCCGCCGGCCGGTCCGAGGCGCTCGACGAGCGCCCGGCAATGGCTCTCATCCCGCGAGGTCACGAAGACCGACGCTCCCTCGGCCAGGAGACGCTCCGCGGAGGCAGCGGCGATCCCGGTCGACCCGGTGACCAGGCAGGTGCGGCCGGCGAGGCGGTTCATCTGCCCAGCACGGACTGGACCAGCGCCCGCCGTTCGGCCGCGTCGGCGCGCACGAGGGCGCTCCCGATGCCGACCGCAACCGCACCGGCCGCCAGGAACTCGCCGGCGTTGGCGCCATCGACCCCGCCCGTCGCGATCGTCTCGATCTCCGGCAGGGGCCCGCGCAGCTCCCGGATGTGGTGCGGGCCGAGTGACGAAGCGGGAAAGAGCTTGACGAACGTGGCACCCGCACGCCACGCGGCATCCACCTCGGTCGGCGTGTAGGCCCCAGGCACGAACGGGAGCTCAGCCGCCAGCGCCGCGGCAATGACGGAGTCGTCGAGCACCGGGCTGACCCCGAAGTCGGCACCTGCCGCCCGGGCGGCATGGAGCTGGGCCGTCGTCCGGAGCGTGCCCGCGCCGACCAGGTGGCGGTCGGGTCCATCGGCGTCGAGCGCGCGCCGGCAGGCCGCCAGGTCGTCGGCCGCGGACGGGGTGTCGAACGTGATCTCGAAGACCCGGACGCCGGCCTCGGCCAGCTCTTCGACCAGTGCCACCAGGCGGGTGGTCGGAGCAATCCGCCGGAGGATCGCGATGAGGCGGGACCGGCGGATCAGCTCGGCGGCTGCCGACTGGCGGAGGCGCTCGGCCGCGATCGGGGGCGTGGGGTCCATCGAGGTCGATGGTAGATCGTCCGGCCGCAGGCCGGCTGGGCACGCACCCGGTACGATGTACGCTCCGGCAGCCAGTTCGCCGGCCGCCAGTTCGCCGGCCGCCCAGGAGCACGCGATGAAGCTCTTCCTCGATACCGCCGACATCGACGAGATTCGCACCGTCGCCCGTTGGGGCGTCCTCGACGGCGTCACCACCAATCCGACGCTCTTCGCCCGGACCACCGGCATGACCTACGACGAGGTCCTCGCTGAGATCTGCACGATCACCGCCGGTCCCGTGTCCGCCGAGGTCGTCGCCGAGGACATCGAGGGCATGCTGGCCGAGGGCCGCCACTTCGCCAGGATTGCCGACAACATCGTCGTCAAGGTGCCGATGTCCGAGACCGGCCTGGAGGCGATCAGCCGGTTCGCGGCCGAGGGGATCAGCACCAACTGCACCCTGATCTTCACCGCGAACCAGGGCCTCCTCGCGGCCAAGGCCGGGGCGTCCCTCCTGTCACCATTCGTCGGACGGCTCGACGACATCAACGAAGAGGGGATGATCGTCATCCGCGAGCTGTCGGACATCGTCCGCTTCCATGAGATCGAATCCGAGGTCCTGTCGGCGTCGATCCGGCACCCACGCCACGTGACCGATTCGGCCCTCGCGGGCGCCCACATCGCGACGCTTCCGTTCAAGATCTTTCAGCAGATGGTTCACCACCCGCTCACGGACAAGGGCATCGCCCAGTTCCGGTCGGACTGGGATGGCGCGCGCAAGGCGCTCGACGCCAAGAAGGGCTGACCCGCGCGCGCTCGGCTAACCGCCCTCGTCCAGCAACCTACGGCCGTCCCAGCGGCCCAGGCTCCGAACCAGTCTGACCCCGAATTCCGCAACCACCTCGGCGTCCGACGGAAGCCGGTCGCCGGGCTTCATCGACGTGATCCGCTCGCGCAAGATCTGCTCGATCCGGCGGTGGTGGGGAACGTAGGCGATGTCCCTGATTCAAACCACACCCAGGGCCGCGAGCGCTCGATGCGCTTCACGGACCGGGGCCTGATTGGTCTTACTATCAGGACCTGCTTGGGACAATCCGCGACGAGGTCCCCCCCGACCCTGACATCCGGCGAGGCTGAGGGTCGGCCGGGCCGCAGCGGGACAGGTCGACCCGTGTTCTGACCGGAGTTCTCGAAACGATGCGGACATTGGCCCACGAACACCCGACGACGCTCGACGAGGTACTCGGCCTCCGGCTGGCGCCCGCCGGACAGGCTCGTTCCCGGGCCCGAGGCACGGACCTGATCGTCCGCCTGCGCGACGGGACCGCACGGCCCTCGACGATCGTGGACATCAAGGGAATCAGCCCGGAGCGGGTATGGCGGGCCCTCGGCGAGGCGAACCTCGATGGGCTACCGGCCCGCCCGGACCCGAGGGCGTGACGAGGCGACGGCCGTGACCTACGTCTTCGACCTTGACGCCCGACTCGGGCTCGCGCCCGAGCAGGCTACGGCGCTGCTTGGCGGCAAGGCCACCAACCTCATGGTTATGGCGCTCGACCTGGGCCTGCCCGTCCCGCCCGCCTTCACGATCTCCACCGGCGCCTGCAATACGTTCCTTGCCAGCGGATGGCCGGATTCCCTGGACGTGGAGATCGAGGAGCACCTCGCGACCATGGAGCGTCGCGTCGGCCGGCGGTTCGGTGATCCATCGGACCCGCTCCTGGTATCGGTTCGGTCCGGCGCGCCCATCTCGATGCCCGGGATGATGGACACGATCCTCAATCTCGGGCTCAACGCGGACACGACCCGCGGCCTGGCCGAGGCCTCCGCCAGTCCCGACTTTGCCGCCGATTGTCGCCGCCGCTTCGATCAGATGTTCCGCGCCGTCGTCGGCCTCGAGACCGTCCCGGAGGATCCCTGGGTCCAACTCCGGGCAGCGATCGAAGCCATTTTTCGGTCCTGGAACAGTGATCGAGCGAAGGCCTATCGCGGGCACGAGGGCATATCCGAGACGCTGGGCACCGCCGTGATGGTCCAGGCCATGGTCTTCGGGAACCGCGGGCGGGAATCAGGAAGTGGCGTGCTCTTCACGCGCAACCCGGTCACCGGCGAGTCGGGGATCTACGGCGATCTGCTGTTCGATGCCCAGGGCGAGGACGTCGTCGCCGGTTCGCAGCGAACCGATTCGCTGGCGGAGCTCTCGGTGCGCCTGCCGGCGGTCGGGGCCGAGCTTGAGCGGCATGCCGCGGCCCTCGAGCGTCACCACGCCGACCTGTGTGACATCGAGTTCACGATCGAACGCGGCAAGCTCTGGCTGCTGCAGTGCCGGATCGGCAAGCGCAGCCCCCAGGCCGCGCTCCGCATGGCCGTCGACATGGCGGAGGACGCGGAATTCCCGTTGTCCCGGGCCGCGGCGGTCGAGCGTGTCGCGAACCTTCTGGCGGATCCACCGGTCGTCTGGTCCAGCCTCGACAGCGGGGCGGTCGCCCTCGCTCGGGGCCTGCCGGCCTCGCCGGGCATCGCCGCGGGAGAGATCGCCATGACGTCCGAAGCGGCGGTCGCCGTCGCCGATTCTGG
>CAZOJS010000207.1:0-4021 GCA_964580175.1 uncultured Anaerolinea sp. | reverse complement strand
CGGTTCCGTCGGGCAGGACGACACCGCCGTGGGACGTGCCCGTCTGCACGCTGACCTTGCTGATCCCGACGGCGCCCGGAGCGATCCGCTCAAGCTCGCGCTGGAGACCAGTCAGGTAGGCGTGCAGCTCACCCTCGGTCGAGTTCGTCTTGCCGACCTCACCGATCTCGCCCCCGACGCTGATGGTCACGTCGTCCGACTCGAAGGATCGGATCAGGGCCACGAGTTCCGCCGTTCGCTCGTAGTTGGCGCGCTGTTGCTCCTCCACGGTCGAGAACGACAGGTCCACGAGCGTCGATGCATCGATGTCGATGTTCTGGTATCCCGCCTGTACGGCGAGACGGCAGGCCCGTCGAATCTCCTCAGCCATCGCCTCGGGATCGGCGGCGTACTTCTTGGCGTTGAACTGGTAGTGATCGCCCTGGAGGAAGACGGGGCCCACCCAGCCCGCCGCTACCGCGCCGGCGAGACAGGCAGTCGCATAGTCGATCGGGCGTTGGTACGTGTAGGTCTGTTCGCTCCGGGCGAGTTCCAGGATGACGGCCCCCACGTCTGACCTGGCGGCCGTCTCGAAGATGACCCTCGCCATATCGAACGTCTGGGCACGGATGTTGATGGCCGGGACCGTGAAGCCGGTTACGTCGCCTCGGGCACGGGCCTCATACAGGTCCTGGATGCTCGCCGATCGGGCGCCGGTCGCCTGCGATACCTCCCAGACCAGCCATTGCGCCGCCGCGGCCGTGCCCTCGTCCGTCGAGAACGCCGCTGTCCAGGCGAGGTCCCGGACGCCGTTGCCGCGAAGGCGAGCGAGGTCATCGACGACGACCAGGCCTCCCTCGACGTGAAGCGACGTTGCCAGGCGGGCCAGCAGATCGGCGGCTGAGCTAGCGACGTACGGCATGACGAGACTCCTTCCGGTCGGTGGCGACCGTTCGACAGATCTCGCTCATTATCGTCCGGACGCGTGGACCTCGCCGGAGGCGGCAGGAGCTAGAAGGGCTTGATCACCATCAGGAACACGATCACGGTGACCAGGCCCGCGAGGATCATTCCACCCCGCTGGACCTTCTTGACGGCCGCGAGCAACTCTGGAGGCGGGCCCGCTGGCGCCGCACCGGCAGCCGGTGGACCACCCGCGGTCAAGGCAATCACGCGCCGGACCGCCGGTGTCTGGACCGCGGTCCCATAGGCGAGTGCAAGCGCCCAGAGCAGGATCCCGGCCTGGAGCCAGAGAGCTTTGCCGAGGTCGACGTTACTGGTGAATATCAGGCCGGCTCCGGTGACACCCTGCACGATCGCGACGGGCGTGATCCGCTGTTTCGCCAGGGCCTCGCCGACGCGGGTCGCGAAGTTCGCGTGCATCGGCTCCTTGCCGCCCATGCCCCCGATGACCGGCAGCGCAAACGTCGGACCGAACGCGATGATCGCGCCGAGCACATGCAGAAAGAGCAGGATCTGGAACAGGGTCATCTATGCCTCCTTGAAAGAGTCGGTGCCCAGCGGCGCGTCGCACGGCCCGGCGCGGACTGACCGATCGCACAGCGGCGCTCGATCGTCTATCCCAATCCTAGCGAACCGGCCACCCGGGGATGCGCCATTCTCGAGCCGGAGGGGTCGGCCTCAGTGCCCCTTGGCGTCGTGGGCATGTCCGTAGCCCACGCGATATCCGGCCACCAACCGCCCGACCTCTTCCAGTGAGGTAACGCCGGCCGTGGCGAGGCCGCCCAGATCGTCGCGCCGGTGATGAAGGTCCGCCTCGAGGTCCCCGGTTCGCCGGCTGAGGCGCGCCGCGATCTCCGGCATCACCCCCCAGGCGAAGTCCTCGAACACCTGGCGCGTGGCATCCCAGCTTGAGAGCACGGCCGGTCCGAGCAGCTGGGGGTGTCCGTGCTCGTCCCGGTGAAGCGGACGGACGTAGTGGGCGACCGTGACCCGCACCGATGGGCGCGGCTCCATGGCGGGATCGGCCGCTGTCACCGGCCCCGGGGCATCCTCGCCAAGGACCACCACACAGCCGAGGAACGACAGCTCGTCCTCGCCCAGGCCGATCGGCGGCGCGGCACCGAGGTCGTCGTAGACCGCCTGCAGGGAGTCGCCCCGGACCAGGCCACCAGGCCGGTCTCCGTGGACCAGCTCGCGAGCGGTCCGAGCGACCAGCGGTATTGCCAGCTCCGCGGCGTCGACTCCGGCAAGACCCAGGTCCGGGCGGATCGAGGCCAGAATGCCTCGCAGGATCTCGGCCGCGGTGCCTCGTCCGACGACGGACTCAGGTGCTGTGACGATGAGGGGGATCCGTCCCTCTACGAGGACCCAGACGAGCGCCGCGAGCTGCGCGTCCATCGTTCCTCGCCGGACCAACTCCACGATCGACGGGGGTTCGCCGGGGACGGCCGGCGCGGGCGCGGGTCGGCCGAGGTCGGGGGCATCCATCGCCGCGGAGCGTATGACGGATGGGCGACGCGTGTGCCGCCCGGATGTTGGCGACAACCCGCAGAATCGGCCGCGTGCCGCGTCGACCTGCCGACCTCGCGTTCGTAGCCCTCTTCCTTGCCGCGTGCTCGGCGACGGGATCGCCCGCCACGACGGCCTCCATCACTCCGACCGCGATCCCCCGGGCAGGCGCTTCGCCCGTGCCAGCGACCGCGCCCCTCGCCACCATCCGTGCAACGCCGACGATTGAACCGGTCACCCCTTCGCCCACGATTGCCCCTGCCCCCTCGCCGCCGCCCTCGCCCTCGCCGTCGAAGCGGCCCTGGTCTGTCGTGGTGGTCGGCGACTCGGTCGCCTACAACCACCCGAAGGACTGCCCCGGGTGCACCGGTGTCGCGGATCGATACGCGGCGGCGATCGAGCGCGCCACGGGCCGCGACGTCGCTCTGACGAACCTGTCGGAGTACACCGGGCTGCGGGTCGAGGGCCTCTCCGCGGAGCTCCGATCGGACGCCGCACGACGCAGCGCGATCGCCGGCGCGGACTTCGTCTTGATCACGATCGCCCACAACAACGTCGTCTGCCCCGACTGGGACCTCGACCGCACCGCCTGCGCGACGCTTGCCGACCAGTACCGTGAAACCTACGCTCAGGTCTTCGCGGCGGTCGTGGCGCTGCGGGCCGGACGGGCGACCGCCTTCCGCACCGTGAATCGCTACAACGACGTTACCAAACCCGGCACGACCGAGGGCGAGGCCGCCGGCTCCGGGCTGATCCTCGATGCCTGGAACGAGATGGTCTGCGCCCAGGCAAGGGCGAACGGCTTCCTGTGCGCCGACATCTACCACTCGTTCAATGGGTCGGACGGCCGGACCCCATCCGGCGATCTGCTGGCGAACGACTACACCCACCCCTCGGACCTCGGGGCCGAGCGAATCGCAGACGTCCTGGACGCCCTCGGGTACGCGCCGCTCGGGCCGTAACCGGCCTCGGATCCCGGCCGAGACGATAGGCTGTCGGTGATGCCCCGGATCGTTCCGCTCAGCGCCGAAACCTGGCCCGCCCTCGAGGCGCTCTTCCGCGAGGGCGGCGACCCGCACTGGTGCTGGTGCCAGTTCTGGCGGCTCCGCTCCAGGGACTTCGCGGCAGCGAAGGTTCCCGAGCTCCGGGCTCGCCTCCGGGGGCGGGCGGAGAGCCCGATGGCGCCGGGCCTCGTCGCGCTCGAGGGCGAGGGCGACGCCGTGCGCGCGGTCGGCTGGGTCAGCCTTGGGCCTCGTTCCGACTTCGAGCGCATCGTCCGATCGAAGGTGATCCCGACCATCGACGACCGTCCGGTCTGGTCGATTGTCTGCTTCGCGGTCTCGGCTTCGGCGCGGGGACATGGCGTGGCGAAGGCGCTACTCCGCGGCGCCGTCGACTTCGCGCAGGAGCAGGGCGCCGAGGCACTCGAGGCCTACCCCGTGGCCGTCGGGGACGGCGAGAGCATCCGCCCGGAATCCGCCTTCACCGGCACGCTCCCAATGTTCGGGCGGGCAGGGTTCACGGTCGTGGCCGAGCGCGCGTCCGGCCCGTCGGCGTCCCAGCGGCGAGT
>CAZOJS010000206.1:0-19353 GCA_964580175.1 uncultured Anaerolinea sp. | reverse complement strand
TCTGGCGGATCCACCGGTCGTCTGGTCCAGCCTCGACAGCGGGGCGGTCGCCCTCGCTCGGGGCCTGCCGGCCTCGCCGGGCATCGCCGCGGGAGAGATCGCCATGACGTCCGAAGCGGCGGTCGCCGTCGCCGATTCTGGACGACCGGTGATCCTGGTGCGATCCGAGACTTCGCCCGACGATGTCCACGGGATGGCGCGGGCCGCCGGCGTCCTCACGACGGTCGGCGGCGTGGCCAGCCATGCCGCGGTGGTGGCCCGCGGCTGGGGTATCCCCTCGGTTGTCGGTGCGGCGGACGTCCGGATTCGTGATAAGGGGATCTCTATCGAGGGCCGGATCTTCGCCGCGGGCAGCCCGATCACGATCAACGGGAGCACCGGCGAGATCTTCGAGGGTGTCGTCGCCGGCCGGAGCACGGTCGTACCCGAGGCGGAGAAGCTGCAAAATTGGGCGCGCGAGCTGGGAATCCCGATCGGGACCGGCTCCGCGGCGGCCGCTCCGATCGAGGGCCCGCCGGGCCCGCCGGCACCAGGCGGGTTCGAAGACGTCCGGACGGTTGGGCCGGAAGACATCGTCACGGCCCTGTTGATCCGCGGGTATGGCCTGCCCGCCGGACTCGCCGAGGCCCTCTTCGCCACGCCCGAGAGCATCGGCCTCGTCCTCGACGGGCTGGTCGTCGACGGCCTCGCCGAACCGGCCGTGGGCTCGTTTCGCCTGGCCGCGGCCGGCAGGGATGCCGCGAACCGGATCCTCGCGGCAGATCGTGACCGCTGGGGCGTCGCCCGGGCGACTGAGGCCCTCGACGCGTTCCTGGATCTCGATCGGCGGTTGAAGGAGACCGTCACCGCCTGGCAACTGCGGGACGTGAACGACGCAGCGGTGGCCAACGACCATTCGGATCCGGCCTACGACGCGGCCGTCCTCGAACGACTCCGGGCGCTCCACGCGGACGCGCTCGCCTGGCTCGGTCCCATCACCCCGTCCATCCCGAGGTACCGTACGTACGCGGACCGCCTCGACCGCGCGCTGCGACGAGCGGCCGATGGCGACGGCCGGTACATTGCGTCGCCACGAGTGGACAGCTACCACAGCGTGTGGTTCGAACTCCACGAGGATCTGATCCAGATGTCGGGCCGGACCCGAGAAGAAGAGGTCGCCGCGGGGCGAGCCTGATCGCTTGATCTCGCCCTCACCTTGAGATGCCACGAGCAGGAACCTGAACGGCCTCATCCCGGCGGCCGTCCTGCCGAATACCTGGTCTCCGTCGGCATCGATGTGTATCGGACGTACTGAACGAGTACACCCGATTGACGAGGGCCGCAACGCGGTCCATACTCCGGCCATTCCCCACCCGTCCGCGCCGCGGACTCCTTCCCGCGCGGCCGAATCCTTCCTTCCACGTGCAGGTGGCCCCTTCTCAATGCCCGGTCCAGATCAGCGTCCACGTAACCGCCGTCCACGGCGCCGAAATCCGGTCGGGCGCGCGCCCGTCAGCGAAGTCGAGGAGCTCCAGGAGCTCGAGGCGGCCCGCGAGCGCAACGACCTCGATGTGTCCGACCTCCTCGAGATGAGCGTCGCGGAGCTCCGTCAGGTCGGGCGCGACCTGGCCATGGAGACCGCGACCGAGGACCGCAAGGACGATCTCGTCGATCGCATTCTTCAGGCCCAGACCGAGCGTGCCGGGCACGCCTACGCGACCGGCATCCTCGATATCGTCGATGAGGGCTACGGCTTCATGCGTCGGCACGGCCTGTTGCCCGGTGCCGATGACGTGTACGTCTCGTCCAGCCAGGTCCGCCGGTTCGCCCTGCGTGTGGGTGACCGGGTGGCGGGCGCGGTGCGCGTCCCGCGCGAGCAGGAGAAGTACTGGGGCCTCCTGCGGGTCGATTCCGTCAACGGGGTGGATATCGAGACCGCCCGGGCCCGGCCCCACTTCGGTGACCTCACCCCGGTTCATCCGAACGAACTGATCAACCTCGAGAGCGACCCGAAGAACCTCAGCCAGCGGCTGGTCAACCTGGTCAACCCGATCGGCAAGGGCCAGCGCGCGCTCATCGTCAGCCCGCCGAAGGCCGGCAAGACGATGCTCTTGAAGAACATCGCCAACGGCATCACGGCCAACTACCCGGAGATCCTCCTCATGGTCGCCCTCATCGGCGAGCGGCCGGAAGAAGTCACCGACATGCGCCGCAGCGTCAACGGGGAGGTCATCAGCTCCACGTTCGATGAGCCGACCGAGAACCACACCCACGTTGCCGAGATGGCCCTCGAGATCGCCAAGCGCCAGGTCGAAACCGGCCGCGACGTGGTCATCCTGATGGACTCGATCACGCGCCTCGCGCGCGCCTACAACCTGGCGCTCCCACCGTCCGGGCGAACGCTGTCCGGTGGCATCGATCCGATCGCGCTGTACCCGCCGAAGCGGTTCTTCGGCGCTGCCCGCAAGATCGAGGAGGGCGGCAGTCTCACGATCATCGCGACCTGTCTCGTTGACACCGGCTCCCGGATGGACGACGTGATCTACGAGGAGTTCAAGGGCACCGGCAACTCGGAGCTGATCCTGGATCGCAAGCTCGGGGAGAAGCGCATCTTCCCGGCCATCGACGTCATGCGATCGGGCACCCGGCGCGAAGAGCTGCTGCTCGAGGACGGGACCCTGAAGATGGTCTGGACGATGCGTCGCATGCTCTCCGCGGTCGGCACGAATGAGGGCATCGAACTGCTCCTGAACCGCCTCGCGAAGACGGACAACAACGTCCAGTTCCTGGCCGGCCTGACCAAGACACTCGACAGCTAGCCTCTCGACGGCCTGTCGCGCGGGCTCTTGGGGGTTTGCACCGGTTGCAAGGCCCGTGGTAAGGTCCGGCCGAGTCGGCGCCCGCGGAGGAGCGGGGATCGGCCGTGCAACACGAGACCCCAGCTCAGCATCGCGATACGCGGACGAACCGAATAACCCCGAGACGCGTCCCAACGCCGCGTCGGAACGCCCGCGCAGGAGACCATATTGCTGAACGCCCCGGCGGGCGTCGCGCGTGCCATTGCGCGCTTCCGCCCGACCACGAGCGAGCGATCAACGCGAGCCAACCGCTTCCACCGAACGTCCGTCGGTGTGTTGCGCGGGCTCGGCGCGCGATTTGCCGCTCTGGCCCACCGTGCCAGCCTCGCCCCGCGGCCGGCCACGCGCCCCCGTCCTGTCGCCATCCGGCGGACCTTTGCGGTGCGACTCTCGTCTGAGCGAATGCTCCCGATCATCGCCGCCGTCGTCGTGCTCGGTGCCAGCGTCCTCAGCTTTCAGCCAGCCACGGTCGCCGGCGCCGTCGGATCGGTCGACGGGCCCGGTACGGCGGCCCGGATCGCCATCGGCGGCGTGACCACCGAACAGCTCGACCCAATCGAGATCGCCGTCCAGCAGGCTGCCTCGCGCAGCACGACAGCGTTGAGCGGTGACGCACACCCGCTTGAGACCTACGCCGATGACGGCACCCTGTACAAGCCCGTCGCGGTCGATACCGAGGTCCTCGACGGCAGTGGCCTGCTCGAGACCTACACGGTGAAATCCGGCGACTCCCTGACCGGGATCGCCAGTCACTACGGCATCTCCATGATGACCATCTGGTGGGCGAACAAGCTGACCGCCAAGGATGAGTTGCATGTCGGCCAGAAGCTCGTCATCCCGCCGGTCGATGGGCTGGTCGTGACGGTCAAGGAAGGCGATACCCTCGCTTCGATCGCCAGCAAGTACAAGATCGACTCAACCGACGTGCTGGCGATCAACCAGCTCGAAGACCCGAACCTGATCATCGGGCAGATCCTGATCCTGCCAGATGCCGCGGGTGCGCCGATCCCGACCACCAAGCCACGCTCGGGCTCCTCGGGCTCCTACGGCTCCACCAGCTGTACGAGTTGTTCTGGTGGCACCTACAGAGGAGGCGCATTCGCGCGGCCCGTCGTGGGTGGCGACAACTACATCAGCCAGGGCTTCCGCTACGGCCACTACGGCACAGACATCGCCGCCACCTATGGTTCCAAGGTTGTCGCCGCCGGCGAGGGCGTCGTGACGTTCGCCGGCTGGAAGAGCAATGGCGGTGGCTACCAGGTCTGGATCTCACACGGCTCCGGGCTCTATTCCACGTACAACCACATGTCGAGCGTGTCGGTATCGGCCGGCCAGTCTGTCGGCCGCGGCCAAGCGGTTGGACGCATTGGCCAGTCCGGCAGAGCAACCGGCCCGCACCTCCACTTCGAGGTCTGGGTCGGCCCCATCTGGAACGGCGGCTACCGGGTCAACCCGCTCCGCTACCTCTGATCTCGATCCTCGGCCACGCGCCCTCCCGGCGCCGCGCCAACGCTCCGTCCCTTGGTGCCCGGCTGTGCGGTCGCGCGCCCATGGGAAGATAGCCGCGATGTTCCTCGATCGGGTCAAGATCCTCGTCCGCGCGGGCACCGGTGGCGACGGGGCGGCGACGTTTCGCCAGGAAGCCCACGTTCCGCGGGGTGGCCCGGACGGCGGGGACGGCGGGCGGGGTGGTTCCATCCGTTTGATCGTCCATCCGGGCCAGACGACGCTTCGCGACTTCTCGTACCGGCATCACTTTCGAGCCGACGGGGGCGGCCGCGGGACGCGCGCTCGGCGGCACGGCAAGGCCGGCCAGGACCTCGTCCTCGAAGTGCCGCCGGGCACGGCCGTCTACGACGACCTGACGGGCGCACTCGTCGCCGACCTCGTCGCGACGGGGCAGACCACGATGGTCGCGCGCGGTGGCCGGGGTGGTCTCGGCAACACCCACTTCAAGACGTCCACGCACCAGGCGCCTCGACACGCCCAGAAGGGCGAACCGGGCGAGGAACGCTGGATTCGGCTCGAACTCCGGCTGATCGCCGACATCGGGCTGGTCGGTCTTCCGAACGCCGGCAAGTCGACGCTCCTTGCCGCCCTCACGGCCGCCAACCCCAAGATCGCCGCGTATCCCTTCACCACGCTGGAACCGAACCTCGGGGTGATGGACCTCGGGATCGAGGACAATCGGCTGCCCACGATCGCCGACGTGCCGGGTTTGATCGAAGGAGCCAGCGAGGGCGCGGGCCTCGGACACGCCTTCCTGCGGCACATCGAGCGAACGCGCATCCTCGTCCATCTTGTCGACGGGGCAGCCCGCGATCCGGAGTGGGACTACCGAGTGATTCGCGAGGAACTGGCGGCCCACGACGCCGCCCTCCTCGAGAAGCCGATCCTCGTGGCCTTCAACAAGGTGGACCTTCCGGAAGCAACCGAGGCCTGGCCGGCGTTCCATCGCGCCCGCGAACTGGAGGGGTTGCCCGTCGTCGCGATCGGCGCCGCCGGAGGGGAGGGGATCGAAGAGCTGCGGACAGCCCTCGCGGCGCTGCTTCCCGACGCCGAGAGCATGGCCGCCCCGCCCGAGCCATCGGGCGTCGTCGTTCACCGCATCGAGACGCTCGAGGACGGGTTCGCCGTCGACCGTGACGAGGACCGGGCATTCCGGGTTCGCGGCCGCCGCGTCGAGCGCCTCGCCGCCCAGACGAACTTCGATGTCGAGGAATCGACCGAGCGCTTCCAGCGAGACCTTGAGCGCCTCGGGGTGGATGCCGAGTTGCGCCGAATCGGCGTCGCGCCGGGCGATCTCGTCCGCTTCGGGGAGGTCGAGCTCGAGTGGAGCGGCGACGCCTGGTCGGCCGAGAGTTGGGCATGAACCGGCACGGGCTACCGACCGTGGCGCGGGCACCGGTTCGCCCCGGTTCGCTGGGGGTCATGGGTGGCACCTTCGACCCCGTTCACGTCGGCCACCTCGCGGTTGCCGAGGAGGCACGGGAAGTGCTCGGCCTGGAGTCAATCCTGTTCGTGCCGGCCGGAATCCCGCCGCACAAGCCGGCCGGGGCCTTGGCGCCGGCCGAGGAGCGGGTAGCGATGGTGCTCCTGGCGATTGGCGGGAACGCTGGGTTCGCGCTGAGCCGCATTGACGTGGACCGACCCGGCCCGTCGTTCACGGCGGACACGATCGCCCTGCTGGCGTCGGAACGGGCGAAGGCGGCCCCGATGACCAGCCACGACATCACCCTGATCATGTCCGCGGAGACGCTCGCCGGCCTGCCAGACTGGCGTGAGCCGCGCCGGTTGCTGACGCAGTGCCGGATCGCGGTGGTCCCTCGGGAAGGCCATCCGGCGCCGACCTCGGACTGGCTGTCCGCCCATTTCGCGGGCCTCGAAGGACGCTTCGATCTGCTCGATGGACCGCGGCTCGGGATCTCGTCCACGGAGATCCGCGCACGGGTGACTGCTGGCCGGTCCATCCGCTACCTCGTGCCCGAGGCAGTCGAGCGGCATATCACCGATCATCATCTGTACGCCCGCGCCGATCGTGCGGGCTGACGACCACCGAGGACCAACCACCCGTGACCAAGTCCACGCCGAAATTGAGCACCTCCGATCCAGCCAGCGCATCGCCCGTCGCCCGGGCGGCTCGGGTGTCCTCACCTGCAGGTCCGATCGCCGACTCCGCCGAGTTGGAGAAGCCGACCTCGGACGGCATGCCCCGTCGAGCCCGGACGGTCGCCAAGGCGCGCAAGGCCGCCGCGGATGCTGACCGAACGTCGCTCGAGATCGCCCGTCGAATCGTGGAGCTGGCCGAGGATAAGAAGGCCGCCGACATCGTGCTGCTCGACCTTCGGGAGCTGACCACCCTGGCCGACTACTTCGTGGTCTGCTCGGGCGGCTCCGAGCGCCAGCTCGGGGCCATTGCCGACGGGATCATCGGCGGCATGCGCGACGAGAAGATCAGACCGTATGGCCGCGAAGGCACGCCGGCCTCCCACTGGGTGCTGGTCGACTTCGGGATCGTGATCGTCCATGTATTCACGCCGCCAGAGCGCGACTTCTATCAGCTCGAGAAGCACTGGTCCGAGGCCAGGACCGTTCTCCGGGTCCAGTAGCGGCCGCCGAGCGTACCGGGGGCCTCCGGTACCCTCGGGTCATGTCTTGCGTGGGCGCTCGCACGCACCATCGCCGCATGACCTCCATACGCGAGCGTTGTCCGGCTTGCCAGCGCCGCCTGATCACGACTCGATTCGATACGGCCTTCCGCATGCCCGATCAGTCGGAGCGCCTGTGCTTCGCGATCCCGGGTGGCCTGTGCGAGGACTGCCACCAGCTGTATATCGATCCGGATCTCATCGAGCTCCTGGATCTGTCGAACGGTCGATGCACCTTTGCGATCGAAAGCGACCTCGTGATCCAGGAGCAGGCCTGGTCGGCCTGATCCCCGCGGCCCTCAGGCGCCCGCCCCCACCCGGTCGGATACCCACAGGTCGAACGCCAGCCTGATCTGGCCCTCTCCGGCCGACACCCCGCCGACACCCTTGACCCGCGCGTCCAGCTCGAGCAAGCCCTCGAGGGCACCTGCCAGCTCCGCGACCGTCCACCCGATGGCCTGCCGGGCGAGCGTCTCGGCCCGGAACGGCTGCAGTCGCATCGATCGGACCAGCGATCCAGGGGCTTCGCCCGCCGCGAGACGATCCGTAACCTCGATCAGCTCGCGCAGCCGTCGATGCAGGACGGCGAGGAGGACCGGTTCCGGGGTCTCGTCCAGGAGCCGCTCCAGCAATTCCAGTGCCCGTGACCGCTGACGCATCCCGACCGCGTCAACGAATCCCCAGATCGTGCCTGGAATCGCCTCTGGTACGAGCGCCCGCACGTCATCCACCGTGACCGGCGCCTGCCCGTCGGGGGACGAGCCGGGCGCGGTCGCATGCAGGACGGACAGCTTCTCGAGCTCCTGAACCGCCAGGCGTCCCTGATGCCGTCGATCGACGTCCCCCTCGCGGACGAACCCGCCGACACGCGTCGCGAGCTCACGCGCGGCGCCGGGCCCCAGGGCGATCTGCCGTTCCCGGGCGCGAGCCTCAATCCAGGCCGCCAGCCCGCCCTCGCGGGGAGCCTCGAACCGCCGAAGCTCACCACCGGCTGCACGGATAGCCTCGGCCAGGGCTTTCGCCGGCGGATCTTTCTTGCCCGAATCGCTCTCTTCCGCCACCACCAGGCCATTTCCGTCGGCCATCAAGCCGATCGTTTCGACCAAGTAGTCGCGATCGGCGCCCTTGCGGACCAGCTGGAAGGCGTTCGAGAGGATGGCCAGCGTCCCGGATCCAAACATCGTTCCCGTCGACAGGCGGGTCCGCAGGTCACCCAGTAGTCGTGTCGCGTCGCCCGCGTCGGCCCGGATGCGCCAGCGCTCTGGGGCGCCCCCTGGGAAGCGCGATGGATCGCGCCGCAACCCGTCCACGGCCGCGTCCAGGGCATAACTGTCGTCGCCCCAGAAGTAGGCCAGTGCGGCGGGGATCATCGTGATTCAGCCACGAGCGTCGACCGCTGCGCGGGCGATGTCGGGCGAACTGCCGATTGGGCCTCGTCGGGACGGCTGTCGAGAGGCGCATGCCAGCGGGCGCAAGGGCGGGTGGATCACGCACGGCATCGTAGCCGAGGCGGACGCTGGCAGCGGATGGCGGCGTCCATGCCCAGGCCGGTCGGCCCGACATCGGCGCCCGGGGCGGGACGGGCAGCGGCGCCAGCCCTGGATCGTGCTCAACGGCGGTGACCCGCGGGCCCGTCGTGCGCACGCGCAATGGTCCCGGACCCAGATCGACCGTCACGGAGCCGCTGGTGTCCGTCCGGAACACCCGGGCACCCGCCTCCTCGAGCCGTGCCACGGTGGCCGGCGCCGGATGGCCATAGGTGTTCTGCGCGCCCGCCGAGATGACGGCGACCGAGGGGTCGAGCGCGCCGAGTAGAGCCGCCGTGGACGCGGTCCGGGAACCGTGGTGCGAGACCTTGAGCAGGTCGACGGCCGGCAGGTCTCGGCCAAGGAGGACGGGGTCCACCCCCTCCTCGATGTCGCCCGTGAGCAGCAATCGATGTCGTCCGACGTCGCCCAGCAGGACGATGGAGAAGTTGTTGATCTCGGCCCCGCTATCGGGCGGCCGGGCCGGGACCGTTCCAGGATCCGGCCACAGGACGCGAAATCTGAACTCGTCGATGGCCAGCCGATCACCGGTCGCGAGCGTGGCTCGACTGACGTGACGGACGATCAGGCTTGCCCTCAGGGCCGCATAGTCCGGGCTCAGGCCGACCAGCCCGGACTCGAACACGCGCCCGACCGCATAGCGATCGACCAGGGCGACGAGCCCGGCGACATGGTCGGCGTGCGGGTGCGACACGACCACGACGTCGATCCGCCGATCCCAGGGCGGGAGGCGCTCGTCCAGGGCGATCAGGAGCCGGCCCGGATCCGGCCCACCGTCGACCAGGAGACGTCCTCCCCGGCCACCCTCAACCAGGATCGCGTCGCCCTGGCCCACGTCTAGGACCGTCACCCGGGGCACGCCGTCCGGTGCGTGGATCGCAACGATACTCAGGGAGATCACCGATGCGATCAGGGCACCGGCAAGAAGACGGCCCTGGCGAGTTCGCCGCGGGGAGCCGGATGGCCGCCGGCGCGTCGCCCTTGCGGCCGCCCCGGCCGGCCCCGCCCTGCCCGCCCGATCCGCGGGGGGAACAACCCGCCGCCTGCTCCAGGCGGTCCCGCCCGCGATGGCCGCTGCCGCCAGGCCGGCCACAATAGCGTCCCACGGTGCCTCGAGCGACACACTCGCGAAGGGCAACCCTGCGCCGGCCCGGACGATGCCGACCATCAACGAGAACAACAGCCAGCCCGGCAGCCCCGCGATCGTCGCGATGAGCGGGGGAAGTCCGGCCAGGACGAGGAGGCCGCCCGCCATGGCCACGACGCCGCCGGCCATCGCGGGGGCTACCAGCGGAACCACGCCGAGATTGACCACCGGTGACACGATCGACAGGCGTCCGAAGGACAGGACGACGATGGGCAGGGTGGCGAGTTGCGCGGCAAGCGAGACGCCCAGACTTTCGGCGAGCCACCCCCGCACCCGCCCGGCATTCGGTCCGGCGAGACGCTCTGAGAACGGCGTGCCCCAGGCGATCAGCCCAACGGTCGCCAGCGCCGACAGCTGGAACCCGACGTCCTGGACCAGCTTCGGATCCACCGTGAGCAGCGCGGCTACGGCCCAACCGATCGCCGCAGCCGCATGGCTCGGTCGTCCGAGCTCGCGCGCCAGCATGACGACGCCGGCCATCCCGGCTGCGCGCACGACCGATGGCGTCGGGCCGACGAACGCGACGTAGACAATGATCGCGAGCGCGGTGAGGGCGGCCCTTCGACGACGCGCCAGGCGTCCGGCGAGCGCCGCCAGGGCGCTGGCGACGATCGCAATATTCCAGCCCGAGATGGCCACCACGTGGGTCGCCCCAACGGTGGTGAACGCGCCCGACAGGTCGCGGTCCACGCGATCCCGAAGCCCGATGAGGACGCCGCTCGCCAGCCCGGCCTCAGGCTCCGGGACCGCCAGCCGGATCGCTTGGTCGGCCCCGCGGCGGAGGCCCTCGAGCCGCCGTCCAAGACCGCCCGACGGCCCTTCGAGGGACGCCGTCGTGACCCGGATGACGGCGGAGACGCCAATCCTTGCCAGGTACGCACCGTAACCATCGTCGGAGGGCGGGGCGCGCAGCGAGCCCGTCAGCATCACGCGGTCACCGGGAACGACGACGGGCGAGACTGGCAGCGTCCCGGCGATCTTGATGGCCACGGGCGGGTCGAGCTGCGCGACCACCGGTTGCTGTCCGGCCCTCGGTGCGCTGATGCTCAGGATCGTGCCCGTCCAAGGGCCCTCGCCCGACGGCACTGTGCCCACCGACGACCCGGCCGGCAGCGGCCACGCCAGGGTCCGTCCGGCCACGAGGAGGACGCCGATGGCGACCAGCCCGGCCACCCTGGCCGCCCGCAGGAGTCCACGGCCATGCGACCCACGGATCCCGCCGGGCGGGATGGCGAGCAGCGACCATGCGGCGATCACCACAGCCATGGCCAGGAGTCCGGCCACGATGGCCCAGCGGTCGTTTCCGGGCGCCGCTAGCAGGCTGCTCCCGACCGCTCCAACGGCGAGCCACCCGCTGCGCGGCACCTCAGCGCACGGTCACGAGCTCGGATAGCCCGTCGAATGTCTTCTGCCCGACCAACTTTCGGTCCCGCAGATCGTTGGTCGAGCTAAACGGTGTCGCCTCCCGTGAGCTGATGATCTTGGCTGCGGTGACCGGCCCGATCCCGGGGAGCGTGTCGAGCTCGGCAGCCGTCGCGCGGTTGAGATCGATGAGGCCGCCGGTCGCCGCGGGATCGTCGGGACCGGCCGCCGAGCCGGCCCCCGCGGTCCCACTCGACCCGACATCGTCGCGCGACGGTACGAGCAGGTGCTCCCCGTCCTTCAGGTGGGCCGCGAGGTTGAGCTCAAGGGCGACGCGCTGCGCATCGACCCGGGGCCCGTAGCCGCCCGCGGCCGTGATGGCATCGCCGACTCGGGATCCTGCCGGAAGCCGATACACGCCGGGCTCGGCCACGGCACCGGCGACATCCACGATCAGATCGGCGCCGAACGGCTCTGCGCTCGCGGCCGTCGGAGGCGCGGCATCGACCACGATGTCGCGCTCGTCGGAGCCACCTGCGGCGAGCAGGACCGCGCCGCTGACGAATACGACGATGGTCGCGAAGCCCGCCAGCATGAGCGTCCGCGGTAGGGAGGCCGGCTCAGGCGCGGAGGACGATGCACTGGGCGCCGGCGCGTCGAAGGCACGCCACGGCGTCGTCGAAGGGTCCAAGGAGTCCTCGCCCGGCGGGATGCGGGCGGCCGACGAATCCGTCCCGTCCACCGGGGCACATCGTTGGACGGGACGTTGGGCGATCCTATGGAGGGGCGCTTAGCTGCGACTTATTGCGGCGTGCTCGTCAGCGTGCGAGCTGCTCCCAGGGGACCCACTGCGTCCCGTCCCACCAGCGATGCCAGGTCAGTCCGTCGCGTCCGAGCGCGAAGACGTCGAGTCGGTCGGCGCCCCACGACGACGCAGCGGGCGTCTCGGACGGATCGAGATCGCCACCGAGCGTCTCCCAGGAGTGCCACGAGATCCCGTCCCAGTAGCGGTTCCAGAGTGCGCCGTCCGCCATGACGGCGAAGACCTCCATCTGATCGGGCCCCCAGGCCGCCACCGCTGGCGCCGACTCCAGCGTTCCACCGAGCGACTCGGGCGCTGCCCACGAACCCTCGGAGTGCGCCTGGTGGATCAGCGCACCATCGAAGTCGACCCAGAACAGGTCGATCCGATCCGGGCCCCAGGAGACGGCCGCCGTGCCACGCGATCCCTGATTCGTCATCGTGGCACGGTACTGCGTCCGGCTCGCCCCTGCCCGAAAGAAGCGAGCCCGAAGGGCGGTTCCTCGTCCTCCGGGCTCTCCCCGATCCGTCTCTGGCTGGAGGCGTACCGAGTTGGGTTACGGTAGGCGCTCAGAGCGGAAGGCGCGCGACGGCCTTATCAGCCGCGAACGACGAGGTTCACCAGGCGGCCGCCGCCGGCAACGATCACCCGGTCGGGTGCCTTGCCGCCGAGTGCGGCAACAACTTTCGGAGCGGCCAGGGCCAGTCGTTCGAGGTCGGCATCCGAGACTCCGGCGGGTACGACGACCTTGTCCCGGATCTTGCCGTTGATCTGAACCGGCACCTCGCGGGTCTCTTCCACGACTGCCGCCGCGTCCACCTGCGGCCACCGTTCAACGTGGATGGAGGACCAGCCCGCGCCGGCAGCGGCCAGCCGGCGGGACCACAGCTCCTCGGCGATGTGCGGCGCGGCCGGGGCCAGCATCAGCAGCAGCAGGCGGACGGCTTCTTCCCACGACTCGCCGCCCGCCGCGGCCGTCCCGCGATAGCGATACAGCGTGTTGGACAGCTCCATCAGCTTGGCGACCATCGTGTTGAACCGGAAACCCTCGTAGTCGACGGTCACATCTCGAAGCGTTCGATGTGCCGCGGTCCGCATCGTGGCCTCGGCCAACTCGATGGTCTGGCCCGGAGGCAGTTGGCCCGCCTCCTGATCGCCTGGATCCGTGCCCTTGGAGTCGATCGCGATCGCCCAGACGCGATTCAGGAATCGATAGACGCCGCCGATCCCGCTCGCGCTCCACGGGCCGCCCTGGTCCCAGGGTCCCATGAACATCAGGAACAGGCGAACGGTGTCCGCGCCGTAGCGCGCCACCAGCTCATCCGGATCCTGGACGTTGCCGCGCGACTTGCTCATCCGCTCGCCGTCTGCACCCAGGATCTGGCCCTGGTTGAACAGTCGCAGGAACGGCTCGTCCTCGTTGATCAGGCCGATGTCGCGCATGGCCTTGGTGAAGAAGCGGCTGTACAGCAGGTGCATCACGGCGTGCTCGGCGCCACCCGTATATTGGTCCACCGGCGTCCAGCGATCGGTCATTGCCCGATCGACCGCCCCGCCGGCCTTCTCCGGCGACAGATAGCGATACCAATACCAGCTCGAATCGATGAACGTGTCCAGCGTGTCGGTCTCGCGCCGGGCGGGCCCGTTGCAGTTCGGACACTTGACCCGCAGGAACGTCTCGTCGTGGGTCAACGGGTTGTCGCCGCTGCCCTGGTAGTCGACGGTTTCGGGCAGCAGGACCGGCAGCTGGTCCTCCGGCACCGGTACCGCGCCGCATCGGTCGCAATGGACGATGGGAATCGGCGTCCCCCAGTAGCGCTGGCGGCTGATCAGCCAGTCGCGGAGCCGATAGGTGACGGCGGGCTTGCCGAGGCCATGCTCCTCGAGCGCGGCAACGATGCCGCGGCCGCCTTCGTCGGCGAACATCCCCGTGTACGGCCCGCTGTTGACGGGACGCGCGTCGGCAGCGTGCGCGAGGTGCGCCTCGGCCAGGGGGATGTCTTCGGTCCCGGGGGCCGCGACCACGCGGCGGATCGGCAGGCCGAACTGCGTCGCGAAGGCGAAGTCACGCTCGTCGTGGGCCGGGACGGCCATGATCGCGCCGGTGCCATAGCCGGAGAGCACGTAGTCGGCGATGAAGACGGGGATTCGCTCCCCGTTGATCGGATTGGTCGCCTCAGCGCCGATGGCTACGCCGGTCTTCTCGCGATCGGTCGACAGCCGCTCGATCTCGGTGGCCAGGCGGGCGCGCGCCACGTAGGCGTCGACCTCCTCGCGCCGATCCGGCGCGGTCAGCGACGTGACCAGCGGATGCTCCGGAGCGAGGACCATGAACGTCGCCCCGAACAGCGTGTCCGGTCGGGTCGTGAAGACCCGGAGCTCCTCGCCGCCGGCGTGATGGTCCGACGGCGCGGTCGTGAAGACGATCTCGCCGCCCTCGGATCGCCCGATCCAGTTCGTCTGCATAGCCCGTATCGGATCCGGCCAGGCGATCTCGGAGAAGTTGAGCAGCTCGTCGGCGTACTTCGTGATCCGAAGTCGCCACTGCTCGAGGTCGCGCTTTTCTACCTGCGCACCGCAGCGCCAGCAGCGACGGTCGGTGCCCTCGACCTGCTCGCGAGCCAGCGTCCCGTCGTTCGGGCACCAGTCAACCGGCGCCTTCGCTCTGTACACGAGCCCGGCCTTCAGGAACTCCAGGAAGAGCCACTGGTTCCAGCGGTAGTAGGAGGGATCGCAGGTCACGACCTCGGCCTCCCAGTCGAACGCCGCGCCCATCGTCCGGAGCTGCGCTCGCATGGTGTCGATGTTCTGCATGGTCCATTCGCGGGGATTGATGTTGTTCTTGATGGCCGCGTTCTCGGCCGGCAGGCCGAAGGCATCGAATCCGACCGGGAAGAAGACGTTCTCGCCGAGCATCCGGTGGTAGCGCGCGATGGCATCGGTCGGCGTCTTCACGTACCAGTGCCCGATGTGGAGATTGCCCGACGGGTAGTCGTACATCGTCAGGAGGTAGTACTTGGGCCTGGAGGTGTCCTCGAGATCCGTGCGGTAGAGGTTGAGTTCGGCCCAGCGGGCCTGCCAGCGCGGCTCGATCGACGCGGCGTCGTACCGCTCGATGTGGGTCCGCTCGATTCGGTCGCTGGTCTCAGTCACGGTTGCTTCTTGCTCCGCGTGTACATCGAAGACCCCCCGCCGTTCCGGCGAGGGGTCGCAATGGCCGGCAAATCAGCGTTGTGGTGGAGCTAAGGGGGCTCGAACCCCTGACCTTCTGAATGCCATTCAGACGCTCTTCCAGCTGAGCTATAGCCCCGCGCCGGTCGCGGAGTATAGCAGGGGCCCCATGGTCACCGGGCTCCCTCCCGAACTCGGCAGTGGCTCATGGCCGAGCGTCGACCTCGATGAAGTACTGGGCGCCCACGTTGTCCCCGTCCCTGATCGCGTTGAACCAGACGGATACCACGTGACGCCCCGGAAAGGGGATGAACCTGGCGGGCCCGGCATCGTCAGACCCGTTCCCGAAGCCGCCCAGCTGACACCCCGCCGGGTCGTCCACCAACGTGCCGTCGACGGGCGACCGATCGCCGCACGTAACCCACCAGGAGGTAACCAGCCAGCCAGGGATGTCGATGCGCACCGTGTCGTCGCTCTGGACCGTCAGGAGTTCCAGGTCGGCGGGGACCGGAGTTGTTGGGCAATGCTCGTAGGCGGACCTGCCATCGGACAATGACCAACCGACGCACCCGGGGAGCGCGACGGCCCGCGCCCTGTTGGGTCCGGACACCAGAGCCGCCGGGGCCGGGGGCCCGGCCAGCGTCAGTTCCCACGCTGCCAGCGCGACCTGGTCCCGCCCGAAGTTGACGGTCGCGTACACGACCGAACGGCCGAGGACGGCGTTGGGCAGATCGATTCGGTTCTGGGCGATGGAGAACGGGTTCTCGCCGGGGTTCTCCTCGGAGCTCTCGTTCATGACGCCACTGGTGCTGTCCAGGAAGCGGATCTGCCACGAGGTCGCACATACATCGCCGCTGACTCGAATCTCGAGGCGCTCCGGGAATGTTCCGGTGGCCACAGGCCAATCGAGTAAACCAACTCCCGATTCACCCACTCCCGACTCCGACACGTCCGCACCGACGACGGGCGCGGCGTCACCCGCCACGAGCTCGAGGGCCGGTGCCGGCGCGTCGGCGGGGAGCGGCGCGCACGGAACCGCGGGGCCGATGCGCGGTGACACTCCCGGGCCGGAGCCGGAGAAGACACGGAAGAAGCGCTCCACCCCGACCCGGTCCTGGTTTCCGCTGTCGCCCGTCTCGTAGTAGACGCCGACCCGGACAATCCAGTCGCCGATCGGCAGGCCCGCAAGGACGATGTGCGGCCGGGGCAGGCTGGCGTTGATCTCGCCAACTGCGAAAGGCACGGGTGCCGCACCAACCTCAGAGACGCTGAGGTATTCCGCCACCGCGAGGCGGGCACAGGCGAATTCGTCCGTGATCAGGACCAGGGAGGCGGACGGGGCCAGGGGCAGCCCACCCCGCGCGTCGGGGAGCGGCCAGTCCTCGGCCCGCCTCGTGACGCGAGCCCAGTCCACCGGACCCGACTCGCCTCTGGTTGCGTCCTCGCCGACTGTAGACCGGAGCCGGAACGCCGGCAGGTCGTCGGGCGCGACCGGCAGGCACCCGAGCCCGGGAATCTCGGTCGGCGACGGCGCCGACGCAGATCGGCCGGGCGATGCGCTTCCGGATGCCGATCCACTCAGATCGGACTCCGTCTCTCTGCTTCCGAGCCCGATGCCCGCAGCGACGACAGACAGCGCAATCGCCGCGACGGCGATGAGCCCCGCCCGCTGGCGAAGCCCGCCGGGGTCATCGAGGACCGGGCCGATTGGCGCCTCGACGCCGTCGACTGGCCGGCGCTCGCTCCGCCGGCTCGGGACTGTCATCGCACGTCCATGCCGATCATCTTCCGTCGACCAGCGCGTACATGGTCGCTTCGTACCAGTCGCCACCTCGGGTGCCGGTCAACATCAGCGAAACGACATGCTCGCCGGGCCTGGTCAGGAATTGGGCCGGCGCCGGCGGAGTCTCGAAGAGCGCGACGGAGTAGCTCCCGAGGAAGCAATTGTCCGGCTGATTGAACAGCCTGCGGCCCGTTTCGTCGGTCCCGAGCTCGCCGCACGAGCCGTTCCAGGAGGCAATGGTCCAACCTGGGATTTCGAGGGCGACCCGACTCCAAACCAGAACGCGGAGGACCTCGAGCTCATCTGGAACCTCGAGGTACTCGCCGCACGGTCCGCTGTTGGATGTGTACCCATTCTCCAGGCTGAACGTGATGCCACAGCCAGGCAGCGCCCGGATCCGTGCCCCGGTCTCGGCTACGAGGAAGGTATCCGGAACGGTGAGCCCGGGCGCCTCCATCCGCCACGAGCGCACGACGTCCACGCCGGGTCCGAGGTGAAGCCTCGCCACGACGTCGGAAGTTCCTTTCCCCGGTCGGATGAGCCAGCGGTTCTGTGAGGCCAGAAGGGGATCGTCCGGGTTCTGGTAGTGGGCCAAGAGGAATCGCTGGGAGCCATCCTCCAAGAAGGCGCCGATCTCCCAGCTGCTCGCGCAGGCGTCACCGACGACGGAGACCACTGGGTACTCGCCGGGCGGAATGATGACGACCGGGGCCTCGGCGCCCTCGGGCACACCGGCTACCGATTCGATGCCGGGCGCGCCCAAGACGACCTCGACCTCGTCGGCGCTGGCCGGCATCGGGCCACAGGCGACCTCCGGGGTAACGGCAGGCGTCGGCTCGAGCGTTGGTCTGAGCTCCGGTCCCGAGCCGACCCGGACCCGGAAGTAGAACTCCGAGATCACCAGGCCATCGGAGCCGTCCACGCCCGTCTCGAAGTGGGCGAGCGCGCGCACGACCCAATCGCCGTCAGGCAAGGTTCCGATCACGGGGTTCGCGCTGGGCGGCTCGATGGTGGCCCTGATCAGCGGTCGACGATCCGCCGGGTCGGGCGTGGCGAGGCTCGCATAGGCGAATTCCGCGAAGAGATAGCGGACGCACGTGCCGGGCACCGCGGACAATTCGAGAGAGACGCCGGATCCGACGTCGTGCGCGGGCCGTCCACGCTCGGGTACGGGGACTTGCCAACCCCTGCCGGGAGTGTCGGCCCCGGGAACATGGGTGGAGCCGAGGGCGCCACCCCAGGCCGCGTCAGAACCGACGGCCCGAATCCGGAAGGTCGGCGCATTGCTGGTCGAGACCCGCTCGCATGGTCTGGCCGGGAGGGCCGGTGCGGGGCTCCCACTGGGCACCGAAGGTTCGAGGCTGCCGCCGATCGCGAGAGCGACCGCGAGGAGCGAGATCGCCGCGATCGCGATGCCCACCCCGCGGGCGCGTCCAGCGGGCTTCCCCGCGAGACCTGACGGGTCATGGTGGCCCGACCCTGGGACGGTGGAGTCCGCGTCGAACACGGGGATCTCGAACTCGTCGCGATCCGCGCCTCGGCCCACGCGCCCCTGCTCCTTCCGGCTTGCTCCTCGGCTCCAGACGCCGCGGTGCCGGCCATCGTGACGCATCCCGGCCAATCGGCGCCGGGTCGCGGGGTGGCACCATGGCGACAATGACGGAGCGAGCGGCCGACGACGTGCGCAGCGCGGGGCTCCCAGGTGGCCGTATCGCGTACGTGTTGCGGCGATCGGCGCGCTCGCGCGGCCTCCGCGTCACGATCGACCCCGGCCGTGGCGTCCTGGTCTCGGTCCCCCTCCCCAGCCGACGCGGCTGGGCGCACCCCGAGCGCGACATCGAACGATTCCTCGCCGAGCGCGAACCGTGGCTTCGCCGCCACCTCGCTCGTCACGAGCGGCAGCGCCAGGTCATGGCGGCGCGCGGCGGGATCGAAGATGGTGCGGAGTTCCGCTACTTGGGCGAGCTCCACCGGCTCCGGATCGTGGCCGGCGGGGCATCGATTCGGCGGTCCACCGTCGAGCGGAGCGGCGCGGAGGACCGGGACGAGCTCGTGATCCGTCTGGCGACCCGCGACCGGCGCGCGCCGGCGTCCGTGCTCGAATCGTGGCTTCGAGATCGCAACGCCGAGGCGATCGACCGGGCGGTCTTGGCGCACGCAGCGGCCATCGGGGTCACGCCGCTGCGAGTCAGCCTGCGGGATCCGCGGACCCGGTGGGGGAGCGCCACTCGCGAGCGGACCCTTTCGTTCTCCTGGCGGCTCATCCTCGCGCCCCCGGCGGCGCTCGAGACCGTGGTGATCCACGAGCTGGCCCATCTGCGGGTCTTCGGCCACGGACCGCGATTCTGGGCTCTCGTCGCGGCGCACCGACCGGACCATCTCACCTGGCGGCGCTGGCTTCGGGCGCACTCACACGAGCTGCACGCGGCGCTGGATGAACCGTCGAACGGAGGCGCCACGAACTGAGGCCTTGCGGTTGAGACAGTCGCGGGATGCTGGTGGGCCGGGGCGGAATCGAACCGCCACAGTCGAAGACGAGGGTTTTACAGACCCTTG
>CAZOJS010000205.1:0-3050 GCA_964580175.1 uncultured Anaerolinea sp. | reverse complement strand
GGGCGCGCCGCTCGCGCGTCGTCGCGTGGAACAGCTCCTTGATCAGGCGGAGCTCATCATCGCGCCCAACGAACGGCGCCTCGAGGGTATCCGACCGGTTGCGGCCACCGACCTGGGCGATGACGCGGAGCGCCCGCCAGGCCGGAACCGGCAACGCCTTGCCCTTGAGCGTCTGCTCGCCCGCCGGTTCGAACGCGATCGCTCGCGACGCCGCACGCGCAGTCGGCTCGCCGACGAGGACGGTCCCCGGGGCGGCGGCAGACTGAAGCCGGCTGGCCGTGTTGACGATGTCGCCGGCGACCATGCCCTGGTTGGTGGCGCCGATCGTGACCGCCGCTTCGCCGGTGAGCACGCCGGCCCTGGCGGAGATGCCCGGTCCGAGGGTCTTGACCGCGTCGACCAGGTCCAGACCGGCGCGGACTGCACGCTCGGCGTCGTCCTCGTGAGCGATCGGTGCGCCCCACACGGCCATCACGGCGTCGCCGATGAACTTCTCGATCGTGCCACCGTAACGGCCGATCACGTCGCTCGAGAGATCAAAGTAGCGCGACAGCAGCTCCCGGGTGTCTTCCGCGTCACGGCCCTCCGCGAGCGTCGTGAAGCCGACGAGATCGGCGAACAGGATCGAGACAAGCCGCAGCTCGGCGATCGCTGCCGCGGGAGGGGGAGTGTCGCGAGACGGCGCGCTCGCCTGGGCCTCGCCGAGAACGGTTCCGCAGTCGCCGCAGAATCGCTTGCCCGGTGGGTTCGTCGCGCCGCAGCTGGGACAGCCCGCCGCAAGGGGGGCGCCACAGTCGCCACAGAATCGCTTGCCCGGCGGGTTCTCGGTCCCGCAGCTCGTGCAGACCACGCAAACGCTCCCATTCGGCAGGGAGGTCGAGATTACACGAGCAAATAGCCCCGCGATGCGTGTCTCGCACGTGTTGCGCGGACTGGGCTGCTCTGACTACCGGTCAAAGCCCCGACGAAACGGTTTGTCAGGTCAGATAGAGATGGCTAGAATAGCCACATGAAGACCGCGACCATCACCCAGGCCAAGAACGGTCTGAGCGCGCTCCTGGACCTCGTCCGAGCCGGGGAGAGCGTCGTGATCACCGATCGCGGTCGCCCCGTCGCGCGGCTCGAGCCGGCGACCTCGGTCGAAAGCATGGATGGTCGCCTGTTGCGACTCGAGCGAGCCGGAATGATACGAATCGGCATGGCGGCCCCGCCGATCGCGGCGATCAAGCGTCCGCCGCCTCGACCGTCGGAAGCCGCGAGCGCCGTGCAAGCGCTGCTGGACGAGCGGCGCGACGGCCGATGAGGTTCTGGGACAGCTCGGCGGTCGTCCCGTTGTTGGTCGCCGAGTCGTCGACGCGAGCGCTGGTGGATGCGTTCGTTCGCGATCCGGATCTGGTCGTCTGGTGGGCGACCGAGGTCGAGTGCGTTTCGGCGCTGGCACGGCTCGAACGCGATGGCTTGATCGATGCCCCCGCGATGGCGGAGGCGCTGGCTCGACTCGACGGCCTTGCCCTTGCCTGGCACGAAGTTCAGCCGGCGGCCAGGACTCGTCAGGTCGCCGTCCGGCTCCTTCGGACGCATGGGCTCCGAGCCGCCGATGCACTTCAGCTTGCCGCGGCGATCGCGGCGGCCGAGGACTCTCCCGACTCCCTGCCATTGGTGACCCTGGATGCGCGCCTCGCCCTGGCCGCGCAGCGCGAAGGTTTTCGCGTCGTGACGCCCTAAGGGGATCGGGGCAGGCTACCCGCTTCTGGCTCCGCCCTCTCGACGCTAACCGGCTCGGCAGGGCGCGCCCGCTGGATGATGACTGCCGCCGCCAGGATCGCGATGCCGCCGGCAGCCTGGACCGGGCCGACTGCCTCCTGGAGAAAGACGGCCGCCAGGGCGACGCCGACGACGGGCTGAATGAGCATGAGAATCCCGGACCGCACGGGCCCGATCCAGCGGATGCCGGCGAGCAACATGGTGCTGGGGATCGCCGCCGCGAACAACCCGGCGAAGAGCAGCAGGCCCAGCAATTCGGGCGAAGAGAACGGCAGCGACAATGACGACCAGCCGACGCCGCCGACGGCCAGGAGGGCCGCGATCCCGGCCGAGATCGCCAGGATCGTGCCCATCGCCTGGTCGGTGGGGACCTGGCGATATCCACCCCGGCTCACGAGCACGAAGACCGCCTGCGCTCCTGCAGCCACCAGGGCGAGAGCGACGCCCAGGGGATCCAGCCCGGTCGATGTCCCCGTGGCCGGCCCGCCCAGGACCACGGCCACCATCCCGCCCATCGCGACGACCAGCGCGACGGCCCGTGGCCGGTCCATCCGCTCCCAGCCGAGCAGCGCGGCGCCGCCGGCGACGAGTGCCGGAAACAGGTAGAAGCACAGGAGCACGATCGCGACGGGCACCCGGGCGAACGCCTGGAACATCGTCAGGTCCAGCGTCGCGCCCATCAGTGCCGCCAGGCCGAGCGATGCCCGAGCCCGGCCGTCGATGGAGCGCCACCCGACGAGCCGTCGACCGCGCAGCAGCCCCACCGCGATCAGAGCGGCCATCCCGAGCGCGGCGACGCCGGCTCTCCAGGTGACGAAGGCGAACGGCGTCAGCCCGAGGTCGTAGGCAATTCGGGACAGGACACCGAGCGCCGCAAACAGGCAGGCCGCAACCGCGACCGTCAGGCTGCCGAGCAGCGGGCTTCGTCGATCCTGCATCTCGCCGCATGGTACGGGGGCGAAGGGTGGAAGCGGCGGACGGGCGGGCGAGCGACGGAAGGGTCGACCGACGCAGGTACAGGCGAGTCAGCCGGGACCGGCGCTGGGCAGGTGGTGCATCATCGGCGTGTGGACAGCCAGCCGCTCCGCGTGATCATCGCCGAGGATTCCGCCCTCATCCGGGAGGGTCTCGCGCGGCTGATCATCGATTCCGGGGGCGTCGTGGTGGCCAAGGTGGCCGACGGGCCGTCCTTCGTGGCGGCGGTCGTCGAGCACCGGCCGGACGTCTCGGTCGTCGACGTGCGGATGCCCCCCACCCAGCGCGACGAAGGGCTGCGCGCCGCGATC
>CAZOJS010000204.1:0-11349 GCA_964580175.1 uncultured Anaerolinea sp. | reverse complement strand
GCCCTTGAGCTTGGCCACGGCGCCGAGCTCTGTTGTGCAGACCGGAGTGAAGTCCTTGGGATGGCTGAACAGGATGGCCCAGTCGTCACCGATCCACTCGTGGAATCGGATCTCCCCTTCGGTGGATGTGGCGGTGAAATCGGGGGCTGTATCGCCCAGTCGAAGCGTCATGGCAGAGGTGCTCCTGGAGATGAACGAGGTGGGCACGCAACGGCTCAAAGCCGGGCGGGCAGGGACGCGACCCGCGCCCTGAAGCGCGGGCACGCGACAGCCGGCAGTCAGGCCGGCTGGGTACACCTGCAGCGGCCCATCCCCGGCAGGCTGCCGGCGTGGCGGGCGGTCATGCCGACCCTCGCGCTGCCGAGCGTTCTGCGGCGGGAGCCGGCCCTACGGGCGCCCCGCCATCCGCGAGAGCCAGTTGCATGGTCTCCAGACTCAGCAGCGCGCACTTCAGGCGCGCCGGCGAGATGTCGATGCCGAGCAGATCGAGGACGTCCTGCGACGTCATCGCCGCGGCGTCCGCGACAGACTTGCCCTTGACCTCGTCGGTCAGCAGCGATGCCGAGGCCTGGCTGATCGCGCAGCCGCGGCCGGTAAACCCGACCCCGGCGACCATCCCATCGCTCAGCTGCAGCTGCAGCGTGATTCGGTCGCCGCACAGCGGGTTTGCGCCCTCGTGGGACGCGTTGGCGTATTCCAGCACCCCGAAGTTATGGGGTCGCCGGTAGTGTTCCAGGATGTAGTCGCGGTACAGATCGTCCATCGAAGTTCGGAGTGTACAGCGAAGGCCCAATCCCGACCATGGGAGTCGGATATGTCAACTGGGCGGATCCACGATCGTCAAGCCAGCGAACGCCGCGCGCTGGAAGCCGCGGTCGCGGGTCAGGAGACGGTCGGCGTGCTCTAGCGCATGTGCGCCGACGACGAAGTCCGTCATGAGTCGCTCGCGCGGCCCACCGGCCTGGCGGTACGCACGCCATGCGATCCCAGCATTCGTTGCTGCCGCCTGGCTCAGGACAGAGAAGGCGACGGGAAGACGTGACAGGGCCGCCTCGGTGGCCTCCAGATCCGGAAAGGCGGCGATGACTTCTGCCCAGACCACGTCACAGGCGATCACGACGCCCTCGTTCAGCATCATCCGAAGCGCTTCCCGTGAAGCCGGCCCGAATCGAGGGTCTGCGCCAAGGACATCGATCAGGACATTCGTGTCGACGGCGGTGATCACCGGTCGAGTTCATCCGGGCCCGGCCCACGGATCTCGCGGATGAACACGTCCGTCCCACCGGGGGGCAGTGGCAGGATCCCGTAGAGGTCGTCCAGTGCGTCGACCGGACCCATCTTGCGTCCGATAAGCCGACCATTCGCCTCCTCAAAGTCGAGGACCGTGCCCGGCGGCAGCCCGAGGCGATCCCGCAGCCGCTTCGGGATCGTGATCTGGCCCTTCTCGCTGACAGTCGTTTTCATACCGCGATGGTAGGAAATGCATATCTGTTCGTCAAGAGGGCGCACTCATGGCAGACGACGTTCTGCCTGATCAGAGGCCTCCGGTCAGATGAACGATCGTATTGCCGCCGGGCTTCGCTCGAGTAGCCGCGGTAGATGCGCGGGTCGAGAGGCGGCGACTGGTACGCTTCGAGACGGTCGGGCACGGTCGGACACGGTCGGGCTCGCGAGACTCAGCGCCAGGTACCGTCGGAGCCGTGTGATCGACGACGCAGAGTCGGAGCTGCGATGAGGACGCTACGAACTGAGCGGATGCTCGGCGCGGTGGTCGAGGACGTCGCGTACGGCGCCGCCACGGCCGATATCGGTGAGGTCGACGCGTATCTCGTGCGGCCGAAAGACGGTGATTCGCGGGGGTCGCGCTCGTGCGCCGCGATTCTCTTCTGGCACTGGCTGGATGGAGAGGCGCCTGACGGCAACCGCACGGAATTCCGTGACGAGGCCGCCGCCATGGCGAGCCTGGGCGTGGTGTCGCTTCTCCCCCAGGGCCGGTTCCCGTGGACGATCGACCCGAGCGGCGCCGCCGCGGACACGGCCCAGATTCAGCTGGAAGTTGCGCGTCTGGCCGCCGGACTGGACGCGTTGGTGGCGCTCCCGGAAGTAGACCCGGGCCGCATTGCCGTCGTGGGGCACGACTTCGGCGGCATGTACGCGATCCTCGCGACAGCCGCCGACCCGCGCGTTCGGAGCCTCGTCGTCACCGCCGCCACGCCGCGCTGGAGCGACTGGTTCCTGCCGTTCTGGCAGATCGATGAGGATCGCCTCGACTACCTGCGTGCCACGCGTTCGTTCGATCCCATCGAGCAGATGGCAGCCATCTCCCCTCGGCCGGTCCTCCTGCAGTTCGGGCAGCGAGACTTCTACGTCGCGCCGATGTCGGCGTTCGGCTTGCGGCGCGCCGCGGGTGGTGACGCCGTGGAACTGAAGATGTACGACGCGGAGCACGACATGCGGCATCCGGACGCACGCTCGGATCGCCTGGCCTTCCTGTCGCGCACGCTCGAGCTCGAGCCTCCGCCCTCTCTGTGACGGCGCGCCCCACGACTGGTCGACAGATCGACCAAGCGACAAACGAGCGCCGATTCAGCCACCGTCCGACGTCGAGTGGCGTATCGATCGACCGAACAGCGGCGGAAGCGGCGGAAGCGGCGGAATCGGGCCGCTGCCGGCTCGCTGCATCGTCGGATGGTCGATTTCTGGACCAGGCGGCCGGCCCGGAGCGCGCTAGACCCCGAAGACTCGCTTGACCTCGGCGATGCCGCCGATGAGGGCGTCGATGTCGGCGCGGGTCGTGTAGACGTTGAAGCTGGCGCGGGCGGTGGCCGGCAGGTCCAGGCGCTCGTGGAGCGGCATCGTGCAGTGGTGGCCGGCGCGGACCGCGACCCCCGTTCGGTCGAGCACCTGCGCCACGTCATGGGGGTGAACGCCCGGGAGATTGAACGGGATCACGCCGCCGCGGATTCCCGGGTCCATCGGGCCGTAGAGCGCGAGGTCAGGGTGGGCGGCCGCCAGGGCCGGCAGCGCGTACTCCAGCAGCTCGCGCTCATGCTCGCGGACGCGGCCCATCCCCAGGGTGCCGAGATAGTCTGCGGCCGCGCCGAGGCCGATCTCGGCCGCGATGTCCGGTGTACCGGCCTCGAACTTCCAGGGAATCTCGTTGAAGTCGGAGCGTCGCAGGTGGACCTCGCGGATCATCTCGCCGCCGGACAGGAACGGGGGCATCGCCTCGAGCAACTCGCGGCGTCCCCACAGGGCACCTGAGCCGGTGGGTGCCAGCATCTTGTGGCCCGAGAACACATAGAAGTCGGCGTCGATCGCCTGGACGTCCACAGGAACGTGCGGCACGGCCTGGGCGCCATCAATCAGGACGAGCGCGCCGGCCTCATGGGCCATCCGGGTCATCTCGGCGACCGGATTGATCGTCCCGAGCGTGTTGCTGACGTGGGTGAACGCGACAAGCTTCGGCTTGAGCCGGAGCAGGACTTCGAAGACGTCAAGCCGGAGCACACCGTCGTCGGTGATCGGAATGAACTCCAGATCGGCGTCCTGCTCCTGGACCAGGAGTTGCCACGGGACGAGGTTCGCGTGGTGTTCCATCTCGGTCAGGACGATGACGTCGCCGCGGTTGACGTTCTTGCGACCCCACGAGTAGGCGACGAGGTTGATCGCCTCCGTGGCGTTTCGGGTGAAGACGATTTCGTGCCGATCCGGGGCGTTGATGAACGTCGCGACGGTCTTGCGAGCTGCCTCGTAGGCCGCGGTGGACCGCTCCCCGATCTCGTATATCCCGCGGTGGACGTTGGCGTTGTACTCGCGGTAGTAGGTGTCCATCGCGTCGATGACGACCTGCGGCTTCTGGCTCGTGGAGGCGGAATCGAGGTAGACCAGCGGCTTCCCGCTCGAAGTCATCGTCGCGAGGATCGGAAAGTCGGCCCGAATCAGCTCGGGCACGAGGCGCCCGTCGCGAATCCTTGGGTCGGTCGCGCCTTCGGAGACCGGCTCTTTCGTCAGCGTCATGCGAATCGACCGATCAGTGGGCGAGGACGGCCGGCTCATCGAGCCGAAGGGCGTCGTCAGGAACGTCGACGTCGAGGCCTGCTTCGCGCAAGATCGGGCCGTAGCCTTCGTCCTCGAGGCGGAGCGCCAGGTCCCGGCCGCCGGACTTGACGATGCGGCCCTGGGCCAGGACGTGAACCACGTCCGGTTTGATGTGATTGAGCAGCCGCTGGTAGTGGGTGATCAGGAGGATGCCGAGGTCCGGGTTGAGCATCGCATTGACGCCTTCCGCGACGATCCGCAGGGCATCGATGTCCAGCCCGGAGTCGGTCTCATCGAGGATCGCCAGCTGCGGCTCGAGCATCGCCATCTGGAGCATCTCCAGGCGTTTCTTCTCGCCACCCGAGAAGCCATCGTTGACATAGCGGGAGACGAACGCCTCATCCATCTTCAGGAGAGCCAGCTTCTCGCGCATCTTGCGGCGGAACTCGAGCATGGACACGCCGCCCTTGATCGCATCGGTAGGATCGATGTCGGGATTCTTGTCGATTCCCTGGAGCTTGGCGTTGAGCGCGCTTCGAATGAAGCTCGCCACGGACAGACCGGGTACGGCCGTCGGGTACTGAAAGGCGAGGAACATCCCGAGCCGGCTGCGCTTGTCCGGGGACAGCTTGAGGATGTCCCGTCCCATCCAGGTGACTTCGCCGCCGGTGACGATGTAGGCCGGGTGACCCATCAGCGCGTAGGCCAGGGTCGTCTTGCCGGAGCCATTCGGGCCCATGAGCGCGTGGACTTCGCCCGGCCCGACTTCGAGATTGATGCCCTGCAGAATCTCGCGGTCCGGAGCGGCCATCGGAGCGACCCGAAGGCCGCGAATACTCAACGTTCGATCGGCGCTTTCGGTACTCACGGGCGGGTCACGGCTCCTTGCAATGGCTTGGTGGTTGGCGGCGCCCCAAGCCCTGCCGGCGGCCGGCGGAGGGGCACCAGATCGGCCAGGGTCATGCCCTCGAGTGCGCCCACGATGGCGTCCCGAACGCGGACCCAGAGCACATTGACGGTGCAGTTCGCCGTCCGATCGCAAAGTGTGGCGTGCTCCGGATCATCGGACGCGCAGATCATCGGTGCGATCGGGCCTTCGAGGGCGCGGAGGACTTCACTCATTCGGATATCCGAGGGAGCCCGGCCCAGTTCGTAGCCGCCGTGGGCGCCGCGGGTCGAGACCACCAGGCCGGCCTCACGAAGGCCCATCGCGAGCTGCTCGAGGTAGGCGCGGGGGAGGTCCTCCTCGGCCGCGATCTCGGCCAGGCTGGCCGGACCCGTCCCGTAGTGCCGGCCAAGCTGGACCATGAGCCGGACGCCGTACTCGCCCTTCGTGCTGAAGGAAACGGCGCCGGAGCCATGGAAGGCGGGTCGAGTGCTCAGGTGAAGGGTCCTCGGGCTGGGACGATGTTCTGCGGGCGGTTCCCACCGCCCCGCTATATCCGACCTGAAAGGTCGGGATTAGTCTAGGCGGCGCCCGGCCGACGCGTCAATCGCGGCCGAGGCTCGCTGCGAGGACCTCCGTCACGATCTCGGCGATTGGTGTTTCGGCGCCCTCGGCCATCAGCACCGCGGCGCGCTCGGCTCCGAGTCGCTCCACGGCCAGATCGGCCGGATCGGGAAGATGGAGAACCGCGACTGGAGCGAGCATCACGCCTTTCTCGCGGACCAGTCGATAGGTGGCGCCGGTAGCGCGGGCACCAAGGTCTGCGTCGCCGTCAGACAACAACAGGATCGCCGCCATGCCGAGCCCGCGCGCAAGCCCCGAGGCGCTATCGACACTGGCAAAGAAGCCGAGTACCTGGGTGGTCCGCGCCCACGACCCGGCACGATCGCCCAGCCGCCAACTGACTGCAGCCAGCAGCGTCGTACTGTCCGCGATCTGGAACTGAGAGCCGATCCGTCGGAAGGCGGCCAGATTCTGGGACTCGAGATCGAACGCCATCGCGTAATCGCCGGCCAGGAAGACGGCAAGAACCAGGCCTTGCCGGGCGCGGATCATCCCATCCTCGCGGCCGGCCGCGGTATACAGGTCCAGGGCGAGCTGCTCGTGCTTCCGCAGAAACGCGATGTCCTGATCGACCATTCCCAGGAAGCCGATGTCGTAATTCGCGTCCGCCGTCAGGACCGGGTCGACCCCCGCTGAAGCAAGCTGGAGGCGCTCCTGGTAGGCGACACGGGCGGACGCAAAGTCGTTCATCCAGTAGGCAAGACCCCCGGCAGCCGACAGGGCGGCAATGCGAGCTCCGACATCCCCGTGCGGTTCGCGGGCGAGCAGGACTTCCAGCAGACCGCGCGCCTCGCGAAGCCGGCCCCGCTGCTGAAACCAGCGCCACACCGGGGCGATGATCCGGAGACCGATGTCGGGCTGGTCGTTCGCGATGGACCAATCGATTGCCGCGCGAAGGTTGTGGTCCTCGTGATCGAGACGATGGACGATCAAGTCGCCGGCCTGGTCGAGGATTGCACTGCCAGCTCTGGCCGCGATCGAGGTGATGACGGCCGCGAACTGCGCCTCGGTTGCCTCGCGCTCCGCAAGCTCGTCGAGCCGCTCGAGGGCGAATTCGCGGAGCAGCGGGTGGAGGCTGAACCGGGTCTCATCAGTCGGCGAGACGGGGGCCGCGTCCCCGAGCTCGATGCGGACAAGACTCTTGTCGGCAAGTGATTCGAGCCCGGCCGCAACGTCCATGCCGAGGTCGCCATCCGGATCGGCAACGAGATACGCGGTCTCGGCGGTCCAGCCGCCCGCAAAGACCCCCAGTCGTGCGAACAGACGACGCTCCTCGGCACTCAGGAGATCGTGGCTCCAGGCGATCGCGCCGCGCAGCGTGCGCTGACGCTCGGGCAGGTCACGCGCTCCACCACCAAGGTCCAGACTGCGACCCAGCCGGTCCAGGATCGCCGCGGGGCTGAGGACCCTGATCCGTGCCGCGGCCAGCTCGATGGCCAGCGGCAATCCGCCGAGCCGCTCGGAGATCGCCCGGATCGCGGTCATCGCGTCGTCACCCAGAACGAGATCGGAGCGATGTGTGCGCGCCCGATCCACGAACAGGGTGACGCCCGCGTCCACATCCAGGGGTGGCACGGGGTAGCCGCGTTCGCCGGCGATCCTCAGCAACTCACGACTCGTGATCACTGCCCGCAGATTCGGGGCGGCGCGGACCAGGCGCGCGACAGTCTCCGCGCCGTCCGGCAGGAGCTGCTCGAGGTTGTCCAGAACGAGGAGCGCGATCCGGTTCCGCAGAAAGGCTCGAAGGGCGTCCCCGACGGCGACATCTCTTGACTCGCGGACATCGAGTGATGACGCGATCGTCAATTCGATCAGCGCTGCGTCGCGTACCGCGGCAAGATCGATGAACCAGGTCCCATGCGGAAAGCGGTCTCGAACGTCGCGAGCGAGCCCGAGCGCGAGTCTCGTCTTGCCGCTCCCACCGGGGCCGGTCAGGGTCACGATCCGACTCTCCACAAGTGCTTCGCGGAGGGCGACGATCGCGGATTCGCGCCCGACGAGCGCCGTGACCTCGCCGGGGAGATTCGATGGCGCGTCGGTGGTTCGAAGCGGACGCGGATCGTCCGCCACGCCGGGGACGATCAGCCGGTGGAGCGGGACCGGGTCCTCGAAGTCCTTGACGGTCCGAGGCCCATCTTCCGTGATGTCGGTATCTGCGAGCCCCGGGCGTTCGGTGAGGCCGCCAGGCAGCGCCAGGCGGAGTGCGTTGGACAGCACGATCTGCCCGCCGTTGCCCGCCGCGGCGATGCGGGCCGCGTAGTTCACGTCGATCCCGACGTAGTCCTCCGGCTCGCCGGGTTTTCCAGCGCGAAGGCGACCGTCCCCGAGATGCAGACCCATCCGGACCCGGATCGTGAGCCCGTCCTCCCATGGCTCGCCAACCACGGCCCGCTGCGCACCCACGGCCGCCTGAATGGCAGCCACCGGGTCAGCGAAGGCCGCGAAGAAGGCGTCTCCCTCGGTCTTGACCACGAGGCCGCCGTTGCGCTCGATCGCTTCACGCAGGAGCGCGTCGTGACGCGCGACGATCGAGGCCCATGCGATGGAACCGACGGAACGCTCGGATCTGGTCGAGCCTTCGATATCGGTGAACAGGAACGCGACCGCGGGACCGACTGGCAGGGCCATGGGACCGCTCCATCTTGGCAGCGGTGCCCAGTGGGCGCTAGGCCGTTCCTGCGGCGCGGGCGCGGCGGATCTGATCGGCGTGCTCGTGGACGTGCCCCGCATAGATCTCGAGCCAGAAGTCGACGGAGTACGCCCCGTGTTCGCTGTGTGTTCCGCTCTTCGCCCAATCCTCGGGGGTCATGGCCGACATCAGATCGAGACTCGAGGCCCGAACGGCGGCCACGACGGCGAGCGAGCTCTCGATAGGGCGCTCGTAGTGCAACCGCTTCGCGAACGTCGGCTCGTCGTAGCCCTGAATCACCGGAACGTCATCCGCGATGAGTCTGCGCAGGCGGGTGAAGGACATGGCCTCGCCATCAGCCAGATGGTGGACAATCTGTCGCGCTGTCCACTCCCCGCCTTCCTGCGGACGATCGAGTTCCTCCTCGGTGATGTCGACCAGGGAGTCGGCGAGGTCTGCCATCCCGGTCCGGTACTGCGCGATCCAATCGGCGCGATTCACGTTGTTCTCCTTCGCGTTGATTGTCTGACGCCCGGTCGGCGTTCTTCTAGACCCTTGCCAGCTCTGCGCCAAGACGCCGAAGCCCCAGCGGCCCGAGCGCGAGCGACCCTGCGTGCCAGGCCTTGCGATCGAAGGCTCGACCCGTGGCCGCGGCGGCCGACCGGGCCGCCTCGCGACCCGCGAGCCACGTTCGCTCGCCAAGCTTGTAGGCGGTCGCCTGGGATGGCCAGGACAGGTAGCGCAGCACTTCGCTCTCGGCTTTGTCGCGGTCCATGCCGCCGGCGCGGACGATGAAATCGATGGCGCGCTCGTAGGTCCAGGTTTCACCTGCGCCCGGCCAGCCCGTGGCGATCGTTCGACCGGTATGGAGCCCGATGTCCACGACCACGCGCGCGGCCCGGAAGGCATGGGCGCACAGGAACCCGAGGCGTGTTTCCGGCGTGCGGAACCAGCCAAGCTCGTCCATCAAGCCTTCTGAATAGAGGGCCCAGCCCTCACCGTGGGCGGACATGAACCCGAGCTTGTGCGCCCTCGTCAGCGGTACGAGGCGGATTGTCGCGCCTTGCAGATGATGCCCGGGGACAGCCTCGTGGTAGATGGTGCTGACCTCGTCCCAGGTCGGGAATCGCTTGCGCCCGACGGTCGGAAACCAGGTCCGGCCGGGCCGGGTCAGGTCTTCCGATGGCGGTGTGTAGTAGGCCGCCGCGGCACTGCCCTCCGGAGGAATCCAGACCTCGCAGCGGCTGATGGAGGCGGGGATGTCGAACTCGCGCCCGCTCAGACCGTCGATCGCTTCGTCGGTGACGTACTGGAGCCAGGACCGGTAGGCGTCGACGCCATGAATCGATCGATTGGGATCGTTGATGAGCAGCTCACGGACCGCCCCGAACCCGGCGCCGGGCAGGATCCGCTCGCACTCCACGTCCTTCTGGGCTTCCAGCCGAGCAAGTTCCTCCCAGCCCCAGGCGTAGGCTTCATCGACGTCGAGGTCGGTGCCGAGCAGGTACTCCGCCCAGACGCGATAGCGCTCATCGCCGGACGCGTCAGATTCGGTGGCGCGAGCCGCATACGTGCCGCGTAGCCACGACGCGAGGCCGCTGTAGGCGGCGGCGGCCTGGCTGGCCCCTGCCTGCAAACGGACGCGCAGGTCGTCGTCGACGCCCTCGGCCCCCGCAGCCAGTGTTCCGAACCAGCCGCCGTCCGTGCCGTTGCCGGCCCAGGTCGCACATTGATCCGCGACCACGAGTGCCTGCCGACGCGCGGCCGGACGTCCATGGGCCAGGCCGGCCTCGAGCGAGGCTCGGTACCCGGCCATCGATCCGGGCACGGCTGCGAGTCGCGCGGCGATCAGCTCCCAGGCCTCGGGCGTTGACTTGTCCATCAGGTCGAACACGGACCGGGTGCTCGCGGGCGCCCCGACGATGTTGCTGATCATTCGTTCGCGCTCGCCGGCTTCGAGAACCCCGAGTTCCCCGCTCATCCAGTCGCCCAGGAACCCCTGGCCGAGGCGCTCGAGCTCATCGACCGGCGTGCTGGCCTCGAGATCCCGAATCGTCCTCCGCAACAGGTCTGCCAGTGCCGAGTTGCCGTCGGGCGAGTAGTCGGTCAGGCGCGTTCCATCGGTGGCAACGCCCCAGCGCTCTCCGCGCACGGGATCGAGGGCCGCGACCTCGTCGATGTACCGGCTCGAGATCTCGCTGACGGTCGCCATGGGTCCTCCGCGCATTGGCACGAGCCTCCAGTGACTCGCGCACTCGTTCGGGGCGAAGCCTACGTCACAACGGCGGCGTGCCGGGCGGTCGGTTGTCGCGCGACCGGTCCCCGCGCGACCCGTCCCCGCGCGACCCGTGCACAGGACCTGCGAGCGGCCTGAGGGGTTGCGAACGGATGGAAGCCGGTACTCTCAACAAGTGCACGACGGAGACAGGCTCGATGGAGCGTGAGGCCCGGACGGTCCCGGATCAGGCGCGGGTCGTCGTCATCGGTGGTGGGATCGTGGGCTGCAGCGTCGCCTACCACCTCACGAAGCGCGGCTGGCGGGACGTCGTGCTGCTTGAGCGCAACCAGCTGACCTCGGGCACGACCTGGCATGCAGCGGGGCTCGTCACCCAGCTCCGAGCGACCTACAACATGAGCATGCTCGCCAAGTACAGCGCGGAGCTCTTCCCCGAGCTCGAGCGGGTGACGGGCCAGGGCACCGGTTTCCGCAGGACCGGGTCCATCCTGCTCGCCACCACCCGGGAGCGTTGGACCGAGGTTCAGCGCCAGATCTCGATGGCCCGCATCTGTGGCTTCGAGGTGCACCCCATCAGCGGCCGGGAGGCGGGGGCGATGTGGCCGCTACTCGATCCGTCGGAGGTCGTCGGCGCGGCCTACTTGCCCGGCGATGGGGTGGCCAATCCCACCGACGTAACCCAGGCGCTGGCCGCTGCGGCCAGGCTGGGAGGGGCACGGATCATGGAGCACACGGCAGCGAGCGGAGTGCTGCGGCGCGATGGGCGCGTCACCGGCGTCTCGACCGAGCACGGCGACATTGCCGCCGAGGTCGTCGTCAACTGCACCGGGATGTGGGCCCGCGAGCTCGGCCTCCGGTCCGCGGTAACGATCCCGCTCCACGCAGCCGAGCACTTCTACCTGGTGACGGAGCCCGTCGCTGGCCTGACCCGCG
>CAZOJS010000203.1:0-5029 GCA_964580175.1 uncultured Anaerolinea sp. | reverse complement strand
TGGATACCGCTGCGCTGGACCCGCCATTCGCGATGCCGCCGGTCCTCTGGTCGGAACGGAATCCTGCCCACACGCTGGAGACCACCGGGCCGGCCCCACTCGTGCTGATCGGCGTTGAGTTGAAGGACTAGGTCCGCGGGTGAGCAGTCAGCACCCCGAAGTCAGCGCGCCCGCCGCCCGCCACCAACCCGACTCCCTGTGGACCCCCGCGCGACGCCCGTTGACGATCGGGCTCGTGCTCACGATCACGCTGGTTGCGGCCGAAGCCCTGGCCGTCACGACCGCGATGCCGATCGTGGCCCGTGAGCTCGGTGGCCTCGAGCTCTATGGCTGGGTGTTCTCGGCGTTCTTCCTCGGCTCGCTGATCGGGATCGCGATCGTCGGCGGGTTGATCGACGAACGTGGCGTGCTCTTCCCGTTCGTTCTCGGCCTGATCATCTTCGCGATGGGCCTGCTCATCTGCGGGTTCGCCACGTCGATGCCCATGGTGGTGGTCGGCCGCTTCGTGCAGGGCATCGGCGGGGGAGCAGTCCCGCCCGTCGCCTACGTCGCGATCGGGCGGAGCCTGCCCGAGCGCCTGCGTCCGCGCATGTTCGCCACCCTATCGGGAGCCTGGGTCGTGCCCGGGCTCATCGGGCCGGCGATCGCCGGGTTCGTCGCCGAGGCGTGGCACTGGCGGGTCGTCTTCCTCGGCCTGCTTCCCCTGCTCGCCTTCGCGGGCATCCTGGCGATACGGGCGATGCGCTCAATTCCGAAGGCGGCAAACGCGGGTCCGCCGCGCCAGGCCGCATCCCGCCAGGGACGGGCGCGCCACTACCTGCTGGCCGTGGCCTCCGCTGTCGGGGCAGGCATCCTGACCACGGCGTTGTTGCAGCAGGATCTCGCGATCGTGGTGTCGATGTCCGCACTCGGGATTCTCATCGGCGGCCTCGCCTTCAAGCAGCTCACGCCGATCGGGACAATGCGCCTCGCCCGAGGGTATCCGTCGGCCGTCCTGCTGCGTGGCGTGCTCACCTTCGCCTTCTTCACGGTCGACGCCAACATCACGCTGCTGCTCCAGGAAGTGCGCGGCTGGTCGGCCTTCGCGGCCGGTCTGGCGCTTTCGGCCGCGACGATTTCGTGGAGCATTGGCTCCTGGTATCAGTCCCGCCATTCGCTGCGGGTGGGGCCCGAGCGCTTCGTGCGGATCGGCTTCCCGTTGGTGGCGGCCGGCATGGCGGGCGTGGCCCTGGCCTTGCTGCCCGAGGTGCCGGCCTGGATCGCGATCCCGTGTTTCGCCGTATCGGGGCTCGGGATGGGGCTCAGTTACTCGCAGTTCGCGATCATCGTGCTGCGTGACGCTCCGGCTGCCGCGCAGGGAGCCGCGACGGCAGCGATTTCGCTGTCGGATGCCCTCGGCACCGCCCTGGGTACCGGCATTGCCGGCGCCATGATCGCGGCAGCGGTCCGAACCAACGCCGGTGCTGGGCCGGGTCTCGGTGCAGCGATCGGGATGGGCGTTTCGGTCGCCATGCTTGGATTTCTCGCCGCGCCGCGACTGTGGCGAGCGGGCCGTGCCGGCCCGGTTGTGGGCCCGGGGCAGGATCAGCCCGCGACCGTACGCTAGACTCGTACGGTCGATCGGACGGTCCGGTCCCCGGAGCCCCGTTCGCTGCCCAGGAGGAACCCGCACCGATGTCTGTCGAGGCGCTTCGCGCGAAGATCCGCGAGATCCCGGACTTCCCGAAGCCGGGGATCCTCTTCTATGACATCACGACGCTCCTCAAGGACCCGGCGGCGTACCGGGAAGCGATCGGCGCGATGCTCGAGCCCTACCGCGGTGAGCAGATCGACCTCGTCGTCGGGATGGAGTCGCGCGGGTTCATCTTCAGTGCGCCGATGGCCTACGAGCTGGGGGCGGGGCTCGTGCCGGTTCGCAAACTGGGCAAGCTCCCGGCCGAGACACTGAGCGTCGAGTACGCCCTTGAGTACGGGTCCAACACCCTCGAAATCCATCGCGATTCGGTTCAGCCAGGGCAAAAGGTCCTGGTGGTGGACGACCTCCTCGCCACCGGCGGTACGGTCCACGGCACGATTGAGCTGATCGAGCGCCTGAAGGGCGACATCGTCGGGCTCGCATTCCTCGTGGAGCTCGACTTCCTGCACGGTCGCGACCGACTCGAGGGTCGGCGCGTCACGAGCGTGATTCGGTACTGACCGGCCGCGACGAGCAGGATCCGGCGCCATGAGCGGTCCCCCGCCCGATCTGTCACGCCGCCGGTTCTTCCGCCAGTTCGCGGGCGAAGTCGTCGCGAGCGCCGCCCAGGTCGTCGGCGCGGTCACGGCCGTGCGGGATCAATCCGCCAGCGAAGCGCAGCTACTGCTGCGCGGCGATCTCGGGGCGAGCGGATCCAAGTCCTCGCCGAGCGGCGAGGGCCGGGCTGGGACGCCACCGACCGGCTTCCGGACGCCCTTCCGGTTTGCCTCGGATGACGTGCTGATGGTCATCGACCAGCGCGCCCTTCCCGACGCTCTCCTCGAGCTCCCGGTCAAGAGCGCCCACGACGCCGCGAAACGGATCCGCGAGATGGCGGTGCGGGGCGCGCCGGCAATCGGCCAAGTGGCCGCACTCGGCTTCGCCCTGAGCGGTCATTTGGCTCGAAACGCGCCACCGCACGTCCGGCGCACGTTGATAAAGTCGGCCGCTCGCAGCCTTACCGAGGCTCGCCCGACGGCGATCAATCTTGGCTGGGCCGTCCGGCGGATCATGGATCGATTCGAGACGCTCGATGCCGACGGTTCCACCGGCGACGAGATCGCGGCCGGGATGCGAGCTGAGGCGGAGCGGATCGTGGCTGAGGCGACCGACGACCACGGGCGGCTCGCCGAGGCCGGCGTCGCGGTCCTCCCCGATGTCGGGGACCGCGAGTTGCGCCTCCTGACCCATTGCAATACGGGCCCCCTCGCGTGCGGGCAGTTCGGGACGGCCCTGGGCGTCATCCAGGCAGCTCATCATGCCGAGCGTCCTTTGCACGTCTGGGTCGACGAGACGCGGCCCTACCTGCAGGGAGCCCGACTCACCACCTGGGAACTGCAGCAGGCCGGGGTGCCGCACACCCTGATCCCGGATGTGGCTGCAGGTTCGTTGATGGCCGGCGGCGAAGTCGATGCGATCCTCGTTGGAGCGGACCGCATCGCCGCCAACGGCGACACCGCGAACAAGGTCGGCACCTACTCGCTGGCCGTGCTCGCGGCGCATCACGGCATCCCGTTCTATGTCTGCGCGCCGATGTCATCGGTGGATCTCGGGACCCCGGACGGCCAGGCCATCCCGATCGAACAGCGTCCGGCGGACGAGGTCAGTACGATCAGAGGCCAGCGAATCGCCCCGCTGGGTACCCCGGTCCGGAACCCGGGGTTCGACGTCACGCCGGCTGCCCTGATCAGCGGGATCGTGACGGACGAAGGGGTCCTGCGAGCACCATTCGGGCCGGCCCTCGCCGACGCCGGCGCCCGGCGCGACGCCCGGCGGGCCGAGGCCGCAAGCGACCGATGACGAACGACCAATGACGAGCCAACGATGACGAACTACCGATGACGAGCGTCGCGATCTCTCGCGCCGAGGCCACCGTGACGGCGTCGGCGACCACGGATCGGGCCCTCCTGCGGGCGTTCCTCGACCAGGACCCACTCTATGCCGCCTATGCGATCTGCGACCTCGACGACCGGGAATTTCCACGGACACGCTGGGGCGCCGCCTGGTCCGGCGGGTCCATCGTCGCGATCGTCCTGGAGTACTCGGGCGGTTCACCGCAGCCATTGTTCGCGATGGGCCGGGACGAGGGCATCGATGCGATCCTCCGCGACGTCATCCGGCCACGTGCCGCGTACGTTGCGGCCCTGCCGTCGCTGCTCCGGGTCATCCAGACGAGGTACCGCCTGGACCCGGGTCCGCAGATGGTCCGGATGACGGTCGACCGATCGGGGTTCCGCCCGGCCGACGATCCCGGTATCGAGCGACTCGGCCCGTCGGACGCGATGGAGCTGAACCGGCTCTACCAGCTCGGATTCGGTGCGTGGTTGCCAGCGCAGTCCATCGGCGAAGGCGTGTATTTTGGGCTTCGCGTGCGTGGGCGGCTCGTGTCGGCGGCCGGGACGCACGTCCTGAGTGGAGCCGCCCGGCTCGCGATTGTGGGCAACGTCCTGACCCACAATGACTTCCGCGGACGCGGCTACGCGACCGCCGTGACGGGCGCGGTGACCGCGGAACTCCTCCGATCGTGCGACCATGTCGCGCTCAACGTCAGGGCGGACAACCCGCCGGCGATCAGCGCTTACCGCCACCTCGGCTATACCGAACACGTTCGGTTCGAGGAGCGGCTCGCGCATCGCATCGGATCACCATGGTCCGAATTTGTCTCGTCGGTTCGCCGCCGCCTCGTGCCCCGGAAGGAGCCTCCAGCCCCATGACCATCGCGCAATTGCCGGGTCCGCTGCCCGCCCACGATGTGACCGACCTTGCCCTGGCCGCCGAGGGTGTCCGTCGCATCGAATGGGCGGAGCGCGAGATGCCCGTGCTGCGCCTGATCCGTGCGCGCTTCGCCGCCGAGCGACCGCTCGCCGGGCTCCGGGTCGGGGCGTGCCTGCACGTCACGAGCGAGACGGCCAACCTCATGCGGACGCTGAAGGCAGCCGGCGCGGAGGTCATTCTCGCGGCGTCCAATCCGCTGTCCACGCAGGATGACGTCGCCGCCGCGCTCGTCGCCGAGTACGGCATTGCGACGTATGCCCGTCGTGGCGAGAATCGCGACAGCTACTACCGGCACCTCAACGCGGTCGCCGACACCCTTCCCCAACTGACCATGGACGACGGCTGCGACCTCGTCTCGCTGATCCACCAGGAGCGTCCGGACCAGGTGAAGGGTGTTCTGGCCGGTACCGAGGAGACGACCACCGGCGTGATTAGGCTCCGGGCGATGGCGGCGGACGGTGCCCTCGGGTATCCCGTGATCGCGGTCAACGAGGCACTCACCAAGCACCTCTTTGACAA
>CAZOJS010000202.1:0-4176 GCA_964580175.1 uncultured Anaerolinea sp. | reverse complement strand
CCGACGCGCCGGCCTCGACCTGGGCCGTCTTGAGGACGGCGCCGACGCCGGTGGTAACGGCACAGCCGATGAGCGCAGCGACCTCCGGGGCCACGCCGGCTGGCATCGGGATCGCGGCATCCGCGGCGACGACCGTCAGCTCGGCGAAAGTCCCGATGGCCAGGTAGGAAAGCACCGGCGAGCCGTCCACCCGGCTCAGCCGACTCGTCCCGTCCGGGAGCCGATGGTCCAGGGCGCGCGTTTCGCTGCACAGCCATTGCCGCCCGGCCTGGCAGTGCGGGCAGCGAAGGCACGGGTAGAACCAGGACAGGGCGACGAGGTCGCCGACGCCGGGGGTCGTGACGCCGGGACCGACCGCCTCGACGAACCCCGCGCCCTCGTGGCCGAGGACGATGGGACCGGGCCGCTCCCAGTCGGCGTCCCGGACGTGCAGGTCCGAGTGGCAGACGCCGCTCGCGGCGATCCGGACGAGGACCTCGCCGGCGCGTGGCGCAGCAAGCACGAGGTCCTCGACCCGGGTGGGCAGGCCTGGTTGTTCGAGGACTACGGCGCGCATCGCCGCCCAGTCTAGCGAGGCTACTGTCCCGCCTGTCACGTCGAACACGACCCCCGAGGCTGTCGCCGCAGCCCTGGCGGTCCGGCCCGCGTGTCAGACCACGTGCGACTCCCCGATCAGCTCGCCGCGCGCGAAACGCTCCAGGCAGAGCGCGGAGACATCGACCGTCGGCAGCACCCCGGTGATCAACTCCGAAAGGATCTTGCCCACGATCGGGGCGTGCTGAAACCCGTGTCCTGAGAAGCCACCGGCCAGGTACAACCCGCCCAGACCCTCAACCGGCCCGAGGATCGCATGACGGTCGGGCGTCATCTCGTACAAGCCGGTCCAGTCGCTGGCAATACCGGCCTCCTCGAGCGGGGGCAGTACCCCGACCGCCACCGGGAGCAGTTCGTCGGCAATCCAGCCGTCATCGACCTTCGTCTCGAACGTGACGACCGGAGCGTGCGGCGGCACGCCCATGAGGACCCCGGCGCCTTCGCGGTGGAAGTAGAACATCGTGGCGGTGTCGATCACCAGGGTCCGGCGCTCCGGGCGCCCCACGAACGCCGACGTGACCACGGCGTGGCGGAGTTCGGGGGTAATGGGCAAGTCCACGCCGCAGGTCGCCGCCAGCGCGGTCCCCCAGACGCCGGCCGCGTTCACCACCACCGGGGCGTCGACGGGTCCCGCGGTCGTTTCAACGCCGGTCACGGTGCTCCCATCCGGAGCCAGACGGATCCGCGTTGCGGCGACGCCGAGCTGAATATCGACGCCGGCGCGCCGCGCCAGGGTGGCGTAGCCATTGGTCAGACCGGATGGGTCGGCGATTCCGTCATCGGGCCCGAAGGTCGCCCCGACGATCCCCTCCGTGTTCAGACCCGGCACCAGGCGACCCACTTCGGCTGCATCGAGTTCCTCGACGCGCGCGCCGAGTGACCGCTGCATTGCCGCTGCGCGGCGATAGCCGTCCCAGCTGGCCGCATCGCGGACGAGGAACAGGTACCCGTCGACGTGGACATCGAGCGGCAACCCATGGGTCGCACTGAACTCACGGATGAGCGGCACACTCGCGAGCGACAGGCGGACGTTGATCTCGCTCGAAAACTGATGCCGAAAGCCGCCTGCGCAGCGCCCGGTTGATCCGAGGCCGAGGGCAGCTTCGCGTTCCAGCAGCACGATGCGCCCGGCCCCTGCCACCGCCAGGTGATACGCAATGCTCGTCCCCATGGCGCCGCCGCCAACGACCACCACATCGGCCGTGGGGTTCATGCGCGGGCCATGACTGCGAGCCGCATGCGCGCAATGGTGCCAGCGCACCGGCCAGATTGTCAGTTGTCGCTCGGTCGACGAGCCACAGTGACGTCGGGCCAGGACGCCCGGCCGGTCAGCCCGCGAGTCCCGCCCGGCTGAACGCGCCGTAGGAGGGTTCGATGGCGGCTGAGAGTCCGGCTGCAGGACCGGTCTCCGCGCTCGGGCGATCCGCCAGGCCAAACCACTTGGCGTCCGGCGTCTTGACGCCGTTGCCGGTGATCAGCGCCACAACCTCGTCATCTGGACCGATCAAACCACGCTGGATCGCCTGCTCGAGTCCGGCGACCGTCACGCCACCGGCGGTCTCCGCGAACAGTCCCTCGGTCCGGCCGAGGCGGCGGATGGAGGTGGCCGTTGCCGTATCGGGAACCGCTTCGATCGAGCCTCCGGTTCGGCGAGCCAGGGCAAGCGCGTACCGCCCGTCCGCGGGTGAGCCGATCGCCAGGGATCGAACGATCGTGTCGGGGGCCCGCACCGGACGAATGTCGTCCACCCCGTCACGGAACGCCTGCGCCACAGGCGAGCACCCGTCGGGCTGGGCACCGATGAAGCGCACCGGCCTGTCCTCGACGAGGCCCGCCGCCACGAGGTCCTCGAAGCCGCGAGCGACCTTGGTGAACAGGCTGCCCGAGGCGATTGGCGCAACGATGACGTCGGGCAGCCGCCAGCCGAGCTGCTCGGCGACTTCGAACGCGAGGGTCTTGCTGCCCTCCGCGTAGTAGGGCCGCAGGTTCACGTTGACGAAGGCCCAGCCCTCTTCGTCGGCGATTTCCAGGCTGAGCCGATTGATGTCGTCGTACGTGCCGTTGACCGGCACCACCGTGGCGCCATAGCTGAGGGCGTGGTCCACCTTGGCGGGCTCCAGGTCCGCCGGGACGAAGACCACGGCACGCAACCCGAGTGCTGCCGCCGCGGCCGCGGTCGCGCCGGCGAGATTGCCGGTCGAGGCGCAGGCGAGGGTGCTGAACCCGAAGTCCACGGCCCGCGCGGCGGCTACGGCCACGACCCGGTCCTTGAACGAGAGGGTCGGGTTCCGCGTGTCGTCCTTCAGGCGCAGCTGGCCGGCGCCGAGTCCGATCTCGGCAGCCAGTCGGTCGGCCAGAATGAGTGGCGTGGATCCCACGGCGAGGCCGCGCGCCGGGGCGCGTTCCACCGGAAGGAGTTCGAGGTAGCGCCAGATCCCGGGGCCGCGCGCCTCGATGACGGCGCGACTGACCTGGGCGCGGACGACATCACGGTCCAGCACGACCTCGAGAGGGCCGAAGCAGGCGGGACACACGAAACTCGGGCCGGTCGGCTCCGGACGGTGGCAATTGCGGCATTGAAGTCCGACGACTCTTGGTGGAGTGGCCGCGTTCCCGGGCTCGCTCGCGTGCTGGGGCGCGCTCGGGTGCCCGTTCACCTGCGCGCTGCCGGCAGCTGCTGACTCGACCTGCCCGACCGGCGCGGCCATCATCGACCACTCGCGGTGGCGTGAGTCGGTCGTGCTGGTGTCGGTGGTCATGGCGGAACTCCTGGTCGGTTGGACGCGCCCGCGGGACGCGTGATCGGCTGGCCTGCCTGACCGAGGAGTGGCCGGAAAACAACAAACCCTTCCTGCGCGGAAGGGTCATCGGGTGATCCCTATCTCGCAGGTGGTTGTCCTGCCCGGAATTGGCACCTTGTCGGCGTCACCGCCGATAGGTTGTCGTGGCTTCCCAGGGCCGGTCCCTCCACCACTCTCGATAGGCTATTCAGTTGTGCCGCGGATCGTACGGGCAGGCAGCCTCCGCGTCAATAACGTGTACTCGTTCTCCGCGCTGGCCCGCGCATTGGGCCGCATGTCGGGCCGCCGGTCGGGCCGCATGTCGGGCCGCGCCGATTGTGCGTCTGCGGGCACAACAGCGACGCACTTTCGGGCAGCTGGTCGGTCGAGCCGACCGAGGGGCGCGCTGAGGCGCGGGGTAAGCCGTCAACTCGTCACTCCCGTGTCGAGAGGAGCACAGTGTTGACGAACCTCGGGGCGTCCCGGCCGCCGGAGCCAACGGCCCGTCGAGATTGTGCTCCTGGACGCACAGCCGATCAGAAGTCCGAGATCGGTGCGGAATCCGGCTGCCCTGCCGCTTCCGCCCGACGCGGTCAGCGCAGACACCGTAGCCTTTGGCCATGCGCGCACTGCTGCTCTGGATGGCCCGGAACCCCTGGCTTCGTGCTCGGCTGCCGCGGCTCTGGTTCGCCAAGCGGGCGGTCCGCCGGTTCATGCCCGGAGAAGACGCGGAGAGCGCACTGACGGCCGGCAGGCAGTTCCAGATCGAGGGGATCGGGACGCTCTACACGCGGCTCGGCGA
>CAZOJS010000201.1:0-8490 GCA_964580175.1 uncultured Anaerolinea sp. | reverse complement strand
TCGTGTCGCGGAATAAGGGCCCGGACCAGCTCCATCGCCACTTCCTGCAGCGTGCCGACCGGATTGCCATCCGGGTCCCGCTCGATTCGACCCATCGCCGGATCGGGCGTGGCGTCCGTGATCCCGGCCAGCTCGAGCGCGCGAGAGTTGACCCAGGCCCCGTGGCCGTCACGTGCGGTCAGGAAGACCGGCCGGGCCGGGACGATGGCATCGAGGGCCTCGCGCCGGGGGATCCCGCCCGGAAAGGTCGCCAGCGACCAACCGTCACCGACGATCCAATCGAGCTCCGGATGCGCGGCGGCATACGAAGCCACAGCCGCGAGGTATTCGTCGGCCGTGCTGAGAGCGTCCAGATCGCACTCGACGCGACGCAGGCCGCCCGAGATCGGATGGACATGGGCATCGGTGAACCCAGGGAGGACGGTACGCCCTCCAAGGTTGACCACCCGAGTGCGGCGACCTCGGAGGCGGAGGACATCACGGTCCATACCGAGGGCCACGATCCGATCACCGGACACCGCGAGTGCCACCGCACCGGCCTCGAGCGGACCCATGGTCCGAACGAGACCGCCGTGGAGGATGAGGTCCGGAGCTCCGTCACGCATACCGGCCAATGTACCCGTGGGGGCCGGCTCAGGAGGTAGCATCCCGCCATGCGCACCACCGTGCACCTGCTCCACGCGGGCTACGTCCGGGGGGGTGGTCGGGTCGGCGGATCGGTGACCCTGGTCCGGGATGGCGACGTGATCGTCGTCGCCGACCCCGGCATGGTGGCGTCGCGATCCATGATCCTGGATCCACTGGCGGGGCTTGGCGTGGACCCAGACGCCGTGACCCACGTGTTCCTGAGCCATCACCACCCGGACCACACCGTGAACATCGCGCTGTTCCCGAACGCCGAGGTGGTCGACTTCTGGGCGCGCTACCGGGACGATCTGTGGCTCGACCACGATGGCGACGGGTACGTGCTCTCTCCACATACGAAGCTCTGGCTCACGCCCGGCCACACGGAAGAGGACGCGTCACTCATCATCGAAGCCGACGACGCCGTTTACGCCCTGACCCATCTGTGGTGGAAGGCCGACCGGACCCCGCTCGTGGATCCCCTGGGCTCGGACCAGACGGCCATCGAGCGCGGCCGCGAGCGCGTCCTGGCGGTTGCCGACATCGTGATTCCCGGTCACGGCGAGGCCTTCCGGGTTCGCGGTTAGGCTGTCTTATCGGCGCACGATCTGGCGGAGACCGAGATGGGAAACGGCCCCGCCAGATTGGCAGGGCCGCCATGCGTGGCGTACCGAAAGAATCAGACGGCCTTGACCTTGCGGTACAGGCTCACGCCCGCCCCGAACCCGAACGCGCTGACGACCGCCTGAGCCAGCGCGGGCCCGATCAGCGGGACGATCCCGAGGATGGCCCCGACGATGGACCCGATGATCCCGAACACGAGCGCGAAGGTCAGGCCCCAGCCGACGATCAGCAGCAACTTGCCCTGGGTCAGCGCCCAGGACGCCTTGACGGCGTCCATCGCGGCGGCACCATCGGCGGCAAGCCAGCCGCTCATCGACAGTCGGGCGCCGATGTAGATCGCGGCCACGACCGCGGCGATCAGGATGATCACGCCGAGGGCACCCAGCAGAGCCGCGACAATGCCGGCAACGATCATGATCCCGAGGACCGCGCCACCGACGATGAGGCCGGCGCCGAGGACGCCGATCCAGCGCTCACCGACTCGAGCGAAGGTTGCGCTCACCGTCGGGGCATCGCCCTCGCTGGCCATCGAGGCCCAGATCTGGCCGTACAAGTTGAGGATGAGTCCGCCGACGATGCCGGCCACGACTCCGCCGACGACCCCCGCGACGATCGCGCCGCCCATCAGGACCGAGCTGTCGGCTGAACTACCCAGCACGAAACCAAGCACGATGGGCACGATGGCCGCGATGACCACCAGGTTGATAATCACGCCGATGATCAGGATCGGGATGATGAAATTGGGCTGGAGCACCATCCGGAACCCGACCATGATCGCCTCGGTCAGCGTCAACTGAGCCGGGGCCTTCCCACCAAACAGCGCCATTCTCTCTCCTCCGTCTGGGTCGCAACGCAACCCGAGATTCGATCATGCGCGCCCCGCCAGCCCCGGGTCAACGCGGCGGTCTGTCAGGCTGGCAGCTCGGGCGTTCCGGCCGGGCTCGGACGCAGTCCCGACCAACTCACCAGCGCACCCCCCACCAGAAGCAGCGCGACCACCAGGATCGTGGCATGGAACGCTTCCGTCGAGGCGATCCGCGCAGCCGCTTCGATCGCACTCCCGACCGAGGGGTCCGGCGCGTTAAGTGGCTGGACCGCGGCTCGCACGTCCGGCGATCGCGGGTCGAGGCCAGCGACGCGCGCGGCCAGCGACGCGTAGAAGCGATCCGTGACCAGGATGAAGATCCCGGCCGAGACGAGTGGCTGGCCGACTCTCGAGAGGGCGTTGTTGATGGCCGAGGCCAGCCCCGCCCGCTGGACGGCCACGGAGCTCATCAGCGTCGAGGTGAGGGGCGCGATCACGAAGGCGATCCCGATCCCGAATAGCGCGATGGCCGGCAACGGATCGACCAGTGCCGACATCGGCGGGACGAGGCTCGAGGGATCGCCGACGTTCGCGATCCAGGGGGCGGAACTGGACGGGACACGGAGCCACCACAGCGTCCCGGCTGCCATGACCAGCGGTCCACCGACCAGGAACCGCCGCGCACCGTACCGGCCGGCCAGCGCTCCGGCCCAGGCCGACAGCGCCGTGATGGCGATTCCGGTCGGCAGCCCGATCAAGGCCGCTGCCAGCGGCGTGTAGCCGAGGACACCCTGCAGGAACAGGCTCTGCACGTACAACGTGACGTAGAGCGCCGCGTAGATCATCACCGTGGCGAGATTGATCGCCACGAACGTACGATTCCGGAACAGCGACGGGGGCACGAGTGGATCGCGGCGCCGGATCATCAGGACGGGGAAGGCGACGAGAGCGATAAGACCTGCTGCGAGCGTGATCAGCGGTCCGGACTCCGACCAGCTGACCTGCTGGCCGCGGATGGCGCCGAAGGAGAGACCGCCGACGGCCACGGCGGCGACGAGCGCCCCGAGCCAGTCAATCCGGGTTCGCTGGCGAGCGGCGTCCGCCGACGGAACGAAGCGCAGCGTGAGCCCGATCCCGATGGCCACCAGCGGCGCATTCACGAGAAAGATGCTCGGCCAGCCGAACAGCTCCACCAGCACGCCGCCAAGGAGCGGGCCGAGCACCGCGACCACGGACGTCGCCGCGGCCCAGATCCCGAATGCTCGGGCGCGGTCGGGTCCCTCGAACGTCGCCGCAATCAGGGCCAGCGAGCCGGGTACGAGCAGGGCACCGGCCACGCCCTGGAGGAGCCGGGCCCCTGCCAGGACGTCCAGGGTTGGCGCCAGCGCACAGGCCAGCGACGTCAGCCCGAACCCGATCAGGCCGGCGAGGAAGACGCGGCGGCGGCCGTACTCGTCGCCGAGTGCCCCGGCCAGCAGGAGGAATGCGGCCAGCGTGGCCATGTAGCCGGCCACGATGTAGACCTGCCCTTCGAGGACCCCGATCGCCATGGCCGGCAGGGTCGCCCCGATCCGCGGCAGCGCCACGTTGACGATCGTCCCGTCCAGGAAGACCGTCGCCGAACCGATGATGGCTGCCGCCAGGGCGCCCCGCCCCGTGGGTGTCATCGCGGGAGTGTAGGGCGCCGCCCGTCGTCGGCGCCGCAGGCGCTAGACTCGATGTCGTGCCCGGACCCGTGGCGCTGATCGGCGCCGGAGAGTTCCTCCCCGGGATGGTCGCGATCGATCGCGACCTCCTCGCCACCATCGCCCGGCCGCGCCCGCGCGTCGCGATCCTGCCCACGGCCAGCGCGCCCGATGGGGAGCCGACCTTTCAACGCTGGGCGGATATGGGCCGCGATCACTTCGGCGCGCTTGGCGCGGAGGTTGAAACCGTGCTCGTCCGGTCCGTCCGGGACGGCGCTGACGGCGCCGCGCTCCAGGCCATTGGCGAGGCCGACGTCGTGTACCTCTCGGGCGGGCACCCAGCCCATCTTCGAAACGTGCTGATCGGCAGCCCCCTTGGCGCCGCCATCGTCGCTGCCCATGCGCGAGGTGCGTTGATCGCCGGATGCTCCGCCGGCTCGATGGCCATGGCCAGCCTGCAGGCTCAAGCATGGCGCCGGCGTCTGCCCTGGCCGATTCGCTGGCGCTCGGGTCTCGGATTGGTCCCGGACTGTGCCGTCCTGCCGCATTACGACGCCTGGCCGGAGCCCTTCGTCGCGATGCTCGCCCTGCAGGCGCCGCGCGGCGTCACGGTCATCGGCATCGACGAGGACACTGCCCTCGTGGAGCGCGACGGTACCTTCGTTGTGCATGGACGCGGTCGCGTCACCGTCTGGGTCGGGCGGCATCGGCGGCGCTATCGACGAGGCGAGACCTTTCGGCTCTAGGTGCGTTGTCCGCGGACCGCGCAGAGCGTCAGTCGGGCCGGACCTTGCGGAAGCAATCCGAGCAGTAGACCGGGCGGTCCATCCGCGGGCGGAACGGAACCTGCGCCTGATTGCCGCATTCGGAACAGAGCACCGCGAAGAACTCCCGGCTGGTCCCGCTCTCGTAGCCGCGCGGGCCCCCAATGTCCGGGGCGTCATAGCCGCCGTCGCGGGCGGCACGCCGACTCGCCCGGCACGACACGCAGCGCTTCGGCTCGGACGAGAAACCCTTTTCAGCGTAGTACTGCTGATCGTCGGCAGAATGGATGAATTCCTGGCTGCAATCGACGCAACTGAGGGTCCGATCTGCGTAAGTCACTGGGTGCCTCCCGAGCGCATGTACAGCGCGGCGCGCTCCGCGGGATCGGCGGGACCTTGAAGCCTTGGTCTAAGGTCGGGGCCGCGCGACCCTTGGTGCCGATGTGGAGTCCCTTGGGCGGGGCGCACCGGTGTTTCGTTGGCCGTGAGGATACATCGGATCCTCGGATTGGCCCGCGACTCGCGCCCGCACGTCCAGATCGCAGGGACACTGCGAGCCGTGCCAGCCTACCTGTCACAATGACCGGCGACGGTTAGGGTGACGGGCGAGGAGCTATGGGGGCACCTCGCTCGTCGGGACCCCCTGAGGCCGTGGGGAAGCCTGCTGCGGCGATCCTCACGACGCGAATGGGCCCCGGGCTCCCGAAGGGTCCGTCGGTGCTGCCAACGCTCGCAGGGAGGCCCAGGGACCCTATGCTCCGCGTTCTCCATACGGCCGACGTCCACCTCGGCGCTCGCCACGCGGACCTCGGCGAGCAGGCCACCGCACAACGCGAGCGGCAGTTCGCGGCGTTCAAGGCGAGCGTCGATGTCGCGATCGCTGAAAAGATCGATCTCGTGCTCATCGCGGGCGACCTGTTCGATTCCAACGTTCAGCCGCGCCGATCCGTCGACCGAGTTGCCGCGGAACTTGGTCGCCTCGTAGAGGCTCGGATCCGGACCGTTCTGATCCCCGGAACCCATGATGTCTATGACCGCGCCTCGATCTATCGGTCATATGACCTGCCCGCCCTGGCCGGCCCGTCTGGGCCGGACTTTGTCACGCTGCTGACTCCAGAGCAGGGCTCGATTCGCCTTGAGCCGCTCGACCTGACCGTGCATGCGCAGGTCTTCGCGACCAAGCGCGCCCCCAGATCGCCGCTCGATGGCCTGGCTGTGGGCGGGGACCCTTCCACCTGGCAGGTCGGGATCGTCCACGGGTCGATCGCCATCCCGAACCAGACCGACCACGACGAGGTCGTCATCACGAACGAGGAGATCGCGGCGAGCAAGCTGGACTACCTGGCCCTTGGCCACTGGCATTCCTCCAGCCGGGGCAAGGCCGGCCGGACCGTCTACGCCTACGCCGGCGCCCCCGAGCCGGTCGCTCTGGACCAGGATCGAGCGGGCAACGTCCTGCTCGTCACCCTGGAGCAGACGGACGGCAAGAAGCGCGTCCAGATCGAGGAACGGCGAGTCGGCAGGACACGCTTCGAGAAAGTCGAACTGGACGCGGCCGGGATTGCCTCGCAGCCGGCACTGATTGAGACGCTCGCAGCGCGAGCGGACGCGGACCTCGTGCTGGACGTTCGTTTGATCGGGATTCGGGCGGACACGCTCGACGCAAGAGTCGAGGAGATCGAGGCCGCGTTGGCCGAGAAGTTCCTGAAGGTACGCGTCCGCGATCGGTCCGTGCCGGCCCTGTCCGCCGGTCCGTTGCCGCCCGAAGACACGATTCTCGGCGCCTTCGTTCGCAATGTCGAGGCCTCGATCGCGGAGCTGGAGGCCGCCGATGGCACCGCCGCGGCCGCGGAGGCCCGCGATGTGCTGCGTCTCGGCCGTCTGCTCCTGGCCGGCGAGGAGGTGACCCTGTGAGGATCACCAAGCTCCACATCGCCAACCTGCGCCGCCATCGCGATCTGGATCTGAGCCTGGATCGTGGGCTGACGGTCGTCCGCGGGCCGAACGAGTCGGGCAAGACCACGATCCAGCGGGCGCTCGAACTGGTCCTGACCCGCCGGGTAACCTCGGCGTCCGCCGAGATGGAGGGCCTGCGCACCTGGGGCACCGCGGACGACGCCAAACCTGCCGTGCGTGTTGAGTTCGAGCAGGACGAAGTCGATGGGATGCGGCCCGGCAGCGTCGAGAAGTCGTTCCGCGGCGCCAAGGGCATCGTTCGGCTTGAATACGAGGGTCAGGTCGTGACCGACCCGGCCCAGGCGGACCAGATCCTGGCCGAGCTCACCGGGATCCCGACCGAGGCATTCTTCCGGTCCACGGCATCCGTGCGTCATCACGAGATGGATGATGTCGGGCGGGACGAGGGAGCCCTTCGCGACCGCCTGCAGGCGTCAATTTCGGGGGCGGACCGCGGGACCGGCCTCGCGCGACGAAAGCTGGACAAGGCGCTCCACGAACTCAATACCAAGGGCGAGAAGAGCCCGGGCCGGCTCAAGGTCGCGGCAGCGGCGGTCGACCAGGCTGCTGCCGCGGTCGAGCAGGGCGAGGCAGCCCTCGAGCAACTTGAGCGCGACCGCGATCGGCTCGTGCTGGCCCACGAGCGCCGCGCCGACGCCGACGCGGCGCTTGCGGAACGCAAGTCCATGCTCGAGAAGGCCATGCAGGCGGAACGCCTGATGGCCGATCGGGCCATCGCCCAGGAGCGCTTCGAACGGTTCCGCACGGCCGTCGCCGTGACCGAGGAGATCGCCGCGCTGCAGGAAACACATCCGGCGCGCGACCCACTTCCTGCATTGCGCACGAACGTCGCGCGGCTGCGCGAGCTGGACACCCGCATCCGCGAGCTCCGGGCAAGCCTGACCGGTGAGGGTGAGGTCCATTTCGATCTCAAGGCGCCGGAGCCGCGGAGCTGGCGGCCGACCGCGGTGGCGGCACTGGCGCTCATCGTTGCCGGCGTCGTGGTTGCGGTGCTATCGGCTGCGGCGGTCGTCGTGGTTCCGGGCGGGATGGCCGGTCCACTCGCGCTCGTGGTCGCAGGTCTCGGGCTCGCCCTGTTCGGTCGACAGCAGCGGCTCCGGGCGACGGACATCGGCCGGGAGCGGCAACTCCGCGATTCTGAGATCGACCGTCGGTTGCGCGGCCGCTCGCAGCTGGAGCAGGAGCTCCAGGAGAAGGATCTGGCCATGGCCGAGAAGTTGGCCGGGCTCGAACTCCCGGACATGGCGGCCGTCGAGGCCCTGCTGGCCGCGGAGGAGGCTCACGTCGCCTCGATCGACCGCCTGACGGCCCAGCTCGATGGGCTCGTCGGCCGAGAGCCCGCGGACGTTCTGCCGGGGCTTCGGGACGCGGCCGCACTGGAAATCGAACAGAAGACGGGGGCACTGGAGCACCTGGGGCCCATTGCCAAGGAACCGCGAGCCCGCGAGCGCCTCGAGGTCGAGGTGCGCGACTCCGAGCGTCTGATTGACCAGACCCGGAATGACGAAGCCGACGCCCGGGCCCGAGTGGATGCCAACACCGTGGACGCCGAGGCCGTCGCCGGCCACAGCGAACGACTGGAGCAGTGGCGCGAGCAGCTGGCCACGCTCGAGCGGCGCAACCGCGTCTACGAGGGGACCCTGAAGGCCATCGATGAGGCCGAGCGGGCAACCATGCGACGCGCCACCCGCTACCTCGAGAAGCACATGGTCATCGACCTGGCCGAAGTGACCGACGGTCGCTACCGTCGCGTCAGGGTGGACGATACGAACCTCGCCATCGAGGTCTTTGCGCCTGAGCGCAACGACTGGGTTGCCGTTGAATCGCTCAGCCAGGGGACGCTGGATCTGGTCTACCTCGCGGCCAGGATCGGGCTCGTCCGGCTCGTGACCGGGGATCGCCGCCCGCCCCTGATCCTGGATGATCCATTCGTCACCCTCGACGATGCCCGCGCGACGAGGGCGCTCGTGCTCCTGAAGAGGATCAGCAAGGATTTCCAGGTCATCTACCT
>CAZOJS010000200.1:0-5059 GCA_964580175.1 uncultured Anaerolinea sp. | reverse complement strand
TGCCATATCCAGGCCCCGCAGGCGCGGCACCACTGGAACGGGCACTCGCACAGTTGCGAGGCGAGCTCGACTGATCCCAATCTGCGGTTGGTCGAGATTCCCTTCGTATCAGGCGCCGATCCGGACCACCCAGCGACCACGAGCATTACCGGCTCGAATGGAGTCGAGTGCCGGCTCCAGGGTATCCAGTGTGATCTCGGTCACCCGTCCGCCGAGCCCGCGCGGCCGAAGGTCGGAGGCGAGGCGCTCCCAGATCTGACGGCGCTTCGCGATCGGCAAGTAGGCGGAATCGATCCCGAGGAGAGCAGCTCCCCGGAGGATGAACGGGAAGACCGTCGTCACCAGCTCGGCTCCGGAGGCGTTGCCACAGGCGGCGACCGCACCCCCGCGGCGGAGCGTGCGCAGGAGATATGGCAGCGCGGACGCACCAAGCGAATCCACAGCAGCCGCCCAGCGCTCCTTCTCGAGAGGCTTGCCCTCGGCAGCCACGTCCTCCCGCGAAAGGAAGCCCGTGGCACCGAGCACCTCGAGCCAGCCACGCTCATCAGGTTTCCCGGTCACCGCCCAGACCTCGTACCCGAGCTCGGACAGGATCGCGATCGCGGTGCTCCCGACGCCACCTGTTGCGCCGGTGACGAGCACCGGCCCGTTGGCCGGCTCCAGCCCGCGGGCCTCCAGCTCCACGATGGCCAGGGCGGCGGTGAAACCGGCCGTCCCGATGGCCATTGCGTCGCGTGCGGCAAGTCCGCGCGGCAGCGGTACGACCCAGTCGGCCGGGACCCGCGCGTATTCGGCATAACCGCCGTGATGGCTCACCCCAAGGTCGTAGCCGTGGGCAATGACTTCCGTCCCGGGCGCGATCGCGGGATCGGCGGACCTCGCCACCTTCCCGGCAAGGTCAATGCCGGGGACCAACGGGTACGCCCGGGCGACCTTGCCATCGGCGGTCACGGCCAAACCGTCCTTGTAGTTCACCGACGACCAGGCGACCTCGATGTCAACATCGCCGGGGGGTAGATCGGTCGGGCCGAGCGTCCGCAGGCCACGCTCAAACCGGTCGTCTCGACGGTCGACAACATAGGCGCGGAAGGTCTCGGGAACTCCCGACATGGACTCCTCGGAGGGGTGCGATCGGTGGGTGGATTGGGGCTGTGCGCTATCATGCCCCCCGCGCCGCGACGGCGCGATCGCTGGCGAGTGGCCAAACGGTAAGGCACCTGATTCTGGATCAGGGGATTGAAGGTTCGAATCCTTCCTCGCCAGCCAACCTCCTGAACACCGGTGCCGTTGCCGAGATTGCCGCCCGGCGCATAATCGGAACCTGGTCGCGAACCGCGACCCAGGAGCGGTGATCGTCCACGCATGATTGGAATACTCGAGGCTGGCAGGGACGCCGTCAGGCGGCACGCCTGGGTGGAGGCGACCGAGGCCCTGGCAGCGATCGATCGCGACGGAGGGTTGTCGCCCCGAGACCTCGAGCTGCTCGGGACGGCCTCCTGGTGGACCGGGCACCCGGACGAGGCGACCGAGGCGCTTGAGCGAGCGTTTGCGGCCTACTCGGCTGCCGGCCGCCCAATTGACGCAGCGCGGGTGGCACTCACGCTGGCGTACGAGGCGTTCCGAGGGCTGGCGGCCCCGGTGGGCGGCGGGTGGCTGGCCCAAGCCGAGCGGCTGCTCGCGGACGAGCCCGAATCCCCCATCCATGCGCGGCTCGGCGTCTTCCACGCGCTTTTCGCGCTCATGCAAACGCGGCTCGATGAGGGCGAGGAGCTGGCTGACCGGGCCATCGAGATGGCACGTCGTCAGGGCAACGATGACGCTCTGTACATGGCGATGAGCTTCAAGGGGTTGGGCCAGCTCATGGCGGGGAAGATGGAGGCCGGGCTCGCGCTCATCGACGAGGCCGCGGCGGCCGCGTCATCAGGCCGGCTCGAGCTGCGCGTCGCGAGCGACATCTACTGCAACACCATCGCGGCCTGCCGTGACGTGGGCGACTTGGGTCGGGCGTCCCAGTGGGCCGCGGAGGGCGAGCGCTGGATGCGCCGCCAATCGGTCGGGGGCTATCCGGGCGTCTGCCGGATCCATCGCGCCGAGATCAAGATGTTGCACGGCCAATGGTCGGAAGCAGAGCAGGAGGCGCGCCTGGCGGGCGAGGAGCTCGAGCGCTATCGGCTGCTTGACAGCGTCGGGTACGCCCACTACCAGGTCGGCGTGGTCCGGCTGCGGATGGGCGACCTGGACGGCGCCGCCGAGGCATTCGACCGTGCCTACGAATACGGGCACGATGCACAGCCCGGTCTCGCCCTGCTGCAGCTCGCCCGCGGTGAGGGGTCTGATGCACGTCGCTCCATCGATCGAGCGCTCGTCGCAGCGGCCGGCACGGCGGGTGTCGCCGACCGGGGAACCCGCGGCCGCCTCCTCCCGGCCCTGGTCGACATCGCCATCGCGGCCGGCGACCTGGACGCGGCCCGCCAGGCGGTCGAAGAGCTCGAGACGATCGCCGTGAACTACAAGCAGCCGCTCTTCGAGGCGGGGGCGCTCACCGGTCGCGGCGAGCTGCTCCTCGGGCAGAACAAGGCGTCGGAAGCGTCACCGGTCCTTGGCCAGTCGTGGCGCCTGTGGCAGGCGACGGAGCTCCCGTACGAGAGCGCCCGGGCGCGCACGCGCTACGCCGAGGCGCTTATGGCCGAAGGGGACGAGGTGACCGCGCGACGCGACCTTCGGGCCGCCCGATCGGCGTTCGAGCGGCTCGGCGCGATGCTCGACCTGCAGCGGGTCGATGCACTGCTCGGCGAGGGAGCGGCTGCGCCCGCCGGGCAAGCCGAACGGGCGACGAAGATCTTCATGTTCACCGACATCGTGTCCTCTACCGACCTTGTCGGCGCCATCGGTGACGATGCGTGGAGCGAAGTTCTCCGCTGGCACGACCGGGAGCTGCGCTCTGCCCTCGCACAACACAATGGCGAGGAGGTGAGTCACACGGGCGACGGCTTGTTCGCGGCCTTCGAACGGGCCGGCGACGGCATCGAGTGCGCCGTCGACATGCAGCGCCGGCTGATACGCCATCGCCGGGAGCACGGCTTCGCACCGTCGGTGCGCATCGGACTGCACGCGACGGAGGCCACGCGGCAAGGCCGAAATTTCACCGGACGGGGCGTGCACGTGGCCGCGCGCATCGGTGCGGCCGCGGCCAAGGATGAGATCCTCGTGTCGAGCGTCGTGTTGAGCGCAGCCGGCGCGATCCGGTTCAGCGTGTCCGAACCGCGCATCATGAAGCTGAAGGGTATCCGCGAGCCCGTCGAGGTACACGCGGTCGACTGGCGATAGGGCGCTGATCCTCTGGACCCTCAGTCGTGGCCCCTCCGATCCGGGGAGTGAAGGTTCGAATCCTTCCTCGCCAGCCAGACTCGTGACTGGAACCTATCGTTCGCGAAACAACGCGTCGACGTTCGGAAGGCCCTGGAACCGCGAGAACGTTCCCGCGTCCGCGATCTCTCGCGCGGCTTCGAGGAATCCGGCCCAGGCGGTGCGCGCCAGCGTGCCCCCCACGCTGATCCGTCGCACTCCCAGGTCCCATGCCTCCGCCACCGTCATGAACGGGGCGTTGATCAGCAGGTTGACCGGTTTGGGCGATACCGCTGCAACGATCGCGGCCACCTGCTCGACGTTATCGATCCGGGGCGCGAAGAGGCAGTCGGCGCCGGCGTCCGCGTACGCGCGCAGCCGCCGGATCGTCTCGTCGATGTCGGGGCGTCCGACCACGAACCCCTCGGAGCGACCGGTGAGGACGATGCCCGTACCGCTCTCATCGATCGCCTGGCGCGCAGCGCGAACACGGTCTACCGCCAGATCGAACTCAAAGAGCGGATGAAGTTCATCCCCCGTGGAGTCCTCGATCGAGAGCCCGGCGATACCCGTGGCCGCCGCAAGTTTCACGTTGACGGCGACTTGCTTCGGATCGACCGCGAATCCACCCTCGAAATCTGCGTTCACCGGCACCTTCACGGCGGCCGTGACGGCACGCAGATGCTCGAGCACCTGGTCAAGCGTCACTTGATTGTCCGCGCGACCCAACGTCCAGGCGAAACCAGCGCTCGTCGTGGCCAGCGCCTTGAAGCCGAGCTGTTCCAGCGCCCGCGCGCTCCCAGCGTCCCACGGGTTCGGCATGACGAAGCAGCCTGCGGCATGCAGGCGGTGGAACGCAGTGACTCGATCGTCCAGCGTTGTCATTGGTCCTCCCGAGCGAGCATACGATCTTCTTGCGCCCCGCAGTGGTCCTGCCCGCGAGCCCTGAGAGTCATTGACGAGGCGTTCACAATTGGTTCCGACGCCCGAGCCCTCAGTGTCGCGTAACAAGGGTTCGGCGAGGAGTCCGGATGCTGACACCAAGCCCCTTCCCGTCAAGCGTTCTGCGGCCTCCGTCGCCTTCCGCCCGCTGTACCTGTGAGCACTGGGTCCATTGCGCCTGCGAGTGCCACGGTCGATATTGCGATCCGTCCGCGAACACCTGCGACATCGTTTTCCTGCCCGACGAGGGTGGCCTCGCGCAATGGGGTTGTCGGGCATGCACGCCGGGCGAGGAGGCCCCGCACTATCTCGGCTGCGAATTGATGGGCTGGAACGTGTCCTTCGAGCCCGGGTTGAAGGATCCGGCTGCAACCCGCTAGGGCGCGACCCGGATGATCCCGTCTCCATCGACGCGGCCCCGGCGACGACAGACGAGGATCAGGTAGACGAGCTCCGCCTCGAACGCCTCCGCGCGCCTGAGGGCTTCGAGGAGCGGCGCGGTGCCTACCCAATCAGGGACGGGACGAGCTGGTGATCGAGCCATGCAGCTGGGTCCATGCGTGGTCGCGCCAGGGCAGCCTCACCGGCGCGGGCGATGACCTCGGCCGGGAGCGGATGCGACAGGAACAGCGGCATGGATTCCGTGTAGCCGTAGGCGCCCACGTCGAGCACGGCGATGAAGCTGCCGACCACGGGCATCGGCATCACAGCGCCGTGGGCAAGGACGTCGAGGCCCGAACACAGCGGTCCGGCGATGGTGACCGGGATCGGC
>CAZOJS010000199.1:0-4058 GCA_964580175.1 uncultured Anaerolinea sp. | reverse complement strand
ACGCCGTAGACCGACGCGTCGTCGACGTAGTACGTCTGCGGGGCGGGCGTGGTGATCGTGCCCAGGGCCCAGCCGTGCACCTCGGTGAGCCCGAAGCCGTCGTTGGGCGCGCCGTTGCCGATCTCCTTGCGGGACAGGCTCGCAAAGGGGATCTCGATCTTCCTCCAGCCGCTGAAGTTGTCCGGGAAGCTGACCGACCAGCGCTCGGCGTCATCCTTTATGGAGCCGGGGTTGCGGTTGTCGAGCACGTCCACGAACATCGTGGTCCCGCTGTTGTTGCCGTACAGCCAGAACGAGATGCCCGCGTAGGCGCTCCAGTCCTGGGTCACCCACTCGTTGACCGCGGCATTCTCAAAGCTGTGGGTGAAGCCGGCATACGAGACGACGTTCAGGTCCAGCTTCAGGACGTTGTTCGGGCTGCCGGCGCCCGGAACCGGCGCCGGCGGCGTAGCGGTGATCGCGATCGCGACGGCGGTGGCTGGGTTCGGGTCCTCGAACGTGTTGAACCCGATCGGGATGCCGTTTAGGTCTTGCCCGGCCGGCAGGCCGGACTCGAAGTCGTCGACGAGCGGCAGGGTGGCGGCCCAGGCCGGGCCGGCCGGCGCCACGAGCCCGGTACCGACGAACACGCTCATGAGGAGCGCGATGGAGAGGGACCGTGGCGTTCGCGATGTCATCGTGATCTCCCTTGATCCGGATTGGTGGCTCGGCGTCGGAGCCACGGATCTCGTCGCAGCGCGACGGTCAGGGTCCACGCAGCCTCACCAGCCCGAGACGAACGGCTCGTCGTGAGAGCGCTCCCACATATACATTGGAAGTCTAGCCTGCCCTGTCAAGAGAGCGCGCTCATGATCTCGGTCCCCGGTCCGCTGGTGCGGAGAGGCGCCCGGATCGGGCGGTGCTACCCCTCCGGGGCGTCGAGATCTCGGGCGTATGCTGGGAAGCGGAAGCGCTGATTACGGGTCAGGATCCCCCCGTGACCGAGGCGCGCAACGGTGCGAATGGACGCGGGTTCGCCGGCGAGGAGCCGCGGGAGGAGCAGATCCACGGCTGTCGCCTTCGAGTACGCGCCGCACGACGGCATGCCGACGATCGGCACCGCGCCGATGTGTCCGAGCCAGAGCATGGAGCCAGGATGGGCCGGAACGCCATGGCGCACGATCCGTCCCCCGAGCGCCGCGATCGCCACGAAGAACGGATCCTCCGGGTCCGTGCTGGACGAGCCGGCGGTGAGCACCAGGTCCGCCCGGCTTCCGCCGCGCCCGCGGGCGCGTGCCCGTAGCGCAAGCTCGACAGGGCCGGCCGCGTCCTCCACGTAGTCGATCCCGACGAGCGTTGACCCGAGGCCCTCGATCTTTGCCCGGACGCTCGCTTCGAACCGCTCCCGGGCGATGCCGCGGATCGATTCCTTCACGATGGCGGCGACACGCCTGGGACGGAAGGCTGCCACGGAGACGACTCCGCGCGGGCCGGCAGCCGCGGCCACGGCCTCGGCGGCCACCAGGACATCTTCCGGGACGAGGTGCGGCGCGATTTTGACGCTCGCTATGAGCGCGCCCGCGTCCACGACGCGGCCGTCGAGAATCGTGAATACCTCGATCGGGTCGATTCGATTGATGCGCTCGACCAGACCGGCCGCCACGTGGACAACGCCGGCCGTAGCCGCCCGCAGATCGATTCGGCTTTGGGCCGGCGTGCCGACAATGAGCCCGCGCCCAGCGACCGCCGCGGCGAGGCGTCGAGCGGCCTCGTCCTCATGGACATCATCGGGGCCCGGGATCAGCACGGTGGTCGGACGACGGCCTCCGGTTGGGAGCGCGGCGCCGACTCGAGCGAGATCCGCAGCCGAGAGAATCCGGCCCTTGGCCCAACGCTCGCCGCCGACGTCGATGTCCCGCGTCAGGACGCCGCCGACGAGCGTAGCCGGCGCCGGCTGCCCGACCGTGATGTGGGCGATCTTCACTCGAGGCGCGCGATTGCCGCCTCCAGTGCGCGCCGAACCTGAACGGCGGCGACGTGGGTTCGATACTCGCGGTCCGCATGGATGTCCGAGGCGACGGTGATGCCGTCCGTAGCATGGGCGGCCGCATCAGCGAGCGATGCACCGGCGAGGAGTGCCTGTTCGACGCCCGAGGCACGGTACGGGTGATCCCCCACGCCGGTGATGCCGACCGCACAGAAGCCCCAGCGATCGCCGTCTCGGGCTCCGACGACCGCAGCCGCGCCGGCGATGGAGTACCCGCTCGCCGGTTGCTCGATGGCTTGATAGGCGGATCCGACATCGTCACGACCACCGGGGAGGCGAATCTCGACGATCAGCTCATCGGACGCGAGGGCGCTTGTGAAGGCTCCCTCGAAGAAGGCGGTGATCGGAATCGTTCGTTCCTTGCGCGCCGATCGAGCCACGACCTCGGCGTCCAGGGCCAGCAGAATCGCCGGCATGTCAGAGGCAGGATCGGCGTGCGCAATAGCGCCACCGATCGTGCCCCGGTTCCGGACCTGGACGTCGCCGATGTTGGGCAGGGCGTCGCGGAGCAGTCCGTAATGACGCAGGACGTCGTCCCTGAGCATCTCGTCGTACGTCGTCAGCGCTCCAACGGCGACTCGACCGTCCGACAGCCTTCGAACGCCCCGCAGCTCATCGAGGCGCCCGATATCCACGAGGGTGTCGGGGCGTGCGAGCCGAAGCTTCATCAAGGGCAGGATGCTCTGGCCCCCGGCGATGACCTTTGCCCCACCGTCGGCCGCGATGCGGGCGAGGGCGTCGCCGAGGGAGGTCGCGCGAACGTACTCGAATGCGGCGGGGATCATGCCTGTGCTCCCTTCGCGGCCTGCATGGCCTTCCACACCGTCTGGGGCGTGAGTGGCATGTCCAGGTGGCGGATTCCAAATGGTTTCAGGGCGTCATTCACGGCGTTCGCAACGGCTGCGGTACTGGCGATTGCGCCCGCCTCGCCGACGCCCTTGACCCCGATCGGGTTGACCGGGGATGGCGTAACCGTCTCGTCCAGCTCGAGGTTCGGGATCCACGACGCCCGCGGCACCGCGTAGTCGAGCATCGACCCCGACAGGAGCTGGCCGTCATCGCCGTAGACGGCGCCCTCCCAGAGTGCCTGACCGGCGCCCTGCACGATCCCGCCGTGGAGCTGACCGTCCACGATCATCGGGTTGATCTTGTTGCCGACATCGTCCACCGCGACGTACCGGACGAGGTCCACAAACCCGGTCGCCTCGTCGATCTCGACGATCGCCACGTGCGTACCGAACGGCCAGGTGCAGTTCGGCGTGTCGTAGTAGGCCGTCTCATCGAGATACGGTTCCATGCCCTCCGGGGCATCGAAGGCGATGTCGAGGGCGAAGGCGATCTCCTGGAATGTCTTCTTCTTGTCCGGTGAGCCCTTGACCCGGTACTCGGCTCCGTCGACTTCGATGTCCTCGACCGAGGCCTCGAGCATATGGGCCGCGTAGCGCCGGGCCTTCTCGCGGATCTTGCCGGCGGCCTTGATCGCCGCGGTACTGCCGACTGATGACGTCCGGGAGCCGTAGCTCCCATAGCCGAACGGCGTGCCCTGCGTGTCCGAATGCTGGACGATGATGTCTTCCATCGGGATGCCGAGCTCGTGGCCGACGATCTGGGCATAGGTCGTTTCATGGCCCTGGCCCTGGGGCTGGGTTCCCACGGTGACCACGACCTTGCCCGTCAGGTGCACCTTGATGTTGGCGGACTCCCACATCGCCGCTCCCCAACCCTCGCCGACGGCGCCGATCCACTTCGAGGGTGCGACCCCGCAGACCTCGATGTACGTGGACAGCCCGATGCCGAGGTACTTGCCGCGGCTGCGGGCCTCCTTCTTGGCCTTGTCAATGCCGGCGTAGCCGGCCATCGCCAGCGCCTTGTCCATGGCCGGCTCGTAATTGCCGGAATCGATGTAGATCTTGGCGCCGCCGCTGGCCGTTCCGAGACCCGATGGGTTCTCATACGGGAACTGATCCGGCGGGATGAAGTTTCGGCGTCGAAGTTCGGCCCGGTCCATGCCGATCTCGGCCGCGAACAGGTC
>CAZOJS010000198.1:0-3148 GCA_964580175.1 uncultured Anaerolinea sp. | reverse complement strand
CGCCTCGCCGAGGAGCGCGGCTTCTCGCGTGTTCGAAGTGGCGGCCAACTCATTCGACCGTCGCTGGCCGACATCCCGGACGTGCCGCTCCCGGCGCCGTTCGAAATCCGGCCCATCGATCCCGACGACCGGGTCATGCATCGGCGCGTCTTCGACGCGGATGCCAACGCCTTCGCCGACTCGTACGGCCAGCAGGCTCCATCGGACGCCGAGTTCGACGAGTTCATCCATATGCCGACGTTCGACCCAACGCTCTGGCGGGTCGCGTTCCTGGGCGACGAGATCGCCGGTCAGGTCCTGAGCTTCATGGGGGAAGCCTCACCCGGTGAGCCGCTGATCGGCTGGACCGAGGCCATCTCGGTGCAGCCGGAGTTCCGCCGCCGCGGTCTGGCTCGGGCCCTGCTGGTCGACAGCCTGAGGGCGGTTCGCGACGCCGGTGCGACGTCCGCAGGCCTCGGTGTGGACCTTCAGAATCCGAATCAGGCACGCGAGCTCTACGAAAGTCTCGGGTTCAAGATCATCTCGGTGACGTACGAGTACCAACTCGGACCGTTCCAACCGGGCGAGATCCCAGCTGGGCTCACGGTGCCGGCCCCATGACCGAGACGCCGCTCCTCGATGCGATGGGCTGGCACGCGACGTTTGCGGCCGCATTCGTCGCCCATGCGCCGTCGGGCCGACGTCCGGCGCGGGTCATCGCCGAGGAACGTGGCACGTTCATCGTCCATGACGGCTCAGGGACGATCTCGGCCACCGTTTCGGGTCGACTGCGTCACGAATCCGGGGGCGATCCGCTCGTCTACCCGGCCGTCGGTGACTGGGTCGTGACGAGCCCTCCGTCCTCCGGGAATACGGCCACGATCCACGCCCTGCTCGCACGCCGCTCGGCGATCGTTCGTCGAGCACCCACGGATCATCGGACGGGCGTCCAGATCATCGCTGCCAATGTCGATGTCGTGTTCATCGTGACGTCGCTCAACGGCGAGTTGAATCTCCGTCGCGTGGAGCGGTACCTCGCGGTGGCCTGGGAATCCGGATCCGTGCCGGTGGTCGTGCTGTCGAAGGCTGACCTCGACGACGACCGGGCCGGCCATCGCGCGGCAGTCGAATCCGTGGCGCCGGGGGTCGAGATCATCGTTTCCTCCGTGATCACGGGTGAGGGGATCGAGGACCTCCGCGCGCATCTGGCGCCCGGGCGGACCGTCGCGTTCATCGGGTCGTCTGGCGTCGGGAAATCGACGCTCGTCAACGCGCTCGCCGGTCGGCAGCTCATGACGACATCCGGCATTCGCGAGGATGACGCCCGCGGACGCCATACCACCACGCGACGTCAGCTCGTGGCGCTTGCGGAAGGCCTCGTCATCGACACTCCGGGCCTGCGCGAGCTCGCCCTCAACGATGGCGATGGCCTTGCCAGCACCTTCGAAGACGTGGAGCAGCTCGCCGCAGCCTGTCGCTTCAGCGACTGCAACCATCGGTCCGAGCCAGGCTGCGCGGTCCGGGCCGCGCTCGAGGCCGGGGCACTGGACGCGGCACGCTTCGGGGCGTTTGAGGCGTTGCGAGCCGAGGCGCGTCGTTCGGAGCTCGCGAACGACGTCGTCGCTCGAAAGGCGGAGCGACGCAGGTGGACGGTAATCTCGAAGGGCGTCGGCCGCCACATGCGAGAGAAGTACGGAGACGATCGATGACCCAGCTGAATGGGTTACGGGGGGAAGCCGTTGCGGGCCTGCCGACGATCGATGGTCTCGTGGTCCGGCACTTCGACCAGGATGCCGACTACGTAGGAGTCGCCGAGCTCCTCTGCGTCGCGAATGCTCACGATGGCGTCGACTGGCTTCCGTCGGCCGAGACCCTGCGCAACGACTGGACGCACACCGATGGCCTGGAGCTCAGCGAGGACGTCCTGGTCGTGGAAGTCCACGGCGCAGTTGGTGCCTATGCCGAGCACTCCTGGCGCGTCCGCGGTGGGTCGGTCTTCCATCACCTGCATGTGGCTGTAAAGCCGGACCTCCGTCGGCGTGGCCTCGGGCGGGCGCTCCTCGGGTGGGCCGAGGCGCGCGTGGCGCGCGGGCTCGCGGCGGGCCAACTCGGGGCCGGCCTGGGGATGCCGCATCGCGTGAGCGGCTGGGCGGATCTGGAGATCCCAGCCGTGCTGCCATGGGCGACCGCCGCCGGGTATGTGGTGGACGGGTACGGCGTCACCATGACCCGACCATTGGCCCTTCCGATTCCGGATCTCGCGCTGCCGGCGGGGCTGCGCCTTCGACCGGTCCGGACCGAGGATCACCGCGCGATCTGGGACGCTGACACGGAGGCCTTCCAGGATCATCGCGACCCCATGCTCCGGACCGAAGCCGACTACGAGGGCTGGTACTCCCAGCCTGACCTGGATACGGGACTCTGGCTGGTCGCCTGGGACGGCGACGAGGTCGCCGGGTCGGTCATGAACTTCGTGTTCGCGGACGAAAACGCGCGGCTCGGCGTGCACCGCGGCTGGGTCGAGCATGTCTCGGTCCGCCGCCGCTGGCGGAGACGCGGCCTGGGCAGTGCACTGATCGCTCGCTCGCTGGTGATGCTCAAGGGTCTTGGCCTCGACGAAGCCGCCCTTGGCGCCGATGCGGAGAACCTCACCGGCGCAGTCCACGTGTACGAAACGCTCGGTTTCCGGCGCGTCCGCACCGCCGCCCGCTACCGCAAGCCGATCGAAGTACCGATCTGACCCGTTCGTGCCCGTTTGTGGCCGTTCGTGCCCATTCGCGCCCGTTTGTGCCCGTTCGTGCCCATTCTTGCCCGTTCGTATCCCGTTCGTATCCCGTTCGAGTCCCGGGCACAGCCGCCCCTCTTGGTCGATAAATCAACCAAGCGTCGAACATCACACCGGCGCAGGCCACCTCCGACGTCGAATGGCGCATCCATCGACCAATCAGGGGCTGAAGTGGGGCTGAACTGGCGGATCGGGCCGGTCATGACTCGCTCTTCGTCGGATGGTCGATAGATCGACCATCCACGTCCGATGCCGAGCCTGACTGGCGCGCGCCGCGGAGCGGCACGGCGGAGCGGCGCGGCGGAGCGGGCGATCCGGTCCTCCTAGACCAGGAGCCGCCGTTCTCGCGCGACGATCTCGAGCCAGGGCAGCTCCCGACCGATC
>CAZOJS010000197.1:0-4027 GCA_964580175.1 uncultured Anaerolinea sp. | reverse complement strand
CACGATCATCACGAAACGCATGGCCAGGGCCCCGACGACACCCCAGAACAGGACCCGGTGCTGGTACTGGGCGGGCACGGCGAAGGCCCCGAAGATCAGGGCGAAGACAAAGACGTTGTCGACCGAGAGGCTCTTCTCGATCAGGTAGCCGGTGAAGTACTCGATGCCCTTGGTTGGTCCGAGCCAGAACACGACGAAAACGCCGAAGCTGACGCCCAGGCCCACCCAGAACGCGCTGAAGATCGCAGCCTCGCGGATGTGGACGACGTGCGCGTTCCGGTGGAACACGAAGAGGTCCAGGAAGAGCAGGCACGCGATGATCGCGAGGAAGATGATCCAGTAGATCGGCTCGATGGTCGGGGTCATGCGGGCAACTCGCGTCTCTCGGGTGGGGAGGCGGCGCGCCTCAGGGCGGCGGACCCGGATCCCATCGCGTGACCGGGGCAGCTACGACGATGCTACCGGCTCCAATGATGGGTCGTCCGCCAGCTGAGCGCGGGGACGTACGACCGCCAGCACGCTGCGACCGAGCTGTTCGACCTGCTCACGGCGTACGAGGAGGGGATCGTAGGCCCAGCACGGAGTGCGCGGCCAGCGCGGCAAGCCAGCCAAGGACCCTTCATCGGTCGGTCACAAAGACCATCAAGCGCGTGGCGCCCTCGCGAGGCCGTCGAGGACGACACCGAGGCCGTAGTCGAACTCGTCCCCGTAGTCGTAGCCGGGCTTCATCACGTGTTCGGTGATGATTTCCATGAGGTACGGATACTCGCCGGCCGGGAACGGTTCGAGCATTGTCTGAGCCACATCCGCCACCTCCTCGGCGGTATCGAACGGGAGGTTCATCTTGGTCAGGGCGAAGCCGTAGATGTAGCTGTCAAGGACCGAGTAGGCGTGGGCGGTCATGGCGATGTCGAAGCCGCCCGCCCTCAGGCTGCCGATCACCGCATCGTGGTGGCGCAGGTTTGCCGGACCCGGATTCTGCCGCGCCTCCATCAGACCGATGGCCCAGCGGTGACGCAGCAGCGCGTCGCGAAGCGAGATGGCCCGGCGGCGCATTGCCGTCCTCCAGTCGGGCGAGACCGCGGGCAGCTCAACCTCGGAGAAGACGAGGTCAACGATGCCATCGACGATCTCGACCTTGTTGGCGAAGTGGTAGTAGAGGGCCATCGCTTCGACTCCGAGCTCTTGACCCAGTTTGCGCATGCTGAGTGATTCGAGCCCGCCCTGATCGGCGAGCCTGAGGGCGGTTTCAAGCACCAGGTCCCGGGTCAGTGGGGTGCGGCGGGCCGGTTGGGTCGCGCGGGTTGTCATCGGCGTTCCTTTTGGTCCCCCGTGCCCTGGCTGACTATGGGTTTGACAAGGCTTACTTTACACCGTACAGTCACGTCTACCGACTTTACACCGTACAGTCAATGGAGTCCAGCCATGAAGGCCATCGTTCAAGACAGCTACGGCTCGACCGAAGTCCTGCAGTCACAGGACATCGACAAGCCGGGGATCGCGGACAACGAAGTTCTGGTTCGCGTCCAGGCGGCTTCCATCCATGTCGGTGACTGGATCCTCATGACGGGCTCGCCGTTCATCATGCGATTTGCCACCGGTCTCCGAAAGCCGAGGAACCGCGTGCCCGGAACCGATCTTGCAGGGACGGTCGAGGCGATCGGCACGGATGTCCAGGGCCTTCGACCGGGCGACGAGGTGTTTGGCTGGGGCGCGGGAGCCTTCGCCGAATATGCACGCGCAACCGAGGACCAGTTCATCAAGAAGCCGGTCAACCTCACGTTCGAGCAGGCGGCCGCGATCGGTGTGTCCGCCTCGACCGCCCTCCAGCTCCTTCGCGACGACGGCAAGGTCCAGCCAGGCCAGCGGGTCCTGATCAATGGAGCGTCGGGTGGCGTCGGCACATTCGCCGTGCAGATCGCCAAGGCGCTCGGTGCCGAGGTGACCGGCGTGTGCAGCACGAAGAACGTGGACCAGGTCCGCTCGATCGGCGCTGACCATGTCATCGACTACACGCAGGCCGACTTCACCGCCGGCACCGAGCGGTACGACCTCATCCTCGACAACGTCGGCAACCACTCGATGGCCCGGACCCGGCGTGCGCTTGCCCCGCAGGGAACCCTGATCTCGAACGGCGGCGGGCACGCCGACGGCAAGCTTGGCCGCGCCGTACGGACCATGCTCGCCTCGATGGTCGTCCGCCAGCAGGCGAGCCCGACCGTCAAGACACAGAACCACGACGACCTGGTCGCGCTCAAGGGCTTCGTCGAGGCCGGCAAGGTCACCCCGGTCATCGACCGGACCTACCCCCTCCGTCAAACCCCCGAAGCGATCGGTCACGTGGCCGCAGGGCACGCGCGCGGAACCGTCGTCATCACGATGTAGGACCGGCCACTGGCACGCGTCGCCTGACTCGCCCGATCCCATCACCGCCGACGCCGACTGCAACTCCCGCTCAACACCTCAACGTGGGCGCCGATATTCGGCAATGTAGTCACATAGCATGTTAGATGGCTGATATGATGACTACATGGACGTCGGCATCCGCGACCTCAAGGCACGGCTTTCGGAGCACCTCGACCGTGTAGCCCGTGGTGAGGTGATCACCGTGACCAGCCGTGGCCGACGTGTTGCCCAGATCGTGCCCGTGCTGGGACGCGACAGCTTGGAACGCGGCCTTGCCGAGGGTTGGGTGACGCGCCAGGTGGAGCGCCCACCTGAGCCGGTCCTGCGCCAGCGACCACTTCCCGGAACACCGACAACGACCGAACTGATCTCTCAGGACAGGGGGGCATGACGCTCTATGTCGACAGCAGCGCGCTGATCAAGCGCTACGTCGCAGAGGACGACAGCGAGGCCGCCGACGCGATCCTGCTGGGCGACAGTGAATGGGTCACCGGTCGCCACACATTCGTCGAGGTCCTGTTGGCGCTGCACCGGCGACTCGGCGAGACCCAGCGTCAGGTGGCGACGACGGCATTCGAACGGGACTGGCAACGTACGTTCGTGGTGGCGCTCGACGACGTGGTTTGCCGCCGCGCCGCGGAACTCGGCATCGTCACCGGCGCCCGCGCCCTCGACGCCCTGCACCTGGCGGCGGCGGAGCGAGCCGGGGGTAGATCGGTACCTCTCGTGACGTTCGATGTCCGACTGGGGCAAGCTGGTCGCTCGCTGGGGTTCGTGGTCATCGGGTCATAGCGGACGGCGACTGAGACTCTCACGGGGCTCACAGGCATGGGCCTCGCCTACTACGTCACTCGACCGGACGTCTCGCAGCTGCGCCGAGTTGTCGTGACGCTCGCGCTGTGCGCGGCCGGCGTCGCGGCGCATTTTGTGTGGAACTCGCCGCTGCTGGAGGGGCTCCTCGGCACGGACCCCGGGGCGATCGACTGGATCGTCTGGGCCGCCGCCAAGGGCCTGCCGTTCCTCCTCCTTCTGGTGGTGCTCGTGCGGGTCGCCATCGGGCGCGAGCAGCGCTGGGTGCGGGCGTCGCTGGCGGAGGACGTCGCGTCCGGGCTCGTGACGCCGGACGAGCTCGCGACCCTGGAGGACCTGGGCCGGCGGCGCGCCGCGCGAAAGGCGCTCGGCCAGCGAAAGGGCGTTACGGGCGAGCGGCTCTTGGCCCGCCTGCAGCACGCGCAGATCGCCTTGGCGGTCGCGTCCACCGGCGCGGCGCCGGGCCGCGAGACGCGCCGCGATGCTGCTCGGGAGCTGATCGCGGGGCTGCGCACGCAGCTGGACGGCTTGCCGGACGTCGGATGGGGCCCACGACCCGGCTGACCTGCCCGGATCAGGTCGCGGCCCCCGCCTCCATCGTCGCGGGCCTGGACAGCACCGCACCCGATCGCGCACGCCGGGTTTCTGGTTTGGTTCCCATAATCGCGTTATGCGGATCCTCGTCGTCGGCGCGAGCGGCTACATCGGCGGGCGGCTCGTCCCGCTGCTCATTGCGCGAGGCCACGAGCTCGTCCTGATGAGCCGCGACGCGCGGCCTCTCGCAGCCCGATTCCCGCAGGCGACGGTCGTC
>CAZOJS010000196.1:0-4223 GCA_964580175.1 uncultured Anaerolinea sp. | reverse complement strand
TCGTCACCCGCTCCGTGATCCCCTTGCAGTGGACACACTGGACCCGCCGTTCCAGCGACCCTCGATGCTCGGAGCCGATGGCCCCAAGGTCCGCCCCAGCGTCCAGCGCGGCCTGCACGACCTGGCCCAGGAAGTCCTCCGTCCCGGCCGCGTAGACCTGTGTCCCCATGTGCGCGTCATGCAAGGCTGCCCGGAAGACCGCGACGGCGACGGCCGCACTGGGTGCCTCCTGGTAGTCCGCCGCGCCTGCCGCCGCGAGGCGTTGCCCGTGAGCCTCCCCGGCTGATCCACCGGGGACATAGATGATCCGGCTCGCCGCCAGGAAGCCGTCCGGCGCCCGCGCCAGCAGGTCCGTGACGGCCAGGGCGCCCTCCTCATTCGCGACGATCAGGTGGAGGCGGCCGGGTCGCGCCGTCAGCGCCTGATAGACCGGGCGGCTCTTGATGCCGGCGACGAGCATCGGCTCAACCCTGGATCCAGCGCGCGAGCGCACCAGGCCGGCCCATGTCAGCCAACCGCGGTGCGCTTGGTCTTGCCCGGATCGTCGAAGGGGAGCGTGTGCGCGCTGGCCGGTCCGTTGACCTTGGCTCCGCGGACCTCCAACGGACTGCCCTGGACGGCCCGATCGACATCCATCCGGGCGATCGCCATCGATCGCCTGGACAGCGTCGAGTACATCCCGCAGGTGATCACGCCGACCTTGCGGTCGTCCGCCCACAGCTCGTCCCCTTCGGACGTCGAGACGTCGCCGTCGACGAGGACGCCGAAGATCTTGAAACGCTCGTGGCCCTTGAGCCGGTAGTGCTCTTCCGCGCCGCGGAAGCCTCGCTTGCCGGGCGTGACCGTGAACTGGAGCCCCAGCTCCCAGAGGGTGTCGCCCGGGGGTTCGTCCGCGAACGGGTACATCTGCGAGTTGTCATAGGGATAGAACAGCAGGTAGCTCTCCACGCGGAGCATGTCGAGGACCGTGAAACGGCACGGGATGATCCCGGTGTCCGCGCCTTCGGCCAGGATCGTGTCCCAGATCATCACCGCGTCCTGCGCCCGACAGAAGATCTCGTAGCCGCGTTCACCGGTGTAGCCGGTCCGGGATAGCATGATCGGCGCGTCGAACAGCCGTGTCTGGACGTGGTGGAAGTACGGAAGCTCGCGAATCCCCGGCACGAATCGCTGCAGGAAGTCGACCGCCAGCGGGCCCTGCAGCGAGAGGTCGTGGAGGTCATCGTCAAACAGCAGGGCCACGTTCTTGCCCACGGCCGCACGCTGCAGCTGCTCGTGACCGGTGCCGGACCCGTGGACCACCATCCAGGCCGTCGGCCCGGTCCGGTAGATGATGCAATCCTCGGTAAACGTTCCCCGCTCGTCCAGCATGCAGCCATACGCGGATCGCCCCGGGTAGATCCGTGCGACATCGCGGGTGGTGGCCAGATCGATGACATGGGCCGCATGCGGCCCCACTACGTGGACCTTCTTGAGGCCCGACACGTCCATCAGGCCGGCCCTGGTCCGGATGGCGACATGCTCTTCGGCCATGTTCTTGTCGTAGGTCCAGGCGGTACCCATCCCGCTCCAGTCCTCGAGGTTGGAGCCCAGGGCACGATGCCGGTCCGCCAGCGCCGAGAACCGCCAGATCGCCGTCATGTCATCACCATCCTACGTTCGCCGGCAGCCATCAGAACAGGGTCAGGTACTGATCTACCTCCCAGCGACTCACGTCGTTGTGGTAGCGGACCCACTCCCCGCGCTTGATCCGCAGGAACTCGGCGGCCAGGCCCTCGCCCAACCCCCCCTGCACGACCTTGTCCTGTTCGAACACGTCGAGCGCTTCGGACAGCGTCTGGGGCAGGAACTGGAGGCCCTCGCGGCGGGCCTCATCGAGCGGCGTCTCGTACATGTTCCGGCCGATCTTTGGATCGCCCGGATCCAGCCGGCGCTCGATCCCGTCGATCCCGGCGGCGATGAACCCGGCGATGCCCAGGTATGGGTTGACCGCCCCGGAGACGACCCGGCACTCGAACCGGCCCGGATCCGGCGTCCGGAACATCTGGGTCCGGTTGTTGTCTCCGTAGGTGACGAAGGCGGGGGTCCAGGTGAAGCCGGATCGGGCGCCCGTCAGATACGCGCCGATGGACAGGCGCTTGTAGCAGTTGACGGTCGGGGCGATCAGGGCGCTGAGGGCCCGCGCGTGCGCGAGGAGCCCGCCCAGGAAGTGATAGGCCAGTTCCGACTGGCCCAGGCCGCGCGGATCGGCAGGGTCGATGAAGCCGTTCCTGCCCTCCTGGTCCCAGAGCGAGAAGTGGAAGTGGCTGCCGTTGCCGGTCAGATGGCTGAACGGCTTGGGCATGTGGGTGGCGATCGCGCCGTAGCCCTGGGCCACCTGGTTGGTCATCATCTTGAAGAACGTGTAGCGGTCCGCCGTCTCGAGCGCGTCGGCGTACTTCCAGTTGATCTCGAACTGGGCGGTCGCGTCCTCGTGGTCGGAGGCATACGGCTCCCAGCCGAGTTCCTCCAGGTACCGAACCAGGGTGCGCAGATAGTCCATGTTCGCGGCCAGGCTCTTGAAGTCGTAGCAGGGCTTCTGGAGCGTGGCGTAGCCCGACGGATCGAACGGTGCGATGGATCCGTCGTCACGTCTGGTCACGAGCATGTGCTCGGCTTCCACGCCGACCTTCAGCGAGTAGCCCAGGCCGGCCAGACGGTCGATCTGGGTTCGAAGGGCCGTCCGCGAACAGTACGGCCAGGGCTGCCCGTCGACCTGGATGTCGCAGGCGAACCAGGCGACGCCGGTCTCCCATGGAACCACGGTGTACGTGGACAGGTCCGGCATCCCGATCAGGTCATGGTCGTGCGGCCCCTGGCCCATTCCGACCGTCGCCGCGCCGGCGAATCCGGCGCTGCCGCCGACGAACTGGTCGAAGGCGCTGGCCGGCACGCCTTTGCAGCGCGGCGTGCCGTGGATGTCCACCCATTGGGCCAGCATGTACGAGACGCCGTCATCGGCGAGACGTCGTGCGATCGACGCCGGGGTGGCTTGCGCGTCCTGGGTCAGTTCGGCCATCTCCGCCCTCCTTCTGGCTGTCCTAGTGGGATACCGCCGCGGCGGCCTTTTCGCCGATGAGTGTTCCCGTGGCGAACCGCTCAATCGAGAACGGCGCCAGCACGGCCGGGGTCTGCCCGGTCGCAATCAGTTCGGCGACTCGCCGTCCGGCGACGGGTCCGGCCTTGAACCCGTAGGTGCCCCATCCTACGTCGAGAATGAAGCCCGGAATGTCGGGAACCGTCCCAATGATCGGACTGAAATCCGGGGTCATGTCACAGATCCCGGCCCACTGCCGCAGCACCCGGACGCCGGCGACGCTGGGCAGGAGCTCCAGGACGTGGGCCGCGGATGTCTCCATGAACGCCAGCGTGGACCGATGGCTGTAGGACGCATAGGGGTCGATTTCGGCACCGATGACCAGCTCCCCGCGGTCCGTCTGGCTGACATAGACGTGCAGGGTGGCCGACACGAGGACCGGGTTCAGGAATGGCTTGAGCGGCTCCGTGACCAGTGCCTGGAGCGGGTGGGTCACGATTGGCAGACGCAATCCGACCATCGCGGCGATGGTGGAGGCCCAGCCGGCCGTCGCATTGACCACGGTTCCGGCCCGAATCGGTCCCTGGTTGGTCTGCACGCCGGCGATGCGACCATCCGCACGATCGATCCCGGTGACCTCCAAGCCCTGATGGACGTGGACGCCCATCTCCTGGGCGCGTCGGGCGTAGCCCCAGACCACCGCGTCGTGCCGGATGATCCCACCCGGAGGGTGGTAAAGGGCGGCGTGGATCGGGTAGCGCGGTCGATCCGACAGGTCGAGAGCGGGCGCCAGGTTGCGGATCTCGCTTCGATCGAGGACGACCGAATCGACACCTTGGAGCTGGTTGACCTCGGCCCGGACGCGCAAACCGGCGACCGAAGCCTCGGTGTGGGCGAGGGTCAGATGGCCGTGCTGGCTGAACAGGACGTTGAATCCCAGCTCGACCGACAGCCGCTCATAGATCTTGACCGACTCGTCGTAGAACGCGACGCCTTCCGGCGTTCGGTAGTTGGACCGCACGATGGCCGTATTGCGGCCGCTGCCGCCGGCCCCGATGTACGCCTTCTCAAGGACGGCGACGTCCCGGATGCCGCGCTTGGCGAGCTCGTAGGCGATCGACAGTCCGTGCACGCCGCCACCGATGAT
>CAZOJS010000195.1:0-5979 GCA_964580175.1 uncultured Anaerolinea sp. | reverse complement strand
CGGGCGAGCCCGCTGGACGAGGACATCGCGGAGGTTCCGCGAGCCCGCCACGTAGCCGCCGAGGACGCCGATGGCCTTGGACAGTGTCCCGACCTGGATCGCGACGCGCCCGTGGAGCCCAAAGTGGTCCACGCTGCCACGCCCGTTCCGTCCGAGCACGCCGGATGCATGGGCATCGTCCACGAGGACCGCCACGCCGTAGCGCTCGGCGAGCTCGACGATGCCCGGCAGCGGGGCGATATCCCCGTCCATGGAGAAGACCCCATCCGTGACCACGAGGACCAGCCGGTACGGCCCGGCTCCGTCTGGACGGCCACGTTCGGTCGCCTCGGCCAGGATGGCCTCCAGGGCGGCGAGATCGGCATGCGGGTAGATCTTTCGGGGCGCCTTTGACAGGCGCATGCCGTCGATGATCGAAGCGTGGTTGGAGGCGTCCGAGACGATCAGATCGGCCTCACTGGTGATCGTCGGGATGACCCCGGCGTTGGCCGTGAACCCACTCTGGAAGGTCAGGACGGCCTCGGTGCCCTTGAACGCGGCGAGCTCTGCCTCGAGCGCTTCGTGGAGGTACATCGTGCCGGCGATCGTGCGAACCGCTCCCGACCCGGCGCCGTACTCACGAACGGCCTCGGCCGCAGCTGCCTTGAGCCGCGGGTGGTGGGTCAGGCCCAGGTAATCGTTCGACGCGAGACTGATGACCTCGCGGCCGTCCACGGTCGCCAGCGGGCCTTGCTCGGAGGACATGACCCGGAGCGGGCGGTAGAGATGCCGGGCGTGCAGGTCGGCCAGATCGGTCGCCAGGAAGGCGAATGGATCCGGTCGCGCGGTGTGGCTCATGAATGCGCATCTTGCGCGGGCCGCCAGATCACGTCGTCCAGTCCATGATGACCTTGCCCGAGTCGCCCGATCGCGCGGTTGCGAATGCCTCCGCGTGATCCTGATACGAGAACCGATGCGTGATGGCGGGCCTGATGTCCAATCCGGACTGGAGCATGACCGTCATCTTGTACCAGGTCTCGTACATCTCACGACCATAGATGCCGCGCACCGTGAGCATCTTGAACACGATCTCATTGACGTCGATCGAGATCTCCTCGGTCGGGATGCCGAGGATGGCGATCCCGCCGCCGTGGGCCATGTTTCCGATGGCACTCCGCAGCGCGGCCGGGTTGCCGGACATCTCCATGGCCACGTCGAACCCTTCGACCATCCCGAGTTCGGCCTGGACCTCGTGCAGGTCCCGGGCCCGCGGATCTACGGTGACGGTCGCGCCCATCCGTTCGGCGAGTCCACGCCGGAAGGCGTTCGGTTCCGAGACCACGATGTAGCGCGCGCCAGCATGGCGGGCCACGGCGGTGGCCATCAGGCCGATGGGGCCTGCTCCGGAAACGAGCACGTCCTCGCCGAGGACCGGAAAGGCGAGGGCAGTGTGCACCGCGTTGCCGTACGGATCGAAGATCGCCGCGACCTCCTCGTCCACGCCCGGCCAGTGGTGCCAGATGTTGGCCATCGGGAGAGCCACGAACTCGGCGAAGGCCCCATCGCGGCCAACGCCCAGCCCGATCGAGTTGGCGCACAGATGCCGCCGACCGGCCAGGCAATGACGGCACCGGCCGCACACGACGTGGCCCTCACCGCTGACCAGATCCCCGGGGCCAAAGTCGGACACGTTCGCACCGACCGCCACGACCTCGCCCACGAACTCGTGTCCGGCGATGAGCGGCGGATGAATGTTCCTGGCGGCCCACGCGTCCCACGCCTCGATGTGCAGGTCGGTACCGCAGATGCCCGTCTTGCGGACACGCACGAGCACGTCGTTGATCCCGATCTGCGGCTCCGGGACGTCCTGGAGGGTGAGCCCGGGCCCGGCCTGTGTCTTGACGAGTGCCCGCATGACCATGTCTCCTGCCTGGGTCGGTGGCCGTCGCTGGCGCGGCCCTCAGTGGCTGTCGCCGGCCTGTTCTGAGGATGCCTCGGACCAGTCGATGATGGGGTTCTCCACCGTGCCGATGCCATCGATGGAACAGCGGACCCGGTCTCCCGGTTCGAGAAATACCGGAGGCGTCCGGTAGACGCCCACCCCGGCCGGTGTGCCCGTGGCGATGATGTCACCCGGCTCAAGGGTGATCTGGCGACTGATGAATTCGATCAGTTGCGGGACCGACCAGATCAGGTTCGCGGTGGTCGAGTCCTGCATCAGAACGGCCGCGCCGGCCCCGGCGCCCGCGCCGGCCGCGCCGGCCCCGCCGGCGATGCGCCAGCTCCGAATCCGCGCGCCGGACGCAGGGTCGAAGGCGTTCGGCGTGGCCATCACCGGGCCGACTGGCAGAAACGTGTCGGAACCCTTGGCCCGCAGCCACTGGCCGTCACCCTGCTCGCCCGTCCGAAGCGCCGGTGGAGTGCCCTGCCAGTCACGGGCGCTGACATCGTTGACCACGAGGTAGCCGGCGACGTGCCCCGGCGCATCCTGGGCGGTCACCCGCCTGGCCCGTCGTGCGATCACCACGCCGAGCTCAACCTCGAGATCCAGCGCGTGCGTGCCCTCCGGACGGATGATCGGCTCCCCGTCACCGATCACGGTGTTGGCGAACTTGGCGAACAGCAGCGGGCGCTCGCGGGGCGGGCGACCACCCTCGACGACGTGGTCGGCATAGTTCAACCCGACACACACGATCTTGCCCGGGAACTCGATGGCCGGCAGCGGATCGAGGTCGGCGCGTGGGACGCCCGCCGCGTGCCCGTCCAGTCCTTCGAGCGTCCGGCCCGCCTCCGCGAGCAGCGCCGGCAGGAGATCCTCGGCCAGCGCCAGGTCCAGGCCACCGTCGACCGAGCGCAGGCGGATCACCCGATCCTGATCGGTCAGCACCCCGACCGCCGGACCGTCCTCCGCGAGAAAGGCGAAGAGTCGCACCGCGGCTGGTCGGCGCTCAGCTGGCGCCCGGCGTCGGGCTCGCGGCAGGGGCCTCGGTCGAAGTCGGGGCGGCCGTCGGCGCGGGCGTAGCCGTTGGAGCGGCCGTCGGCCCCGGCGTGCCGGTCGGCTCCGGGGTGGGCGTCGGTCGCGCGCACAGCTGTTCGGGGTTCGTCCGCTCTCCCTGTTGCGCGAAGAACGCGGCGACCTGTCCCGTGTCCAGTGAATCGAGCGGCAGCACGAGACCCCAGAGCAGTGCCGCGTACGGCCAGTTCATCAGGTCGAAGCGGGCAATGATTGGCCCGACCCCGCCCGCCGGCAGATTGCACACGGGGCTGTTCGGGAACGTGGCGTTGAACTGCTGCAGAGCCGCCTGCCCGGTGTCCGTGCAGGCGGTGTCGGAGTCCGTGCATCGATAGAGGAGCACGAGCCCGCCGTGCTCGAGGTTGTGGATCCAGCCCTGCGGTGTGGCCTGATCATCCGGGCCGTAGACACCCGGTCGGACGGGACCCTCACCCTGGGCGTTGTAGTGATTGCCGGTAGCCGGCGGGCAGAGCGCATATCTGACAAAGGCCCCCAGCGTCACGTGGTCGCGGCTGATATCGGTCTGGGCGTATCCGAGGCGCTGGGTGGCATCGGGCGCGGGCTCCGACGTGGGCGCCGGCGTCCACTGGGACGTGCAGGCGTAGGCGGGCGATGTCGCGTTCAGAAATGCCAGCCCAGCCATGCCGGCGACGGCGACGACGGCGACGAGACCAAGGATTCGCGATCGATTGCGACTCACGAACGATGTCTTGGGGGCGGACCGGAGCGCGCGGCTCCCGGGGCGATTCGGTGGGGTACGTCGGGCTCCGATGGTCACAAGGGCCTCATGGTGTTCGATTCAGGGGCAGACTCGCCGTGAAGCGATTGCGCGTGCAGAGGGTAGCGCGCCTGCCGCTCGCTCGCCCGGCGTGGGCCGGTCACTCCTCGCTGAGCCAGGAAGTGACTGCCGCCCCGCGCAGTCCACGAACGAGGAGCGCGCCGAGCGCCGCAAGGAATACGGCGATCGGCAGGAGGCCCACCGCCAGCGCCCACAGGATCGGCGGCACCGTGAGCGAGGCGAGACCGAGCGCCAGCGCCCGGGCTGCGGCCTTGCGCTGCAGGACCAGCGTCGTCGTGAAGATCGTGTAGGCGAGCAGGACCATCACCACGATCCCGACAAGGCTGACCGGGGCCGAGATCGCCATGTCCACCACGAACCGGAGGGACAGTCCGATGCCGGCCAGGATCAGCAAGGCGTAGCCGAGGAAGAAGCGGATGGCCCAGGGCATGCCGCGCACGGTGTTCATACCAGGTGATTCTGCCCGATGGCTCAATTCGAGGCTCGCGCGGGGGCTGGCAGTCTTGAGGGCCGAACGAGCCGCGAAGCGTGACCCGGGCAGACCTATACTCCGGGCCTCGTGTCAAATCTCCCCTTCCGCCTCGAACCAGATGCAGGCGCCCAACTGGCCGCGGCCCTCGACATCGAGGGGAAGATTCTCCGCGGCCTCGAAGCACTGGGGCCCGTCGTTGATCGCGACGTGCTGCTCGTAGATGCGGCCGGCTCGGGCCTGTCCGATGGCCTCACAGCGCTCGGAGCAAGGCTCGTCCACGGTGACCAACCCGCGCCATTCCGCTCTGCGCTGGCGGACGAGTCCGTGGACGCGGTAGTCGGGCTGTGGTCGGCTTTTCGCGGCGTGGATCCGGCCGACCTGGCCGAGGCCGATCGAGTCCTGCGGCCGGGCGGCCGTCTGCTGGTGGTCCACGATTATGGCCGGGACGACGTCTCGAGGCTCCAGCCGGATCGGCCGGAATTCGGCGCGTGGAGCCATCGCAATGGGCCGTTCCTCCAGGGCGGTTTTCGCGTTCGCGTGCTCCATTGTTTCTGGACCTTCGCGTCCCAGGAAGACACGGCGGCGTTTCTGGAGGCGGCGTTCGGTGCGGTCGGCGCCGAGGTGGCGGCCACGCTCAAGCGTCCGCGCCTGTCCTACAACGTGGCGATCTACCATCGGTCGCGGGGAGGCGATCCCGCGCCCGAGGCCTGAGCGGGCTCCGGCCGGATCAGGCTGCTACGCTCCCAACGATGACCGTGATGCCGCCGCACTCCGCGCGCTCGTCGGATGCCGGGTCGCGTCCCCGAAGGGGCTCGAGCAGGCGGGCGCAGCGTCACATCGGACCAGTCGCTGTAACGCCCTTCCGGATCACTCTCGGCGCCGTGTTCGTGGGCGCCTTGGGGTACATCGGCTGGGCCATCGTGAACGTCGATGACTCGGCGCAGATCCCAATGGTCACCTCGGGCACGGCGGTGCTCGGGATGGCGTTCACGGCGCTGTCGGCGTCGGGCGCCCTTCGGATGTGGCAGGCCTCCCGGGCCAACGCTCAGGGCCAGGCCGTCCTCTTCGCGGTGCTCGGCGGGATTGCCGGCATGGCGGCGCTGGGTTGCTTCGCCGGCACCCTGGTTCTGTCCCTCGTCTGGGGCGCCTGAGACCCTCTGGTACACTCCGGCCGACTTCCGGCCCCCATCGTCTAGAGGCCTAGGACGCCACCCTTTCAAGGTGGAGATCAGGGGTTCGAATCCCCTTGGGGGTACTCCCGCTGCCTTTCGAAGAACGGCCTTGCCGCCGGCGTCCACTCGATCGCTTCGACTCGGCGGTCTCGGACGACGACCCGCTCGAGCCCGATTCGGCTCAGTTCCTCGCGGCGCGCTGGCGAAGCTGCCTCGATCGCATCGGGGAGGGCCAGAACGCGCGCCCGATAGGCATCGAAGGCCCTGATCCGGTCGCCGTCCGGGAGGAGGGCGAGATCGGCCCGGGTCGCATCCCGTTTAGCCAGATAGTCCGCGTCGGTCAGGTCGCCCCAGGCATGCTGCTTCTGGAGCTGCTTCGCCAGCTAGGGGGTGACTGCCTCCCGACCGTCCACGGCCGGTAGAGTGCCAAGGAGACCGCGTTCTATAGTGCGGATGTGAAACTTAGGGCGGATGCCTATGCCAGCGAGGAAGCGGTCGCGCGAAAGAGCGAGTGAGGAGGGCGACAATGGCCATCGTCATGAGG
>CAZOJS010000194.1:0-7163 GCA_964580175.1 uncultured Anaerolinea sp. | reverse complement strand
GTCGCCCCGAACGAGTCGTATCTCGAGCGGTACCACGGGGTCGATGAACGGGTCGGCCTGGATGCGCTCCGCTGGGGCCTGCCGGTCCTCTACGACGCCGTTCGCCGCTTCTGCGGCTGACGCGACCGAGGCGGCGGGGTCGGCGTCCTGCGCCCGTACCTGGAGCAGGCGCTGGCAAGCGGGCGCTAGCGAGCCTCGGAATCCCCGCGGACGACGCGGCCCTTGCGAGAGAAGGCGCGGGTAGCCAGGGCTGCGACCCCCATCGCCACAAGCGCACGCTCAGCGGTGGGGAGCGGTCGCACGGCGGTCAGGAACTGGTCCGCGCGGGCCCGGTCCACCACGCGGAGGAGGGCCCGGCCTCGGTGGGTTAACACGATCGAGCGTTGACGGCGGTCCTCGGGATCCTCCTGGCGTTCCACAAGGCGGCGACGGACGAGCCCATCGACCAGGCGGCTCGTCGCCGACGGTGACCTGCCCAGGGACTCGGCCAGCTCACCGATCGTGGTGGTACTGCCGTCGGCCAGCACGTACAGGGCCGCCAACTGGGTGAAACCCAGGCGCAGCTCGGACAGTTGGGATGCAAACCCGATGACCAACTCCCGCCATAGGGCCCGGCCCATGGCCACCCGCTCGGAAATCTGGCGGACGTTGGGGATCCGCGGCCCGGAAGCGAGCGCGGACGCCCCGAGGTCGGCTTCGAAACGGCGGGCGATCGCTCGAACGCTGGCGGCCCTGGGACGGCGGCGGGGCTCGGACGGCGGCGACATCGGCTCCGCAAGCCTACTCGATCGGGGAGGTTTCGTATGCACCCGCGCACACAACCCACGCTCGAACCCGCCGATCCGGGGCCATTATCGCGGAGCGTCGACCCCGGCGGTCGTCGGCGTGTCAACTGCCATGTACCTGCAGGAGTCCATTGGACAGGGTTGCATTCATCTTTCCGGGGCAGGGTTCCCAGAGCGTCGGCATGGGCCAGGGCCTCGCCCTCGCGTCTCCGGCCGCCGCGATTGTCTTTGCGGCGGCCGACGCCGCCCTTGGTGAGCCGATCAGCCGGTTGGCCTGGGAGGGGCCCGACGAGGAGCTCAACCTGACCGAGAACGCACAGCCCGCACTGCTCGCGACCTCGATCGCCTATCTGGAGGCGCTCCGCGAGCACTGGGCCGCCTCGGGCGCCCCCGCGCCGGTCCCAATGTTCATGGCCGGCCATTCAATGGGCCAATACTCGGCGATGGTCGCCGCCGGCGTGATCTCCCTGGCCGACGGCATCCGGCTTGTCCGCGAGCGCGGACGGCTGATGCAGGGATCCGGCGACGGGCGGCAGGGCGCAATGGCCGCGATCATCGGCCTGGACGACGCATCGCTCCCGGAACTGGTTGCCCGCGCGAGCGTCCACGGGACCTTCGGCGTGGCGAACCGGAACGCCCCGGGCCAGGTCGTGGTGTCCGGCGAGCGTGCGGCCATCGAGGCCGGAGCCGAGATCGCCAAATCCCTCGGCGCCAGGCGCGCGATCGTCCTGCCGGTCAGCGTCGCTGCGCACTCCCCGCTGATGGAGGGTGCGGCCCGCGCCATGCGCGAGGTCCTTGCGGAGGTGCCTTTCTCGGACCCCACGGTTCCGCTCCTCGCCAACGCGGACGCAGCGGTGCTGGATACCGGCGAGGCCTGTCGCGCCGAACTGGTCGCCCACCTGACTGCCGGCGTGGACTGGGTCCGTGCGGTCGAGACGATGGTCGCCGCCGGGACCGACGCATTCGTCGAGGTTGGACCGGGCCGGGTCCTGACCGGGCTCACCAAACGCATTGCCGCCGACGCGGCCACGTTCGCCACCGATGATGCCGGAGCACCGGATCGGCTGGCGGTTCCCGACTTCACCGCCGTTCAGGCCTGAGCGGTCGAGCGGCCGCAACCCAGCATCGATCAAGGAGCCCAGACCGTGCGCAAACCCGACTACAACCGCCGCGTCGTCGTCACCGGCCTCGGTGTCATCAGCCCCGTCGGCAACGACATCGCGACCGCCTGGTCCAATCTCGTCAACGGGGTGTCCGGCCTCGGCGAGATCACCCGCTTCGACGCGTCCGGGTACGACCAGCACTTCGCCGGCGAGGTCCACGACTTCGAGCCCACGGCGTGGATGGAGGCCAAGGCGGCCCGCCGCAGCGAGAGCGACATCCACTTCGGGGTGGCGGCGGCCAAGCAGGCACTCACCGACTCCGGCTTCGAGATCACCGACGAGAACCGCGAGGACGTCGGAGTCGTCTATGGGTCCGGCGCGGGCGGCCAGCGCCTGATGATCGACAGCTACAAGACCCTGCACGAGAAGGGCCCGAACCGCGTCCCGCCGACGTTCATCGCCAACGCCCTCGTGGACTCGGCGTCCGGGATGATCGCGATCGAGACGGGTGCCATCGGTCACAACGTGTGCATCGTCTCGGCCTGTGCCACCGGCACCCACAACGTCGCCGAGGCGGCCGAGGTCATTCGCCGCGGTGACTGCATCGCGGTCATCAGCGGATCCACGGAGGCGCCCCTCATCGAGGTCGCCCATGCCGGGTTCGGGAACATGCGCGGCCTGGGGTCGCCCCGGCCCGGTGAGCCGCTCCAGACCGTCTCGCGCCCGTTCGACGCAACCCGCAACGGGTTCGTGCTCGGTGAGGGCGCCGGCGGCCTCTTCCTGGAGGATCTCGAGCTGGCCAGGGCGCGCGGCGCACGGATCTACGCCGAGGTCGTGGGCTACGGCTCCGCGGCAGACGGCTGGGACATGATCCAGCCGATCGAGAAGGGTGTCGGCTCCGCCCGCGCCATGAAGATGGCCCTCGAGCGTCGCGGTGTCCCGGCCGACGAGGTGGATCTGATCAATCCGCACGGGACCTCAACGCCGGTCGGCGACGCGCGTGAATCAGAGGCGATCTGGACGGTCTTCGGGGATCGTTCGGCGGCCGCTCGGCGGTCCCTGGCGATCAGTGCCACGAAGTCCATGACCGGTCACATGATGGGCGCGGCCGGCGCGTTCGAGGCGTTCGCGACGGTCATGTCGGTGGCGACCCAGACGGTCCCCGGCACGCTCAACTACCGGGACGCGGACCCCGCCTGCGACCTGTGGGTGGTCGACGAGACCGTCGAGATGCCGGTTCGGTACGCGCTCTCGAACAACATCGGCCTGGGTGGGCACAACGGGGCGGTGATCTTCAAGCGGTACGACGGCGATTGAAGAGCGGCACCGACAGTTCCTACATCATCGGCGGAACCACGTGATATCATGCGGGCCATGGTACGGACGCAGATCACGCTGACCGAGGCGCAACATCGACGCCTCCTCCGCGTCGCCCGGTCGCGTGGCGTCTCGATGGCCGAGGTCGTCCGTCAGGCGGTGGACGCGGTGGTCCCGGATGAGGATTCCGAGATGCTCCGAAGGTGGGAGCGCGCCGCCGGGATCGTCGGCGCGTTCGACAGCGGTGGGGCGAACATCGCGGAGCGCCACGACGACTACCTCGGTGAGGAATGGTGACCTTCGTCGACACGAGCGCGATCTTCGCGCTGGTCGATCGGAGCGATCCGGCTCATCGATCGACGGTCGAGGCGTTTCGCGGCTTGGCGCCTGGATCGTTGGTGACCCACCGCTATGTCGTCGTCGAGGTCGCCGCACTGGCGAGACGCCGTCTCGGGACCGGAGGGATATCCCGGATCTTCGATGAGTTCCTGCCATCGATCGACGTGGCGCCGGTGGACGATGAGACCCACGCGGCCGCGCTCGCCACTTTCCGGGCCAGCGAAGGCGCCGGGCCGTCGCTCGTGGACCGGACCAGCTTCGCCTTCATGCGCGCTCGCGGGATCGAGACCGCGTTCGCGGTCGATCGGGACTTCCGGATCGCCGGCTTCAACGTCATCCCCGCCCCAGCCGAATGACGGAGGCCCATGCTGTGTCACCTGGCCAGGACCCTGCGCGCCGAGCCGTCGTCACCGCCATGGGCGCCATCACGCCGATCGGCAATGACGCCGACACGTTCTGGACGAACCTCCTGGCCGGGGTGTCGGGCGGCGGCCCGATCACGACCTTCGACACGACCGGCCACGACGTCAAGATCGCGGCCGAGGTCAAGGACTTTGACCCGACGCTCACCATGGACCGCAAGATGGTCCGCCGGATGAGCCGGTTCATCCACTTCGGGGTCGCCGCGGCGACCGAGGCCATCGACCGGTCCGGGATCGACTTCTCGACCTGGACGCCCGAGCAGCGCGATCGGGTCGCCGTCGTGATCAACACCGGTGGCGGCGGCATGGAGCAGGTCATCGAGGGCGCGAGGGTACTCCTGGATCGAGGGCCCGGCCAGGTGAGCCCGTTCGCGATCCCGGCGGTCTCGGGCAGCATGGCCGCGGCCCAGGTGTCCATGAAGTACGGGCTGACCGGTCCCCTGATGACCCAGGTGGCGGCTTGCGCTTCCGGCGTCATCGCCTTTCAGGATGCCCTTCGCCTGATCGCCAGCGGGGAGTGCGACGTCGTGATCGCCGGTGGCTCTGAAGCCCCACTTCTGCCGATGGCCTTCGCGGCGCTCGGCAACATGGGCGCGCTCTCGAAGCGGAACGACGACCCGGCTGGGGCGTCGCGACCGTTCGACCGAACGCGGGATGGGTTCGTGTTCGGTGAAGGAGCCGGGGTCTTCGTGATCGAGTCCGCGGCCCACGCACAGACCCGTGGCGCAACCATCCTGGCCGAGATCGTCGGCGCTGCCCTGACCGCCGACGCCTACCACATCTCCGCTCCCGAACCGACCGGGCGTGGCGCTGCGATGGCCATGGGCGGCGCCCTGCGCCATGCCGGAATCGGTCCGTCCGACATCGACTACCTCGTTGCCCACGGCACGTCCACGCCGCTCAACGACGTCACCGAGACCAGGGCCATCAAGCGGGCGTTCGGCGAGCGTGCCACCTCCCTGCCGATCTCGTCGCCGAAGTCGATGGTCGGACATCTCCTGGGAGCCGCCGGCTCGGTGGCCGCGATTGCCGCCATCGGCGCCATCCAGGACGGCTGGATCGCCCCGACCATCAACTATCGAGAGCCGGACCCGGAGTGCGACCTCGACTACACCCCGAACGTCAAGCGGAAACTCCGCGTCGACACGGCCATGATCAACGGCTTCGGGTTCGGCGGCCAGAACGCCGTCGCCATCTTCCGCCGCTTCGAGGGCTGACGGCGCGCCCGCAGGCCGCAATGGTCGACGCGCCCAGCGGCGGCCTACTCCCAGCGGAAGAACCGGATCGCCAGTCCCGCGGCAACCACGCCCCACCCGAGCAGCAGGAAGAGCGCGCCGGCCGGATCAACCGCGCCGCCAAGTGACGCGCGGAATCCATCGGCGAGCGCCGCCGCGGGCAACAGGCCGGCCAGCGCCTGGATCGGCCCGGGCAGATGATCGACCGGCAGGACGATCCCGCCGACCATCAGGAAGACGACGAACAACCCGTTTGCCAGGGCCAGCGTCGCCTCCGCCCGAAGTGTCCCGGCGAGCAGCAGGCCGAGGCCCGAGAAGGCCAGCGTCCCGAGGAGGACGGTCAGGGTGAACAGCGCGAGGGATGATCCAGCGGGGACCGTCCAGCCCAGGACCACGCCGGCGATGATCAGCAGCAGGGCGATCTGGATGATCTCGAGTATCAGCACTGCCGACAGCTTTGCGGCGACCAGCCCCCAACGCGGCAGCGGCGATCCACCCAACCGCTTGAGGACGCCGTAGCTCCGCTCGTAGGCGGTGGCGATGCCGAGGTTGACCAGGCCGCTGGCGATGACCGCGAGGGCCAGGGCGCCGGGGACCAGGAAGTCGACGGCGCGACCCGCCACGCCCGGCACGAGGCCAGTCGTGGCAAAGAAGAGCATGACCGCCGGTGGAATGACCATCGTGACCAGGACGTTCTCCCCGCGCCGCGCCGTCAGTCGGAGCTCCATGGTGGCCAGCGCGCCGACCGCCCGAGCCGGAGACGCCGGCCGGCTCATGACCCGACCTCAACGGCCCGGTCGCCGGTCAATTCCAGGTAGCGCTCCTCGAGCGTGGCCGCCGCCGACCGGAGCTCGATCAGCTGGACCGCCGCGAACGCACACCAGGCCGCCACCGTCGCCACGAGGATCGGATCCGGGATGACGCCCTCCACGAGCAGCGCGTCGGGTGCCGCTCCCGGTTCGCGGATAAGTCGCGCCGCGGGCGAGACGGCGCCGATCGCCGCCTCAAGAGCTGCCAATTCGGGCTCCGTAAGTGCACGCGCCAGGCGGAAACGAAGCCTTGGCGCCGCGCCGGCCACCAGCGCCGCGGGCGAATCATCGGCCACAATGCCGCCCCGATGAAGGACAACCACGCGATCGGCGAGGCGCTCGACATCGCCGAGATCGTGGGTCGTGATGAGGATCGTCCGGCCCTCCGCATGCAGCCCGGCAATCAGCTCGCGAGTGGCCCGGCGGGCATCCGGATCCATCCCCGCCGTCGGCTCGTCGAGGATGAGCACTTCTGGATCGCCGACGAGGGCGAGGGCCAGGGCGAGGCGCTGGCGTTCACCACCCGAGAGTCGCCGCACGGTCGTATTGGCGACCGATCCGAGCCCGACCGTGTCAAGAAGGGCATCCGCGGACCGCGCGCCGTCATGGAAGGACGCGTACAGATGCAGCAATGCGCGGGGCGCGCTGCGCGGATCGAGACCGCCGCCCTGCAACATGAGGCCCACGCGCGCCTTGAGTGCCGGACCTCCGCGGGCCGGGTCCTGGCCGAGGACGCGCACGACGCCGGCGTCGGGCGTCCGATAGCCCTCCAGGATCTCGACGCTGGTCGTCTTGCCGGCCCCGTTCGGGCCGAGGATTGCCACGAACTCGCCGGGCTGGACGGTCAGGGACACACCGTCGAGCACCGTCGCCGTTCCGTAGCGCTTGACCACGCGGTCGAGGACGAAGGCCGCACCGCGGTCGGTCACGGGAGTGCGGCGCCCACCGGGCCGGCGATTGCCGCGTAGAAGCGGTCGAAGTCGGCCGCGGTCAGCTGCCCGACCTGAATGCCGCGCAGGACGCCGGCCCGATCGATGAAATAGGTCTGGGGACGGGCGATCGCCCGGTACGCGGATCGAATCGATCCATCTGGATCATCGATCGTCGGCCAGGTCGCGCCAGTGGCCGCGATAAAGTCTCGGGCGGGGGCGGG
>CAZOJS010000193.1:0-4800 GCA_964580175.1 uncultured Anaerolinea sp. | reverse complement strand
TCCGAGCTCTCGCGCGGCGGCGATGGCGGCCCCTGCCGCCGGGTGCGCTGACCGATCCCGAAGATCGGCCAGAGAGACTGCCGAAGAGGCCACGACCGGCAGGCCCAGAGCGCGGAGGATTTCGAGGGCTTCCCGTTCAGGGAGCGCCCGACCAGCGTCCATCTTGTCCGCGGTTTCGCCTGGAACAGATCGAATCGACCCATAGGCGGGCGTGTCGCGGGCCATCGCCGGCCAGGCTCCCCGAACGGGCCCGCCGGCAAGACGCTCATCGCGTCGGCGTTGCCACCAAGCGAGACGAGCGATCGCGCCGAACGCCTCGATCGTGCCGCGCAAGATCGGGATGCCGCCGGCCGCATCGAGAACGTCCTGGACCTCGGGAGTTATGTCTCCCGAAGTCAGCGACACGAAAACCGGCAGAAGATCGGGCTGGTCCACCGTTGCCTTGACGAGCTGTCCTGCGAGCTCGAGCGCGAGGCCCGTCTCGCCGGCCTGCGAGCGGAATGGAAAATCGTGGACAAGGGCGAGGACGTCATACGCACCAGATGCGGCGAAAGCATCGAAACAGGCGCGGTAGGCCGGCGTCGCTTCACCGGCTCCCCAGGGGTCCATCGGGTTGCCGATGTAGCCGAGTGTCGGCAGGGCTGCTGCGATGGCCGCATAGGCCGCCTCCGGCACCGGCTGCAGGTCGATGCCGGTCCGTGTCGCAAGATCCGCGATGAGCGAACCCTCGCCGGTGGATACCGTCACGACTGCGGTGCGGCCGCGCCGAACACCACGGCCGAGCCGCTGCGTCCCGCTCACCAACGCCGCCGCCTCGAGGAGTTCGTCGAGGTCGTCGCAGCGGATGACGCCGGCCGCATGAAGCGCTGCGTCCGTTGCCCTGACCTCCCCGGCGAGCGAGCCGGTGTGGGCGATAGCGGCAGCCTGGGCCTGCGGGCTGCGGCCGACTTTGACGGCCAGGATCGGCTTCCCGATCGCAAGGGCTCGGTCCGCGAGGGCGAGGAACCGCTCCGGCCGCTTGAAACCTTCGACGAACAGGAGCACGGCCCTGGTCTGTGCGTCATCGAGGCAATACGCTAGGAAGTCGCATAGGTCGAGGACGGCCTCGGAGCCGCAGCTCACGATGCGGCTCCAGCCGATCTGTGACCCGGCTTGGACAAAGGCGTCGGCGACACTGCCGGACTGGGCGATGGCTGCGACGCCCCCGCTGCGCAGCCACGGATGCAGCTCGTCGATGTACGTCGCGCAGCCGGTCGTGAAGTCAATGACGCCCATGCAGTTCGGACCGAGGACGACCGTACCGCTCGCCCGAGCGATCTCCGCCACTTCCGCCTGCATCCGAGCGGCGGCCTCGCCGCCCTCCACGACGCCCCCGCCAGGAATCACCACGGCGGGCACACCGGCAGCCACCGCCTCCTGGGTGAACAGCGCGGCTCGCAGCGGGTTGACCGCCAGAACCACGGTGTCGGGTACTTCGGGCAACGAGGCGAGGTCCGGGTGACACGGCGTACCGTCGATCGCGTCGTACCGAGGATTCACGAAGTAGATCCGCGTCGCGCTGCCCAGAAGCCCGAAGTTGTTGCGGATCGTCGTGGCGACGTCCCCGCGCGGGGAGGCTCCAACGATGGCCACCGAGCGCGGCGCGAACAGGGCGCGAAGGTCGAATCCGGCTGGAGAGCCGGCTGTCACCCGACCACCCGGTCGACCCCTCTGCGCTCGAGGGCTCGTGCGATGATCACGCGCTGGATCTCCGACGTCCCCTCCCAGATCCGGTCCACCCGCAACTCACGCAGGTAGCGCTCGGGTGCGAATTCGCGCATATACCCGCGACCGCCAAACACCTGGACCACGCGGTCGGCACAGCGGAATGCAGATTCCGATGCGAAGAGCTTGGCGAGCGATGCCTTGGCGTGAACGACCTTCAGATCAGCCCCGCTGTCCGCGAGCCACGCCGCCTCGCGGGTGAGCAGTCGCGCCGCGGCCGCGTCTGCGGCGGAATCGGCAAGCGGGAAACTGACGCCCTGGAAGTCGAAGATGCGGGTTCCGAATTGGACCCGCTCGGTTGCCCACTCGAGCGCCAGCTCGAGGAGCCGCTCCATCGCGCCGGCACACCGCGCGCTGATGTGGATGCGCTCTTCGACGAACCACTCGTTGGTCAGCTCGTGCGCACCACCGATTGCCCCGAGCCGTGCCGCGTCGGGCACGTGGACGTCCTCGAGCGTGAACTGCGGATGACGGTCAGCGAACGTGTGGGTGTAGTCCGGATCTCCCGTCATCCGAACGCCCGGCGCTTCGTAGTCGACCAGGAATAGTGTCGGCAGCGCCTGGTCGCCGTCCTTTACGTGGGCCTGGAAGATCATGAAGTCGGTGTCGTCGGCGCTCGTGACGAACCACTTCTCGCCATTGAGAACCCAGCCGCCGGTCGCCCTGTCGCGCACGCCGCTTGCGGACAGGGTGCGCGGGTCCGATCCCGCATTCGGCTCCGTGACGGCGTAGCCTCCCGAGCGCTCGCCGCGCATCGACGGGTCGAGGTAGCGCCGTCGCTGGTCCGGGTCACAATGGACGAGAACGCGGTACGGCTCGGGTATGAACGTCCACAGTCCGCCTGTAACCTGGCCGTACTGCTCGTGGGCGATGACCTGTTCGAGTGTCGACCAGCCTTGGCCGCCGACCGATCTCGGCATGCCCCCGCCAGCGAGTCCCGCCGCAATGGCGCGACGCCGAAGCTCGGCTCCCTGCTCGCGTGACAGTCGCCCTCCGGCGCGCTCAAAGTCTGCCTCGAGTGGCCGGAGCTCGTCCATCACGAAGCGGCGTGCTTTCTCGCGCAGCGCCCCAAGCTCAGTCGTCAGGCTGAAGTCCATGACGCCCTCCGAACCGGCTGCGACGGCTGCCGATCAACGTTGGGCACGAGCCCGATCCTTGAGAATCTGGCCCGCTGCGAGCTTGCCGGGAGCCCCCGTGACACAGCCGCCCGGATGCGTTCCGGACCCGCATTGGTAGTACCCGCTGATGGGTGTTCGGTACTGCGACCAGCCTGGTGCGGGACGGAAGAAGTACATCTGCGGAGCCAGAAGTTCCCCGGCAAAGATGTTGCCCTCGGACAGCCCGACGGTGCGCTCGATGTCGAGTGGTGTCTTCACCTCTCGCTGGAGCACGAGGTCGCCGAAGCCCGGGAAGAACGACTCGAGGGTCGCCTGCACCGTGTCACCCAACGGCTCACGCTGGGTATCCCAGTCGCTCTCGCGCAACTGGTATGGCGCGTACTGGACGAAGCAGCTCATGACGGCCTTCCCGGGCGGGGCCATCTCCGGATCGACCGTCGACTGGATCGCACAGTCCAGGTAGGGACGCCGACTGAAGGCGCCGTACTTGGCGTCGTCGAAGGCACGTTCGAGGTACTCCATCGACGGCCCGATGTTCGTGAAGCCGCGATATTGATCGGTCCGGTCCCCGAGACTTGGGTAGCGGGGGATGCCATCGAGCGCGAAATTGACCTTCGCGGAGGTGCCCTGGAAGCGGAAACGCCGAATGTTGTCCACGAGGTCCGTGGGCAGTTCCCGGGGGTCGACCAGTTCCATGAAGGTCCGCCGCGGATCAAGGGCTGACACGACGATCGGCGCGCGGAACTCGGTGCCGTCGGCCAGCGCCACGCCGGTCGCGCGCCCGTTCCCGGTGATGACGCGCTCAACGGCGGAGCCGAGGCGGATCTCGGCTCCGAAGGCCGCCGCGGCCTTCGACAGAACCTGGGTGAAGCCACCATTTCCGCCCTTGTGGAAGGACCAGGCGCCCATCTCGCCGTCGTGCTCGCCCAAGAGGTGGAACAGGAGCACGAGCCCCGAACCCTGTGAATACGGGCCAACCCTGGTGCCGATGATGCTCGTCGAGGCCAGATAACCCTTGAGAACGTCCGACTCGAAGTAATCGTCCAGGAAGTCGGCGGCAGATCCAGTCAACAGCCGGACGGCGTCGTGCAGCACCTTGCGGTCCATCTTCCTGAACCGCTGGCCGAGCTGGGCCAGGGCGATCAGCTCTTCCGGGTCATCGCTGAAGATGTCAGGCGGCGCCTGATCCATCAGGGGCTTCATTACGCGCAGGACGCGACCAACATCATGATTGAAGGCGTCATAGGCGTCGGCATCATGGGGGCTGTGGCGAGCGATCTCCTTGAGGTTTTCGCCGTGGTCCTGCCCAAACAGCAGGTAATCGCCGTCCTCCTTGGGGCAGAACGTCGTGGGCATCAGGAGCGGCATGAAGCCGTGCTTAACCAGTTCGAGATCCTGGACGATGTCGGGGCGCAGCAGGCTGAGCGCGTAAGAGAACGAGGTGAACCAGAAGCCGGGCCGAAGTTCCTCCGTGATGGCCGCGCCACCGACCATGGTGCGACGCTCGAGGATGAGCGTTCGCAGCCCGGACTTCGCGAGGTAGGCACCGTTCGTAAGGCCGTTGTGCCCTCCGCCGATGACGATCGCGTCGTAGGTCCGATCGGCCGCTGAGGTGGCTTTTGTCCTGGTCATGTCAGGCCGTCCGCCGCTGTGGGTTGAAAAGGGGTAGCCGCGCGACGTGCGCGTCGAAGTACTCATAGCGGTGGTTGACCGCGAGTTCCAGTTTGACGCGCGATCCGGGCGCAGCGCGATCGAGTGGCACGCGGGCCAGGGCGATGTGCCGCTGGAGGATGGGCGAATACATCTGGCTCGTTGCGTACCCGAGCTGGTTGAGCTCATCGTCGTAGACGTAGTACTCAGCCAGAATGGGCCGATGGTCCTTCGGCGGCACGATGCCGGCGTTGTCGTAGATCCGGTC
>CAZOJS010000192.1:0-2793 GCA_964580175.1 uncultured Anaerolinea sp. | reverse complement strand
CCGAGAGCGGGGCCTCGACCGGTGGCACCGAGACCGACGACTCGACCGGCAACAGCGAGACCGACGACTCGACCGGCAACAGCGAGACCGACGACTCGACCGGCAACAGCGAGACCGGCTCGACCGAGACCAGCTCGAGCGAGGCCGCGGCTCCGCCGCCGGCTCAGGCCGTGCTGGGCGTGACCGACACGAACTCCACGATCGAGCTTCCGCCGACGGATACCCTGGGTGCCACCTCGGCCCCGGTCGCGCCGTCAGTCCTCATCGCCGGCCTCGCCGCCATCGTTGGCCTGGCCGTCCTGCTCGCACCGAGCCGCGGTCGGAAGGCCGACCAGATCGCGTAGCGACAAGGGGCTCGCTGTCCCCGAGCACTTCGACGACCGGGATGGTGCCCCATCTCGGTCGTTCGATTCCCGGCTCACATCGCAAACGGCGTAACCGCCTCGCCCGGCTGCCTCTGCCCGTGATCCTCGACACCTTGCCAGCCCAAGACCGCCGGGGGCTGATCGAGGTGGCTCATCAAACCGGGCTCAGCCACGCTCGGCCGAGCAGCAGAATCGACGGATATCGTGCTTGGCCACGCTCGTCTGCATCGATTCTGATGAGCCAGGCCGATCAGGACTACTCGGGCGGGAGCGCCGCCCGCGACACTACCCAATCGGACCGACCTGACGGGTCGGTCAGTTCTCGCCTGGGTCCTTGGACGGATCCGTTTGTTCGAGCCGCTCGATGGCGTTCTGGCTCGCCTCGAGGGCGCGACCGATCCCGTCGGCGGCGGCTTCGGGCAACTTGCCGGCCAGCGCCTCCAGGACGAGGACATGGTTGCCGAGCGCTGCCTCGAGGCGGGTCAACTGTCCGTCGTTCGCGCCTGGCACCTCGTTCGCGCCGCCGGTCTCGGTGCCGCCGGGTACCTCGTTCGCCCCGGGTACCTCGTTCGCGCCGGGTACCTCGCTGGCCACGATGTCGGCGATGATCTCGGCTACAACCTCCTCGACTGCGCTCGCGACGGCATCGCCATACGCTTGGGAGGCGGCGTTGATCGCGTCGTGGTCCCCGGACGCGGCAGCGCGCTCGGTGTCCACGAGCAGGCCCTCGATCTGGCGGATCCGTTCGAGCGCACGGGCATCCGATTCCCACGGCAGGGTGACCGTGCTCAACCAGAGGCGTGCGCTGAAGAACGGGCCACCCGGCGCTGATCCCGCGACGGCCGTGACCGCGGTCCCGAGCCCGAGGACGGCGGCGACCAGGAGCGTGGCCGCGCGTCGCCGGCCCGAACCGGGTCGACGGCGGCTGCCGATCGTTGTCTCGAGGGCGTGCATGCGCGCCTTCTCGATCAGGGCAATCCGGATCCGGGCCGCAGCCTTCGGGCTCGGCGCGAGGCGCGCGGACGCGTACGACTCCAGGCGCCGCTCCAGCTCCTCGATGTCCGGATGTTCGTCGTTCAAGATTGCCTCATTACCGTGGATCGACCAGACCCGGTACGGAAGGGATCCCTATCTCATCGAGCACCAGCTCGAGGTCCATGCCGAGCGAACGGCGAAGTGCCGCGATCGCCCGGAACTGCAGGCCCCGAACGGTGCCTTCCTGTTTCCCCATGACTTCAGCCGCCTCGCGGGCAGATAGGCCAGCGAAGAACCGAAGTTCAATCGCCTCGCGCTGCTCGTCCGTCAACTGCTTGAGTGCCAGCGCCACGGCGTCCAGCTCCTGATGTAGCACGGCCAGACTCTCTGGTCCTGCCGCCTCAGCCGGCCGCTCTGCCGCCGCATCCAGATCGGCGTGCTCGTGGCGCGTCCTGGCATGGTCGATGATCGTGTTCCGGGCCAGCCTGAAGAGCCAGCCCCCAAAGGGAATGCCCCGTTGCTCGTAGCGCGGGAGCGCTTCCAGGGCCTTGACGAAGACGAGTTGCGTCAGGTCCTCCGCGTCGCTCGGGCGTTGGACGCGGCTGGCGATGAAGCGATAGACCGGCAGGTGGAACTCATCGAAGAGTCTTCCGAATGCCCAGGGGTCACCGCCCTTGGCATCGTCCACGAGCCGTTCCAGCGCTTCTTCGTCGATCTTCACAACGATCAGGACCTCGCCGCGTTAGGCGAGCCCTGCCGCGCCGCCGAACTCCGCATCCGGGCCGGCAGCTCGACCTGGACCGAATCCGGGCCGCGTCGGAAGGCCAGGGATGCGAACCCGGCTTCGATCAGGGTCCGGTATCCGGCCTCCAGGCCGAAGGCGAACCAGTCCGACCGGTGCGCGTCTGATCCGGCGACCACCCGCGTCCCACCGAGCTCGCGATAGCGAACCATGGCCCACGACGCCGGATAGGTCTCCCGAACTCGATGACGAAGGCCGCTCGTGTTCATCTCCAGCGCCGTTCCAGATGCGGCGATCGCCTGGAGCGCGGGATCGAGCAGCTCCGGCCGCGCGGCGAGATCCCCGGGAAGCACGTGCGGATACACATATCGCTTGACCACATCGAGATGACCGATCGTGTCGAACAGTCCAGATTGCGCAGCGGCCATGACCTGGGCAAAGTACGGCGCGACGATCTCGGCCACGTCTCGGCCGGTTGCCCAGGTTCCGACCCGGCTCTTGATGTACGGCGAGTCCGGCCAGTCGTGCACGGACCCGATCGTGTAGTCGTAGCGATGCCGGCGGAGATGCTCACGAAGATCGGATTCCCAACCCTGATGGTAGGTCAGCTCTGCACCGAACCGGATCGACACGCCACGCGGCGCCCAGCGTTCCGCGGCGTCCCGGACCGTCCGTTCGCGCTCCGCGACCGTGACGTAATCGTACGCTGGG
>CAZOJS010000191.1:0-2780 GCA_964580175.1 uncultured Anaerolinea sp. | reverse complement strand
TGCCCCTCGCGATCATCGGCTCACTTGCAGCACCCCTGACCTGGGCGATCGCGCGCGACGCTCGGGCGACACCCCTCGTCGCGGTCACGGCCGGGGTCCTGTCGGCGGTGCCGGCCGCCGCGACCGTGTTCATGGCCCAGCCCGAAAACTTCGCGATCATGCATCCCCTGGTGGCGGCCGCGATCTGGCTCACGGCCCGGGGGCTCAAGGGCGACAACCGCGCCTACGCGTTCGCCGGGCTGCTGGCCGGCCTGGCGTCCCTCGGCCGGAACGACGGGGTCTTCCTCGGCGCGGCCATCGGGCTCGTCTGGTTCGCTGACCGCCTCCGCTGGCTGCGCGGCCGGCGCGGCAGCGGGAGCTGGGTCCACGTCGAGGATCGCCGGCCGATCGCGTTGTGGGCGGCAGTCGCCTGCCTCGGGCTGTTCCTGCTGGTCATGGCTCCCTGGTGGGCCCGCCAGCTGTCCGTCTTCGGCTCCATCTCGCCGACGAGCTCGAGCGGCGCCGCACTGTGGATCCGGTCGATCAGTGAATGGAACTCCATTACGGTCAATCCAGGCCTCCAGCAGTTCCTCGACCAGGGCTGGGGGACCATCATCGCCAGCCGGCTCGGCGGCCTGTGGTCCGCAATCGGCAACTTCGTGGTCGTCATCGGCTCGGTCGTCCTGGTGCCGTTCATGGTGCTGGGCGCCCTCGGACGTGCCCGCTCGCGGGATTTCGGCCCCTGGTTCCTGTACACGGGCGTCGTCTTCCTCATGGCGACCCTGCTGTACCCGCTCCACGTCCCGGGCGGCGCGTTCATCCACTCGGCCATCGGGCTGGCACCACACGCTGCGATCCTGGCCATGGAGGGCTTGCTGCTGCTGGTCCGCTGGATCGCGGCGAAGCGCCAGACCTGGGATGAGCGAACGGCGGGCGGCGTTCTCACCTGGGGCGTGGTCGGGCTGGTGATTGCGACCGCGGTGGTTTTCGCCCAGCCGGTGATGGCGCGTTGGGATCAGACCCGTCAGCCACGCATCGAGCTGGCCGCGGAGCTCGACCGGATGGGCGTACCGGCGACGGACCGGCTGATGACCATCGATGCCGCCGGGTTCAAGTACTGGACCGGCCGGCCCGGCGTCGTGAGCCCGGACGATCCCATCGAGACGATTGAGGCCGTCGCCCGGGCCTACGACATCCGCTGGCTGGTCATCGAGCGAGACGATGCGGCGCGCGCGCTCGGGCCCGTGCTCCTGGGCGAGATCCGGCCCGCGTGGATCGGGGCGCCGATCTTCATGGTTGCGGATCGCACCGCCCCCGCGAATGGTCCGATCGTCCCGCGACTGGCCCTCTATCCGGTCTGCACCACGAGCGCCGACCATCGTTGCGAGGGAGGCTGATGACCCGTCGCGAAGCGTGGCTGTCCGTCCTCCTGGTGGCTGCGGTGGCCCTGGTGGTCCGTGTCTGGGCGGCCAGCATCATCACGTTCCCCCGCCCGGAGGACACGGCCTACTACGTCGGGGTGGCACGCAACCTGGTCGAGGGCCGGGGTCTCGTCACCAACGCCATCTGGAGCTACGGGACGCCGCCCCTCGAGTTCCCGCGACCCGCGTTCGAGGTCTGGCTGCCCCTCCCGACGTTCCTGGCCGCGATCCCGATGGCGCTCCTGGGCACGACCTTCGCCGCCGCGCAGTGGTCGTCCATCGCCGTCGGCACCCTCATGGCCGTGCTCGCCTGGCGGCTCGGGGCCGACGTCGCAGCCGAGCGATCCATGCCGGCCGGTCGCGCTCGGACGCTCGCGCTCGGCACGGGCCTGACCGCGGCGGTCTTCCTGCCCCTGGTCCTGCACTCTGTCCTGCCCGATTCGACCATGCTCTTCGGGATGCTTGCCCTGCTGGCGTGCCTCATCGCCGCACGGATCGCGCGCGATCCGCGGGGGGCCCGCCTGACGGATCGGCGCGTCCTCGCCCTCGGACTGGTGCTCGGGTTCGCGGCGCTCACCCGGAACGAGGCGGCCTGGCTTGCGCTCGGCTGGCTGATCGTGACTCGCGGGGTGGCCCGCGCCGCCGGGACGGGCAACGCCGGCTGGTTTCGCCTCGTCGTCGGGGCCGCGCTGCCGGCGATCGTGGTGTTCGCGCCCTGGGCCATCCGCGACTGGGCCGTCTTCGGGAGCCCGCTCCCGGGACAGGCGCTCACCAACGCCCTGTCCCTGGACGGCACGGACATCTTCGCCTGGAGCGAGCCGCCGACGCTGGACCGCTACCTCGCGGCCGGCCTCCCGGCGCTCGCCGGCCTGCGCTGGACGGGCTTCGTCCACAACCTCGTGAGCGTGCTCCTGCTGCCGGGGTTCCCGATCGCGGCGATCGGGCTGGCGACACTGCCCTGGACGGTCGGCGGGGTGTCGCTCCGCCTGCTGGCCACGTTCTCACTCATCACGTTCAGCGCGACGACGCTGCTCTTCCCGGTTGCCACGACCTGGGGAACATTCCTCCACGCGTCGGGGGCCGTGCAGGTGCTCCTGATCGTATCCGCGCTCCTGGCGCTCGACGGTCTGATCGTCGCGGTGGGCCGACGCCGAGCCTGGACGCGACCGGTGGCCTGGCTGGGTCCCTTCCTCGGCGTGAGCGCGGGGCTGCTTTTCAGCGCGACGCTCCTGCCCGGGTTCGGGCGTGGTGGTGATTCCGTCCGCGACGAATACGCGGCGCTCCCCGCGGCCCTGGCGGCGGCCGGCGTGCCGATCACGCGCGGAGGGGCACCCATCATCACGCGCTTCCCGATCTGGCTGGCCGAGTCGACCGGCGCCC
>CAZOJS010000190.1:0-4456 GCA_964580175.1 uncultured Anaerolinea sp. | reverse complement strand
CCGAACCTTCCCGAGTTGAACGCGGACATCAACGCCTTGGACATCGTGGCCGTGGTGGATGCGGCGAAGCAGCAAGCGTATTCGTACAGCGGACCGTGCAGGTGTCCGTCGGCGGTGACGTGCGGTAGCACGTCCTGCACGACTACAACGCCGTGCGTCACAGCGTTTGGCGCCGGGTCCACGTGCGTCAAGGTGTGTGTCGGCGGGTCCAATCCCGGCGAGCCGTGCATCAACGATGGGCACGCCCACTGCCTTGGCGGCGGCGTGTGCGGCGCAGGCTTCTGCCGCGACCGTTGCGGACGATGCACGCCGTCGGCGTGGGGGCGCTAGACCGATAGGCTGTAGGCAATAGGCAATAGGCAATAGGCGCGAAGACGCGGAGCGACGAAAGTGCCCTTCGTCCGCCTTCGGCGGACTCAGGGCAGGCTCTGCGGCGGAGGAAAGCCCCGTAGGGGCGGCACATTACCGCTTGTGCGAGTCCCGGCGCGCCGGGATTCTCGCACGTGATACGACGGGAATCCTTTCCCGTCTTCTGGTGCGCGGAGGGTCGGGAGGAGAGACGCGGGGCCTGTGCGCGATGTTTTGTCGCTCCATCGCTCACGGGCGACGGAACTGATTGCAGAGTTGGTGCGAGAACGGATTCTCTCACCAGCCCGTGAACGGATTCTCGCACCAGCCCGTGCTTGGGTATCGCGGCCGGGTGGCATGGCCAAGCGAAGCGCCGCCATGCCTGAACTTCACCGAATCCAGCGCATCCGTCCGACGTCGGGCACTAGGCCCCACTTGCTGAAGATCGGCAGCCAATCCAAACGGTGCCCGCTGGGCCAATAGACGAAGAACGCCTTGCCGATGAGTTGATCGCGCGGCACGGTGCCCAGTTGGAACGCCTCGCCGCGATCTTTGAGGTGCGGCCCGACGTCGTCCCACAAACGCGAATCCTTGCTCGCCGACGTGTTGTCGCCCAGCATGAAGTATTCGTGCCCGCGTAGCAGGATCGGACTCTCTCGACTTCCCCAACCGCCGCGCGGCGCCCAAGGCAGCTTACCGATGGCGGCTTGCTTCGAGTCGTGATAGTAGTACTCGTCGCGCTCCACCACCACGTGGGTCAATTCCAGGTCGCCCGCTTGGGCGTAGATTCGCGGCGGCACACCCGGAGCTTCCTTGCGTAACTGGCGAAGGGCCTTCACGTTCGGCCCGTAATAGGCCGGCGAATCCTGGTCCGACGAACTCGCCAGCACTTCCTCTCCGCCCACGCTCAATGCGAGACGATAATCCAGGTTTTCGAAACCGCTCTCCACCGCTTTTCCCGGCGTGAACGGCGCTAATTGCGCCGAGGCCTTGATCCCCGTGGCTTCGGAAGGGGTTTCGTTCGATTCGTAGAACGCCACCGAGCCGTCCATGCCGATCGCCGCCCAGAAAAATCGTCCCAGCTTTGACAAGCGAATCAGCACCCGTCCATCCGCCCCGCCGGGCGTCAGCACGAACCGCACCCGCTGGTCCGCTACCCACGGCGGCCGGCTCATGCCATGGATGTTGTACGTGCAGGATGCAACGATCTCCTTGTTGGTAAGCTCGATGTAGTCAGACTCTTTCCCACGGTCTTGGAACCGCACTCGACGGCTCGCCGTGTCCCAACCCGATTCGCCCGCCAGTCCCGCCGCCCAACGGGGCTGATTCCCGTCCAGCGCCTGCGGCGGATAGTCATGATCGTAGATGGTGAACCACAACGGCCGCTGGGCGGTCAGTGACTTCCGCGCAATCCGCAGCTTGCCATCCAATTCCTCGAAAACCGTCTGCGACAGCGGCGCCAGACTTCCCACCCGTTTTTCCTCAGTGAATTCGTATTTCTCATGCCGGTTGCGATCCAATTCCTCCAGTGTGGCCGGCGAAAGTTCGCTTGTCGGGGCGCTGTAAACGTCGCCGTCGAGGATCATCAGCACTTCATTGGGCAATCCAGCCATCCGTTTGATGAAGTTCGTCGTCCCATCGGCTGGGTCCTTGAAGACGATCACGTCCCACCGCGCCGGGTCCAGCGCCGGCCCGCCGATATCGAACGGCCACTTCAGCACCAGGATGCGATCGCCTTTTTCGGCGTTTTGCCTTTTGTCGTTGATCGCCAGATTGCTGTTGGCGTGGTTGCAATTGGGGCAGATGGCGTTGGCCGTCGAAAGCACTTCCTGCACGGGGCGCTTGTCATCCAGGTCCCGGACCCCGTAGGCGAACTCCGTCCCGCAGTCTTCGCACAGGATCGTACCATGCGCCCCGTACAGCGTCGGGGCCATCGACCCCGTGGGGATCACAAACGCCTCCACCACGAACGCCCGAAATACGAAGGCGAGGATCAAGGCCACCACGATCGACTCGATCGTGTCCTTGATCCCCTCGTGTTGCATCTCGCCCCTCGACGGGGCCGAAGTTGTTGTCATACGTTTATTACCGTGGTACCAGTTTTCAACCGCTGACAGGATTCTTACGCCGCCGCCGAACCTTGGCAACTGGAAGGCACTTTCCTTGACAAAAAGCTACGGCCTACGGGCATCGTTCTCGGACGCCGGTGTGTGAACCGCCGCCCCGCACTCCGGGCAGACGCCCGACACGTTGCCCGTGAGATTATAGCCGCACTTCGTGCATTGCCCTCTTCGTCGACGCTGCCGGCGACGGAATGGGCCGAGAAAGAACGCGACCGTTGGGTATGCGAGCAGGACCGGCCCGACAAAGGACACCTGCCACTTGACTTTCGTATGGTTCCAAGCAGGCCCCGGAAGGGGACGCCATGACTCGTACCTCAATGTGCTCCGAACCAAGTCCACGGACCACCCCTCCGCTCGGGTGCCATGCGAGTACCACACCGGCTGCAGGTAGCTGAGCGCGCATACGGCAACCGCGCCACTGCCAATCACGACAAGCAGCAACAGCAAGACGAGTTTGCCGCTTCGCACGCCGTTCATTCAACGTCGCCTCTCGACTCCTTGGACGCCAAGGCCCAAAACAAGTTACCCGCTCCCCGCGCATCCATCGTCGCCCAATCGACAATCTCAAATCTCAAATCTCAAATCCCAAATCGACAATCGCAAATCATCAATCCTCTCCCGCGGCCGCTTCAGGTTCACCTTATCGAGGCCGTCCCGCGGCCATGCTGTCCTACTTGACGGCGGCGGACTCGGCACGGCGGATGATGCCGTCCTCCATTTCATAGACACTGTCGAACACATCCAGCGCACGATGATCATGGGTGACGACCACAACTCCCGTGCCGTGTTCGTGGGCCACGTCGCGGAACAGCTCCATCACCTGCCGTCCGCGTTTGCTGTCGAGGGCGGCTGTAGGCTCGTCGGCGAGGATGAGGCTGGGCTGATTGGCCAGCGCGCGGGCGACGGTGACGCGCTGCTGCTCTCCGCCGGAGAGCTGGCTCGGCCTGTTGAGCGCCCGCGCCCCCACGCCGAGCGCTTCGAGCAGCTCCATCGCTCGGCGGCGGGCTGCGGACGGGAGCCGCCCGATCAGTTCGCCCATGACCTGCACGTTTTCGACCGCATTGAGGAATGGGATCAGGTTGGACTTCTGGAAGACGAAGCCGATGTTCTCGCGGCGGAAGCGGCGGAGGTCCGCTAGAGCGCGGGGGCCGTCCACGACGGGCCTACCGCCGATGGCGACGCGGCCGCGGGTGGGCGGGTTGATCAGCCCGACGCACAGGAGGAAGGTGGACTTGCCCGCGCCGCTGGGGCCGAGCAGGGCGACGATCTCGCCTCGGCGCACGCTCATGCTCGCGTCGCGCATAGCAACCACCTCGGTGTGGCCGCTGCCGTACACTTTGGTCATTCCGTCGGTCTCCAGCGCCAGGGTACCGCTCATTCTCAATGCGTCCTTCAACCGTTCGCGTCAGCCGATGGCCTCGTTGGGGGCGACGCGCATCGCTTTCCAGATGCCCAGGAGGCTCGCCAGAACCGAGATCACCAGCACGATTCCGCCCAACCGCAGGAGATCGTCGTTGGTCAGGATCACCCGCCGCGGGAACATCGGAAACAGCCGTAGGCCGATGAAGTAGCCGACGCCGTAGGCCAGCACGCCCATGATGAGGGACTGCTGGAGGATCAGCCCGATGATGGTATGGTTGGGAGCGCCGATGAGCTTGAGCAGCGCGATGGGGTGGAGCTTGTCAAGTGTGAGCGTGTAGATGATGAGGGCCATGATGACCGCGGAGATAATGGTGAGAAGCACGCGGAAGAGCAGGATCTGCCGGCGGGCGCGGTCCACGCTCCCCTTGAGGAGCAGGTCTTCCTGCTGCGCCGCCGAATAGACCGTCACATCGCTCCAACCCTCGAACGTCCGCAGCACGGCGTCCGCGTCGGCGCCGGGGGCGAGCCTTGCGATCACGGCGCTGATCGCCGGACTCGGGAGCGCGGCGAGGCCGCGCGACGGCCCCGAGGCACGCTCCATCACGGACGGCTGGGTCCGCCCG
>CAZOJS010000189.1:0-12488 GCA_964580175.1 uncultured Anaerolinea sp. | reverse complement strand
TGTCGGGCCGCGCGTTGGCCGCATGTCGGGCCGCCGGTCGGGCTGGCCGATTGTTGGGCCAAGGATGGGCCGGCCAATTGTGCGGCTGCGGGCACAACTGCGACGCATGCACGGGCAGCGGGTCGGGCGGGCCGACCCAGGGGCGCCCCGAGGCGACCTCAGGCGACGCTTTGAGCCGTCAACCCGTCATTCCTGTGTCGAGAGGAGCACGGATTCGACGATTCCGGGGCCGTCCCTGGCGCCCGAGCCGGCGGCACGTCCAGGTTGTGCTCCTGGAGGCACAGCCGGGCAGAAGTCCGAGTCGGTGCGGACGTGCCAACTCGCCTGTGTTGCGGTCTCGAAACCGACCCTTTATTCGCGTGTTGTTGCAGTTCTGGCAGACTCTTGGCAGATTGTGCGACGCGCACACTCGGAAAGGACCGGTGTCCGAGGCGTCTCGGCATCTGGGGGCGGAGGCCAGGGCGTCCGTGGACGCGCGGCGCGTTTCTTTCGACTGATGTGGCAAAAGGAGATCGTGGCGAGCATGACGACTGATCGACGACGTTTCGGCGCACGGCTTGTGGATCCGAGCCGCGATCGGCGAGGTGTCGGGGCCGGCATTCGCCGAGCCTTGGTGGCGCTCGCTGCCGCTGCGCTGGGTCTGGCCTCGCTGGCGCCCGCCGCACTCGCGGCGGACCCGCTCACGATCACGACGCCGTACCCAGCGGTCGTCGTGGCGCCCGGGGCTCATGTCAGCTTCAACATCTCGGTGACGACCAGCGCCCCGGAACGGGTTGCGCTGGCCCTGTCGGGTGCTCCGAGTTCGTGGAACGCTTCACTGCACGGTGGAGGGTTCGTGATTGACGCCATCGAAACGAACGGCACCGATGCAGGCTCGGTCCGCGTCGACCTGGACGTCCCGGCCAATGCCACGGGCACGACCAGGCTGGCACTCGTCGGAACGACCGCGTCGAGCACGGTCACGCTGGAGCTAACGATTCGGGCCGAGGCGAATGCGACCGGTGAGGTCAAGCTCAACGCCGACTTTCCGAGCCTCAAGGGTCCTTCCACGCAGACCTTCAACTTCAATCTGACCCTCGCCAACGGTACGCCCGAAGACCTGACGTTCTCGGTCAATGCGCAGGGCCCCGTCGGTTGGACGGTCCAGGCCAACCTGACCGGGCAGGCGCAGGCGGCCAGCGCGGTGGTCAAGGCGGGCGCGTCGAGCGGGGTCACGGTTTCAGCGGTCCCGCCGATCGGAGCCGCGGCCGGACCGTATGAGATCCAGGTGGTCGCGGTCGCCGGCGAGCGCACGATCCAGGGAGTCCTCGGCATAGACGTCACCGGCACCTACACCCTGTTGATGGATACGTCCGATGGGCGTCTGAACGGGCGTGGCGCGGCCGGAAGCGTCAGCCCACTCGCGATCGTGCTGACGAACACTGGCACGGCCGAGATCACGAAGGTCAAACTGACAGGGAGCGGTCCCGGGAAGTGGGACATCACCTTCGACCAGCCGGATATCGCGTCCATCGCCGCGGGCGAGTCGGTCACCGTCTCCGCCCAGATCAAACCGTCGGGTGACGCAATCGCGGGCGACTACACCGTTACGATCTCCGCCAGTGGCGATCCGTCAGCGCGCGACTCGCTCGAGATCCGCTACACGGTGGAGACCTCGGTCATCTGGGGCGTGGTGGGGGTCGCCCTCATCGTCGCGGTCGGCGCCGGGGTCTGGTGGGTCTTTCAGCGCTACGGCCGGCGGTAATCCGTGACGGACATCGCACCGCCGCGACCGGCGCGGCGCCGCCGGACCGCCCGTCTGGCCGACCCGGTCGCGGCGACGGCACCGATCCGGACGCGGGCACTGAGCAAGCGCTATGGGGAGATCGTCGCCGTCGACACCCTGGACCTCGAGGTCCGGCGCGGCGAGATCTTCGGATTGCTCGGTCAGAACGGGGCCGGCAAGACCACCACGATCCTGATGCTGCTCGGGCTGACCGAGCCATCCGGCGGCACGGCCCGCGTTGTCGGGCTTGATCCGGCGAGGCGGCCGCTCGAGGTCAAGCGCCGCGTCGGCTACCTTCCGGACTCGGTCGGCTTCTACGGCGACCTCACGGGTCGCGAGAACCTTCGCTACACGGCTCGCCTGAACGGCCTCGCTGAGGAAGGGACCGAGGCGCAGATCAACCACGTTCTCGAACAGGTCGGACTGGTCGGGCGCGCGGACACGAACACGGACACGTATTCGCGCGGCATGCTCCAGCGGCTCGGGATCGCCGATGCCCTGCTCAAGGACCCCGAGATCCTGATCCTCGACGAACCGACGACTTCGATCGATCCGATCGGCGTCGTTGAGATCCTCGACCTGCTGCGCAGCCTGGTGCGCGATCGAGGGACAACCATCCTCCTGTCGAGCCACCTGCTCGGGCAGGTCCAGTCGGTCTGCGATCGCGTCGGGATCTTCGCCTCGGGGCGGCTGATCGGCGTGGGGACGGTGGGCGAACTGGCCGAGCGGTTCGGTGACGGGGCCGCCCACCTCGAAGTCACCTTCGCGAGCGACGGAGCGGCCGACTCGGCCCGCGACGCGGGGGCCACCCTCGCGGACATCGAGCACGTGTCCGCGGTCGAATGGGATGTCCTGACCGCCTCGTGGCACGTCGCGGTGCGACCGGCCGATGCTTCCGGGAGCGTCGGGGAGGCCATCTTCCGGGTCAACGCGGAGCATGGCCTCCGACTGACCTCGCTCCGCGTGCTGGAGCCATCGCTCGACGATATCTATCGGAGCGCCGTGGCCGGGATGTCTCATCCGGGTGTGGCCACGGAGGTCGGGGCATGACCGCCCAGGTGCGGGCGACGGAATCGGGCCTCCAGGGCCGCTCGGCCGGCTGGCGGATCGTGGCCCGCAAGGAGTTCGCCGACCACGTCTCGAGTGCCCGCTTCATGGTCCTCCTGCTGGTGCTGGGGGCGGCCTCGATCGTGCCGCTGTATTTCGCATCGGACGCGATCCGGTCGGTCGCCTCCCAGGTGACCGACACTCGAGACGCCTTCCTCGCCCTGTTCCTGATCAGTCCAGGCAGCGTGCCCATTCCCAACGTCTTCAACTTCGTGGGCATCGTCGCGCCGCTGCTTGGGGTGGCCTTCGCCTTCGACGCCATCAACAGCGAGCGAACGGACGGCACGCTGCCGCGGCTGCTCTCGCAGCCGATCTATCGCGACGATGTCGTCAACGGCAAGTTCGCCGCCGGCCTGGCCGCGATCACCCTGGTCCTGCTCGCGGTTGTCGGGGTGATCTCCGGATTCGGGATCGTCCGCCTCGGGATCGTCCCGAGCGCCGACGAGGTGATCCGGCTGATGGCGTGGGTCGGACTCACGATCCTGTGGGTGAGCCTGTGGCTTGCCTTCGGGATGCTGCTGTCTGTCGTTATCCGGCGGGCGGCGACCGCCGCGCTCGTCGGGTTCGGTGTCTGGCTGCTGGTCGCGATCTTCGGGCAGCTTATCGTCAGCCTGGTCGCCGGGATCGTTGCGCCGGTCGCCAGCGCCGGGTCGATCGAGGAGGCACTGTCCCTCACGGCGCTGTCGGCCACCGTTGCCCGGCTCCTGCCCCTGACCCTCTACCAGGAGGCCTCGGCGGTCATCCTCAACCCCACGGTCACGACGGTCTCGACACCGACGACGATCGGTCAGTGGCAGCAATGGCAGGAGCAGGCCCAGGGTCAGCTCCTGTCGTTCGATCAGAGTGCGTTGCTCGTGTGGCCGCATCTCGTGGTCCTTGTGGCCATGACCGCGATCTGTTTTGCCGCGGCCTACGTGGCGTTCATGCGCCAGGAAGTCCGCGCCTAGCCTCTCGGACCGGCAGCCGGACTGCCTGCGGACGTACAGTTCGGGCATGCCGCCGCCACGCTGTTCCTGCTGCTACGACGATGCCTTCGACAAGGAGAACGCCCAGAGCGAGCTCCGGAAGTACCGTCGCGACGGTCCGGGGCGCGCTTCCAGGGCCATCGCCGACGCCCTTGCGCGGCCGAGCGTCAAGGGCCTTACGGTGCTCGATATCGGGGCCGGGGTCGGTGCCGTCCACCAAATGCTGCTGGAGCGCGGAGCGGCGTCGGCGACGGACGTGGATGCGTCCGCGCCATATCTCGCGGCCGCTCGTGAAGAAGCCGGCAATCGGGGACTGACCGACCGGGTCACGTTTCACCACGGCGACTTCGTGGCGCTTGCGCCGGAAATCGCACCGGCGGACCTCGTGTCACTCGATCGCGTCGTGTGCTGCTACCCGGATGTCGATGCGCTGATCGGGCGGGCCGCGGAACGGACGCGTCGCCGCCTGGCAATCACGCTCCCGCCCGACTTGTGGATCGCCCGGGCCGTGATCCGAGTACTGAACGTGTGGGAGTGGGCAACCCGTTCGGAATTTCGAGTCTTCGCGCACTCCCACGAGCGCATCCTTGCGGCGGCCCGGGCGGCCGGCCTCGCGCCGGTCGGCAGTTCCGGCGTCGGATTCTGGCGATTGCTGGTCTTCGAGCGGCCGATCCTTACTTCGGATAGCCAGTGATTCGCCGAATCTCTCGGTAGAGCGGCTGCAGCCGCTCGTACATCTTCAGGTAGACCGAGCGGTAGAGGTCCTCGTAGATCGCGCTCGCCCCGCGATCCGGCTCGAATCGCTCGCCGATGCGGACCATCTCCGCCACGGCCGTCAGCGGGTCGGGATGGATCCGGAGCCCGAGCGCGGCGTCGATCGCGGCCCCCAGCCCCGCCGCCTCATGGGTGTGCGGCCGGCTCGCCGGGATGCCGAAGACATCGGCGAAGAGCTGGACCGCCGCTCGCGACTGGGAGCCGCCGCCCGAGACGCGTAGCTCCCTGATCCCGACGCCGCTGCGTTTCACGGTCCGCTCGGCGCCCTCACGGAGGCCATAGGCGAGACCCTCCAGGATGGCCCGGTAGACATGGGCCCGGCCGTGGACGTCCCCGAACCCCACGATGGCGCCCTTGGCCTCCGGGCCCGGATATCGAACACCGGGCATCCAGTACGGCTGGAGAACGAGGCCCATCGCCCCGGGTGGAGACGCGGCCAGAAGATCCTCGAACAGGGCCTCAGGCGGAACGTCCATGATCGCTCCCCGGGCGATCTCGTCCGCTCCAAACTCCCGTTTGAACCACTCGACCATCCAGAATCCGCGCAGGACCTGGAGCTCCACGAGCCAGGCTCCGGGAATCGCCGCCGGGTAGGGAGGCAAGAGCGGAATTGCCTCGAGGTACTTCCGATGGGTCGTGCCGATGGTTGCCGTGGTCCCGAATGAGAGGGCCCCCACGTCCGGCGTGACGGCGCCCGCTCCGAGCGCTTCGGCCTGTTTGTCGCCGGCCGAGGCGATCATCGGGATCCCGGTCGCGACGCCGAGGTGTTCGGCGGCGCTCGAGGTCAGTTCGCCGAGTTGCCGGGTCGGGTCCACCAGCTCCGGCAGCCACGACCGATCGATGGGCGCGACCTGCCACTTCCAGTCGAACCGACCCGCCCACCGCGAGCGCTTGAAGTCGAACGGCAGGTACCCGACCTGCGCGGCCGAGGAGTCCACCCACCGACCAACGAGCCGGGCCGTCAGCCACGAGGACAGCACGCCGTATCGCCGGATGCCGCGCCACACGGACGGCTCGAAGCGCTGGATCCAGTTCGCCTCGCAATCGGCCTGGAAGTTCGCGACAGTGTCGCGGACCCGTGCTGCCCGGAACGCGAGTCCCCAGGCGCCTCCCACCGGCGGAAGGTCCTCGGTCCGGCGCTGGTCCAGCCACACGATCGCCGGTCGGAGCGGCGTTCCGTTCGCGTCGGCCACCACGATCGTGACCCGTTGCGTGGTGAGCGCCACGCCGGCGACCGAATCTGGCCGCGCTGTCGGGTCGGCCCACAGTCGCCGGCACGCTTCAGCGATCGCCTCCCACCAGACGTCGGGATCCTGCTCGGCCCAGCCCGGTTCGGGTGAGACGTACGGCTCCACCGGCACCCGGCCCATGGCCACGAGCGTCCCACGCGGGTCGAACAGGATGGCTCGCACGCTCTGCGTACCGACATCCAGGGCGAGCAGGTGATCGGCCGAACTCACGGGTTCTCCACGTGGGTATCGTGCCCGAACCGCCGAGCGCCCGAAGGCTCGTGCCGCCACGCGGCCGCGATACGCCGCCCGCCTTCATGGCTAATGATCACCCGGGGAGCACTGTGCGGAAAGTGGCGCCGACGAGACGTCCCTCAGGCGCCGTTCTGAGCGTGGCCCGACTCTGACGAACATGGACAACGCTCGCTAGCGGAGCGACAGCCAGGAAAGCGGGCTTCCGGCGGCCCGACAACCCGCACAGTGTTCAGGCAAGGCGCATAAGCCAGGGAAGTCACGGATCGGACGGGGTGCAATGGTCGTCCGCCGCCCGCTGGGCCGGTCTCCGTGCGGGCCGGTCTCCTCGCGGGTCGGCCTCAGAACGCCGGCCAGGGGACCGCGGGCCAGTTCGGGTTCGGGCGCGGGAAGCGGCCGGTCTTCAGCAGCCGGGCGACCCGTCGCTTCGTGGCCGTGACCTCCGGTCGAGCCAGCAACTCGCGGAGCTCGACCGCGAGGTCACCGTCGAGGGCCGCTGCGGCGCGCTCCACACCCGCCATCTCGTCGGGTCCGAGTGACGTGCTCATCCAGCCCCAGAGCACCGTCCGGAGCTTCGGCACGGTCGAGAACGTGACGCCGTGATCGACCCCGAAGACATGGCCATCGGGCATCGGGAGCAGGTGCCCGCCCTTGCGGTCTGTGTTGTTGATGACCGCGTCGAAGACCGCCATCCGGCGGAGACGTGGATCGTCACCCACGACCATGGCCACCACATCGACCTCGGGATCTGCGTGGATCCACTCCTGGACCATGCCCTCGCCGAAGGGTCCGTCCCGATGGACCGTGGGCGGAACGAGGCCCCAGCCCATGGCTTCCGACACGAGGAAGGCGGCAACCTCCCGTCGGGCAAGCGTCCCGGTCGGGAAGTCGAGCAGCGGGCGCTCAGCGATCGTGGCTTTGTAGACGGCGTGGAACGGCTCGCTCAGAGCGGGGTGGTGGACGAGGACGACAAGCGCCTGGTTGGACGACCCGGGCAGCCGACCCAGAACCTCGAGGTCACCGTCATGGAGGCCTCGAATTGTGGCGGCATCCGCGAACCGCGGCTCAGTTGACGTACTGGCCGTTCCGGCGCGGGCAGATGTGGCCCTGGGGATCCAGCGGGTTGCCGCACAGCGGACAGGGCGGTCGTCCAGCGCCGACGACCCGAACGGCTCGTTCAACGAAGGCCCGAGCCGCTACCGCCGTCAGGTGCACGCTGAGGACGTCCGGGCCATCCGGATCGTCGTCAACCATGAGCTGTTCGATCGCCGCAGCAACCGACTCGTCGTCGGCCCTTTCCTCGTCGGCCAACTCCTCGTCACCTTCGTCGTCCGCCGATTCGGCTTCGTCCTCGTCGGTCATGGCCCTCGCTTCGATGAGAACGCGCTCCCGCCCGCCATCCCAGCCGAGCGTGAGGGTCCCGGCACGAAACGCTTCGACCAGCGGCTCATCCAACGGCGCGACGTCCTCGACCGGCTGGTCGGGTCCGATGTCGGCGATGCCGCGTTCGCCGAGCTCGAACAGGATTCGCCCGAGTCGCTCGGCGAGGGCCGCGACCTGGACCTTCTCGAGGGTTACGCTCACCAGGCGCCTGCCCTCGCGCGCCTGCAGGAAGAACGTGCGGCTGCCCGGCTCGCCGACGGTTCCGGCGATGAAACGCTCCGGCGGGTCGAATAGATAGGTGCGTCGTGCCACGCGCCGACTCTAGCGGATTCGCGGCGGATGATGCCCTCGCGCCGCCCGGGACCGGGTGCGCGCGATCAGGCCACGCTGAACTGGATCCGGTGCCAGCCGCGGGCCCCATCGGGATCCGGACGTGAGACGACCTCGGTCTGCGTCTCGCCGGTCGCGTCAGTCGCTCGGACGCGCGCGGTGTGGTTGCCGGCGGTCGCCACCCACGGGTATTCCCATTGGACCCAGGTCGCATCCGAGATCGGCTCGGACAGCGTGGCCTCATGGAAATCCCCATCGTCGACCGAAACTTCGACCCTGATCACCCCTCGATCCGGGGCCCAGGCCACTCCGGCGATCTTGATTGAGCCCGGGGGGACCGTGGCGTTGCGCCGAGGGACATCGATCCGCGATTGGGTCAGGACCGGCGCTTCCTTGGACCAGCCCAGCGGTATCCAGTAGGCGTCGAACGCCTCGAGCGTCGTCAGCTCAAGCTCCGTGACCCACTTCGTCGCCGACACGTAGCCAAATAGCCCGGGCACGATGACCCGGGCGGGGTAGCCGTGCTCGCGGGGCAGGACCTCGTCGTTCATGCCGATCGCGATCATCGGCTCCCGTTCGGGGTCCATGATCCACGCCGTTGGAGACCCGGCCGTCCAGCCGTCCACCGACCGACCGACGATCTGTGTCGCGCCGGGCTTCACGCCGGCCAGGTCCAGGACGTCGCGGAGCCTGACCCCGGTCCACTTCGCGTTACCGATCAGATCGCCGCCGACCCGGTTGCTGACGCATGCGATCGTGACGTGCTGCTCGATGAGCGGCAGCTCGATCAATTCTGCGTAGGTGAGGGTCACCTCGCGCTCAACCATGCCGTGGATCCGAAGGTTCCAGGTATCGCGGTCCACATTCGGGACCAGCAGGGCCGTATCGATCCGGTAGAAGTCCGCATTGGGCACGACGATCGGCGTCAGACCAGCGATCCCAAGATCGGCCCCGCCGGGCAGCGCGACCGTATCGTCCACGCGGGGAAGCTCGTCGGGTCCCGGAACGCGCTGGCGCTCGAGAAGGGTTCGGCCGAGCGCCGTGGCCGCGAGCGAGGCTGCCACAAGAACACCGCCACGAACCAGCAGCGAGCGACGGGACCAGTCGGGCATTCCGCCAGCGGAAGTAGCGCTGGTGCGCGCGACGAGCGCGAGCAGACGGTCGAGGACCGTCGCGCCGACCGCGAATTCAGCCAGACCTGCGCCGATGGCAAAGAACGGCACGACATCGGGATCACGCAGTCCGGCCGCAAAGCCGAGTGCCACGAACCCCCCGATCACGGCCATTGCCGGAACCGGCCTGCTCCGGCCGAGGATGCCGAGCGCCGCCCCGATCGCGATCGCGACCAGCACGACGAGGACCTCGAGCGCGAGTTTGTCCGCCGTTCCGAACAGGGATACCGCGATTTCCTTGGCGCCGGGGGGCTGGAGGTCCACGACCTGCCGCCCGACGGACAGCACCGGCGAGGGCACGCCAGCAACGATGCCGGCGAGGAGTTCGCCCGTGGCCAGGGCGCTGATGGTGGCCAGCACTCCCGCAACAGCAGCGCGGCCACGAGTGGAGCGAGGTTGGACCGGGCCTGGCGCCCCGTCGTCCGCGCCGACGCGCGCATGGTCGCCCGCCGGATCTGGCGGCAAGAGTTGAGCGGAATGCATGGTCCGACGATACGCCGCGGCTCGTGACGTCTTGGTGACATTCAGGCGCGGCAGAAGGCCGGGCAATCGATTTGAACTCGCGAGGCCCGGCTCAATGCCCACACTGGCTATGATGACCGCCATGTTGCCGACCACCCGCCGATGATCGATGTCCCGCTCCAGCTCGACCTCAGCCTCCGCCTGATCATCGCGGCCGCCCTCGGGGCCGCCGTCGGCGCGGAGCATGAAATCCATGGGCATCCCGCGGGCATCCGAACGCACATGCTGGTGGCCCTCGGATCCGCCCTCTTCACGGTGCTCTCCATCCACGGGTTCACCGTCGATGGCGAGGCCACCGGGATCATCGACCCAACCCGCATCGCGGCCCAGATCGTGTCGGGGATCGGCTTCCTCGGCGCCGGCGCGATTCTCAAGGACGGCGTGGTGATCCGAGGGCTGACGACAGCGGCGAGCCTGTGGGCGACGTCGGCCGTCGGAATGGCAGCCGGGGTCGGCGACCACATCCTCGCGGTCGTCGGTGGCGCGATCATTCTGACCAGCCTGTGGCCGATCAACGCGCTCGCTGAGCGCCTCCGCGGCACGCACCTTCCGGAATTGCAGCTTCGCCTGGCACTCGAGCGTGTTGAGGCGCTCGGGGACGTCTCCACGGTCCTGAGCAACGCCAAGCTGGACATCGCGTCGCTCCAGACGCAGCGCCTCGGCAAGGACAGCTACCGGGCCGACCTGTCGGTTCGAGGTCGATCCAACGCGGCCATGGCCGGAGCGCTGGAGGCGATCGCGAGGATCCCCGGTGTGGACCTCATCTCGTCGAGCCGCTCCGATTGATCCCGTCTGACCGCCGGCCACGCGCTCGCGATCTCGGCATCAAAATCGGGGAATTGGAACCCGGCCCGTTCAACGCGATCACCGACGTTCCGGGCGTTCGCGTCGGCCACGCCACGATCATCGAGGGCGAGGGGCCCCTCGTCGTCGGTCGGGGACCCGTGCGTACCGGCGTGACCGTCATCGTTCCGCACGAGGGAGACATCTGGCACGAGCCCGTGTTCGCAGGATCACACGTCCTGAGCGGCAACGGCGAGATGACCGGGCTCGAGTGGGTCCGCGAGGCCGGCATGCTCGGTGGGGCCATCGCGATCACCAACACTCACTCCATCGGTGCCGTGCATGACGCCCTCGTCGCGGAGGGCGTCCGATCGAAGAAAGGAGATGTCTTCTTCTGGGCGCTGCCGGTCGTCGGGGAGACCTGGGACGGCTTGCTCAACGACGCCGACGGGTTCCATGTCCGGGCCGAGCACGTCGTGGACGCGCTTGCGGACGCGCGCTCTGGACCCGTGGTCGAGGGCAACGTCGGCGGGGGCACGGGCATGATCTGCTACGAATTCAAGGGCGGCATCGGGACCGCCTCGCGCCGGGTCGCGGCCGGTCCGGAGACGTGGACGGTCGGCGTGCTCGTCCAGGCCAATTACGGCCGCCGCGGGCTGCTCAGAATCGACGGTGTACCGGTCGGGGCCGAGATCACCACCGACGAGGTGCCGTCTCCGTACCCACGCCGGCGCGGCTCGTCAGACATCCTGGGTGCCATCGAGGCGCGACCTCGCGACGGCTCGATCATCGTCGTGGTCGCAACCGACGCCCCGCTCCTGCCGCACCAGTGCCGCCGGCTCGCCCAGCGCGCATCGCTTGGGATCGCGCGGATGGGTGGCGTCGGCGCTACGACTTCCGGCGACATCATCCTCTGCTTTGCGACCGGCAATCGGGCCATGACGCCGCCGGAAACAAACGGGCCGGGCCTGGGTGTGGCGACCGTTCGCATGCTCATCGACACGGCGCTGGATCCGCTCTTCGAGGCCGCCGTGGAGGCCACGGAAGAGGCGATCGTCAATGCACTCGTCGCCGCCGAGACGATGACCGGCCGCGACGGCAGGATCGCGCGCGCAGTCCCGCACGATCGCCTGCGTGAGGTCATGGCCCATTACGGACGGCTCCACGACTGACCGTTGATCCGGTCTCCCGCGGGGCGCGCATCCACGATTGACACTGACGCCGATCGTCAACACGCTATCGCAGCCTTCGCATCAAGGGCCAACGCCGTTCATGCCCCTCTTCGCCGAACTTGATATCGCCATCCGTGGTGCCGGCCTTCTGGGGACGGCGCTCGTCCTTGGAATTCGGCACGGGTTCGACTGGGATCACATCGCCGCGATCACCGACGTGACGTCCACGACCGCGGCCGCCGATGTGGCCGAGGAGGTGCACGCTTCGGCCCACGCATCGGCCCGAGCCACGGCCCGTACGGCCGCCCACGACGATCAGTCGGGACCCAGCGCGAGCCGCGACCATGGGCACGCTCACGAGCACGGCGGGGCGGCGGAGCTGGCCGCGCACAGGGACCCAGCGGCGCATGCCCACGTGGCGACGAGCGGCGCTCACGACGCCGACCATGTCGCGGTTGGGGCCGTCCATCGGAATCTTCTCGTCGAGCAGCGCCGTGCCCTGGCGCTCGGCACGCTGTACGCCCTCGGGCACGCCCTCGTCGTCGCGCTCCTGGGCGGGCTCGCTCTGTTGTTCGGGGCGGTCCTCCCGGATTGGGTGGATCCGATCATGAGTCGCGTCGTCGGAGTGACCCTCGTCCTTCTCGGAACGTGGGTCTTCGTGTCGCTCTACCAGTACGCTCGGCATGGCCACGAATTCCGGCTTCGAAGCCGCTGGATGCTGGTCTTCGATTCGGTTCGTTACGGGTGGCGACGGTTTCAGGCACGCCTCCACGGGCATGAGCATGCCGACCCGATCGAGATGACCGCCTATGGCCCAAGGGCGGCGCTGGGCGTCGGGATGATCCACGGGATCGGCGCGGAGACAGGTACGCAGGTCCTCCTGATCGCGGCCATCGGTGGCGCGTCGAGCCAGGGTCTGGGCATTCCGATGCTCCTGGCGTTCATCGTCGGTTTGCTGATCTCGAATTCGGTCATCGTGGTCGTGACTGCCACCGGGTTCATCGCCAGTCGGGTCCGGGAGCGCCTGTACATCG